>JALOMI010000232.1 GCA_025455465.1 Cyclobacteriaceae bacterium | reverse complement strand
GAAATCTGGCCAGAACGTCATTGACAAAACCACGTTTAATGTCCCATAGAATTTCGAGTACAGCGAGTTCTCTTTCTGTTAGTTCCTTCATGGGACTAAAAGTATAACGTATATTTAAGTTATACAACTTATTATTACGTTATATAACGTCAATTTGAGTTAATATTGATTTTCATGCCCTTGCATGCCCTTGGTGAGCGCCTGCCTGATGCAATCAGAGACAGTACGGTGGCCTACACATCATCCTGTAATCGTTACAAAGCATGAAACCTCAGTGACCGTTGCGCAACAGGAAGATAGTTTAAAAAGACCGCTCACTGATCAGCCCTTATTCACAAGATCATTTTTTCTGCTTTGTACCATACGTTTCTTGCAGAAAGCGGATGGTGCTCTTGCAGAGTTTCTCCAACACCTTCAGGTCAAGGTCGTCCAGGCGTTTGAAATAAATACAAGCCCTACCCATTTTAAACTTACCCAATCCCTCCAGCAGGTGCTCGCTGTTGCTGCCCTGGGCATACACATACAGCGAGAATTCCGCTTTGCGTGGTGAGAATCCAATCAGGCACGCATCTCCTTCATGTCCGCTGGCATAACGGTAATGATAGCTGCCAAAGCCAATGATGGTAGGCCCCCACATTTTAGGTTCAACGCCAGACCATTTCCGCATCAATGCGATAAGTTGAAGACTGTCGGCCCGCTTTTGCTCATTCTCAACAAAGCTGTTGATGAAGTCCATCACGTTCACCTCAGTTTCTGTAGTCTTGTTCTTTTTAGCCATAGCACGTTATATTATAACGAAGAAAGGAATTATCAACTCTGAACTTCATTCACTGTAAAACGATTTAAGTTAATACTTCAAAGCCATAGAAACGCTAACTACCCGACTTTATAAAGCAGCTGCCGGCCACGTCTTCTCATCGGCCACCAGGGAATACTCGCATTAAGTCTCCTCTTTCTTTACCCGAAAGCCAAATCAGGTATGGTTACCAACATAGTTCTCGTCTTACCTGGCTTTCAAAGTAGCCATCCTATTGCCACATTGGAGCGAAGCTGTGTGCTTTGTGAGCGGGTTTTCTTCCATGAAGAAACATGAGCTGCGCAACCGTTGTTCGGTGAGAGGGCTTTATTGAAAAGCCCAGCCTACAAAAATCCCATAGTTTGGTTTGAAACTTTTTCCGGGCCCATATTGATCTAAATTCGCCCCCACACCAAAATTCAGGGCATTCATTTTCAAGCCAGTTCTAAGCTGAAGGAAACTCCGGGCATGAGCGTTTTCCCGTGTACCGTGTACATACAAAAACTGCAGCCTGGTGTACAAATTATTTTTTGGACTTAGTGCCGGTTTGTATTCATAGATACCGAAAAGCTCCACATTTCTTTTCGAATTGAGGAGCAATGACGCAATGGTCACGACCACCCACTCCCTATTGGCAAAGGAATGCTGTACACCCAGGAGCGGAGAATAACCAACACTGTTGTTTAAGGTTGTTCCTCCTACCAGATCAAAACCCTTGAAAATTTTATAATTTACTAATACAGGAATCGCAATATCCAGATCCTCTTCATTATTATCGTAGCCAGCGGAAAAGGAGGACACACTCAAAAAGCCAAATTTGCTGGCTGGCGAAAATTTTTTCTTGACCACCATCTGGAAAAACATCCGGTTGTTTCCCGCCATGAATTCCACCGGAATGGGGACTTTGGGAGGCCCTTCCTGAGCCCATATGGACTGGTATATTCCCGAAGAAATCAGCGTTACCATGAGGCACAATAAACTTCGCATACGGCTTACTTTTTTAATGAAGCAAAGCACGCTAATTGAAACGAAGATAAAGTTGCCCTATAGCAATTTTTATTGATTTAGAGATTAGCTTTTAGGCGACTTAATGTATAGGGTGTAACACCCAGGTAGCTTGCAATTACCTTACTGGAAACTTTGTTAAAAACATCCGGCTGCTGATCGAGCAACCATTTCAATCGGTTCAAACTGTCAGCACCTTGCAGATCGTAAATCCTCCGTTGGGTTGTGATATACGCAGATTCAAGGATATGCCGGTATACTTTATTTACGGCAGGCTCATGCTCTACCAGGTAGAAGAAGTCCTCTTTACTAATGGTCAGTACAGTGGATTTTTCCAAACTTTGGATGTATTCAATAGAAGGCTTTCCTGTAATCAAACTCGTGAAAGATGTTGCGAATTTTCGTTCAAACGCTATATATCGTGTATTTTCTATGCCTTGCTTATTGACTGAATACAAGCGCAAGCACCCTGAAACAACAAAATAGTTGAATTTACAGACCTCTCCCTCACGGAGTAAAACTTCGTTCTTCTGAACTGCTTTTTCAGTGAAGTATGGGGACAGCAAGGGAATCTTTTCTTCCTTGATGCAGGCTATCTCGCGAAAATAGGTCTTCAGCATTTCATGCATAATCCAAAGTAATGGATTTAAGTGTATTTCCGATTAATCATGGAGTAGTGTCCGCGATAATCAATCCAGAAATAACATGGTTCACCGGGTAACTGACCGTTAGCGAGGTTCAATTAAAAAACTTCAATAAAAACAAATCAGGAGCAACCCGCCCGAGGCCCAAAGCCTCTTATCTGTTCAGCCTTATGTTGCCAATGAATGCCCGGAGCTCAGCAGTCGCTAATTTTCACGGTTGGCCTGCGACTGAAATTGCTTGTTTAAATGGTGATCCTGAAGTTTTGCCATATACACAAAGTAAGGTATTGACTCAATCCGTTCTTTTACCTTCGCTTCATCTGCCTGATGAAAGTAAAGCGCTGCCTCTTTCTTAGACTCGGAAAAAAAGAAGCTGTTCAGTATAGCCTCTTCCTTCCATTGCTAGACAAATTTCCATCCCCTCAGTGTCACTCGATAGAAGACACTCACCCCCCTCAGTTTCACTCGTTAGAGGACACTGAGGTTCCCTACTCCTAATCCATTCATGATTACTAATAATCACTAACAGCGCCCCTGTCCGCAGCAGCCAAGGCTCCGCGGGTGACGTTGACTGGGGAAAGATACCAGTGCCCCGCTGTCCTACCTGCCGTTATTCTTCATCAATGATTTATCCTTCATCAATGATTTATCCTCCATTAGGATACTCTCCCCCTTTTCATAGATCATGTTGGAGCGGCCTACAATGAGTGGATCTACTTTACCGATCATCTCACCATCCTTCTTGCTGTAGGGAATCTTATGGAGTATGTACCGCAAGGCATTTAACCGGGCCCGTTTCTTGCAATTGGACTTGACCACGATCCACGGAGCATCGGAAGTATCGGTATAGAAAAACATCTTTTCCTTTGCCTCGGTGTACTGCTCCCATTTATCCAGGGATGCTTTATCAATAGGCGACAGTTTCCATTGTTTCAGCGGGTGCGTTTTACGATCCTTGAACCGTCTCCGTTGCTCTTCCTTGCTTACCGAGAACCAAAACTTAAACAGGATAATGCCGCTGCGCACGAGGTTGCGTTCAAACTCCGGCACCTGCCGCATGAATTCATTGTATTCTTCTTTGGTGCAAAAGCCCATCACTTTTTCCACACCGGCCCGGTTGTACCACGAGCGGTCAAACAGCACAATTTCCCCGTTGGTAGGCAGGTGTTTGATGTAACGCTGAAAGTACCATTGTCCGCGCTCCTCCTGGGTAGGTTTCTCCAGCGCGACCACCCGGGCACCGCGCGGGTTCAGGTGTTCCATCATCCGTTTGATGGTACCCCCCTTGCCGGCTGCATCCCGGCCTTCAAAAAGAATGATCACCCGGTTGCCCGTTTCTTTGACCCAGGCCTGCAACTTGAGCAACTCCACCTGCACGTTGTATTTCTGAAACTCATAATTTTTCCGCGACATGAGGTATTTGTACGGATACCCCCCGTTCTGCCAATCGTCTGATAATTCCCGGTCGCGTGTCGCACGGGATGGCTTCACCGCGGTTTCCTCCTTCAGCAAGCGCAGCAGCAGCTTCTTTTCTTCATGGGGAAAATTGGCGAGGTAGTTCTTGACGATGTCGCGTTTGTCGCCTTCCTGCTCGAATTTATTTTTCAAGGCAGCGGTCTCCGCATTCAGTTTGGCCCGAATTCTCCGGTTTACCGTTTGCGCCCTGGCTTCGGATGGCGTATCCCCGGTAATAATATCTCCTTCGCTGGCTTTCCTGGATTTCTTCGTTAAGGCAACACGCTCATTGACGATTGTTTTCTTTCTTTTCATAGGCTATGGTTTTAGGGCAATGTAAATTCAGCCTGGCCCCGAAACCGGCCTATGACTTTTCTTATCCGGAAGGATGATCTATATCAGTTTACTTATAGGCACATTACCTTAGCAAAGGCTAGTTATGGATGGTGAAATTATTCCCTGTTACCCGCAGGATCTTTCACCAGCTCACACCTGTCACCCATCCGGTGGTGACTGTTGCTGACCTTCCTCGAAAAGAAAGAATGTTTACTCCAGTAGTTAAAACGGCAGGAGTTGATACGCTACCACAATCCATCCGGTGAGTGCCGATGAAACCAACATGCCGATACTCCAGAACGATACCTGGCGTGCTACCACCTGTTGTATAACCAAGCCGAGCGCCAGTGCCAGTATCAACAAGGCGAGCCAGGGCAACCATGAAGCCGAACCCGCTAAACCAAAAAGCAGCAATAAGCCTCCGGCTGAAAGGGTTTGGAATAAATACCAGGCCAGAGCAGTAAAAAACACTACAATGCCCAGGGATAAAACCAACGGCATGCGCTGGACGGTCTTTCGTTGAATGCCACGGATTACTTCCCGGATAAAAAACACCATGCTGTAAAGAAAAGGAAGTACAATCAGGATGATCAACGCAACGCTTTTTTGTTGGGCAACCCCGCTCATCAGGCTGCTGATCTGCTGATTGGCGTAATAGGATGTGGTAAATGGAATTGGTTCAAGATGTAACGCTTCAACGCAATCCCCGACTGGTTGACGGTGTGGATTTTCCAGAAAATCACGAGCCAGTTGTTCACCGCATGGTGTCATGACTGCCCCATGCCCGATTTTCGGAAGGATAAAATAATAGCTGTTGGTATAACGCCTGTTCATCTCGTCACTGTACAGCGGAGGAGTGACCGGATCATAACTTCCGGCCAGGATGAGCGCTGGTACATCGCTGATCACGGGAATGGTATCGCGGGGATTAAAACCCACTGTCTTGTC
>JALOMI010000231.1 GCA_025455465.1 Cyclobacteriaceae bacterium | reverse complement strand
ACAGCCTTATTTTTTTCCAGTTTCACTATGGGATATTCATAGGGTTTATCCTTTTCCTCCCAAGCGATGTTGCCCCTGCTGAAATGCCTGAGTCTCATCACCGGCACTCCCGATTCTGACTGTTCAATCACAATAAACTCATAGAACTGCGCCTGACCATCCTTCGTCAGCCGAAAGGTACAGATCATGTTATCTCCGGCTGGTTTACTCCAGAACTCTTCGATGTTCCCCCACTCCATCTTTCCTGTCCACAATCCCGACATGAACTCCAACTGCGAAAGATTGGCCTTTACCTGCGCGAATGATTGTACACTACCGATCAGAAATAAAATGGTCAGCAAATTTTTCATGGGTGTATGGTTAGGGGTTAGTCAACTGATAGCTAGCCTCCGATGTAATTCAGTTGTGTTGCGGTGCGAATGCTGTCCTGGCGGGTTCGTGCAGCATTCACCCGAAGTTTACGTCTGTATAATTGTTGGAGGTATGTCTCTTGTGGTATGGCAATTGTATCTGCTGCAAGAGAGTCAGTTAATAATACCTGTTCACGGAAGCGGATGAGAGAATCCCGTTGATGTACAGTGATCAGAATATCATCAATCAGATCATCATCCAGTTCATACAGATCACACGCCATACGCTGTCTGAGTTCTTCAGGAAGGGGGTTGAACTTTGCTTTCGTTACCGATTCAAACTGCGAATCCTTATTTAACTGCTGCATGAAATAAGCAGCAATAGGTAATGCAGTATTTGAACCTTGTCCGAGGCTGGTCAACCGAAAACGAATCCTTGGATCATCAGCCCCAACCCAGCAGCCCATCACCAGTGTTGGTGTTATGCCGATGAACCAGCCGTCTGCATTGCTTTGTGTTGTACCGGTCTTACCACCCATGTCGTTATATACCTGGTAGCGGTAACGCATGCGGGCGGCAGTGCCTTCACTCACCACCGTTTGCAGCATGCTGCGGGTCAGTAATGCAGATTCTTTACTGAGTACCTGTTGGCCTGATGCTGCCGGTTTAAAATCATTGATGACGTTACCCTCCAGATCGTGAATGTTGTTGATGAAATACGGCAAACTTGTTTTTCCTTCGTTGGCAAAGCAGGAAAAAGCTGTGGCCATTTCCAGTAAGGAAATTGATGAGGAGCCCAACGAAATTGAGGGTACCGGAGGCATCTTGCTGATTATTCCCATACGCTGTGCGAGGCGGATGGTATTTTCAACTCCTGCTTTCATAATCAGTTTGACCGCTACCGTATTGACTGAATACGCCAGTGCACCGGGCATGGTGTAGCGTACCCTGTAATCATTCTGCGCATTGCGCGGCCGCCACTCTTTGTTTTCATCATCGATGTAGGTTTCCTGGTTAGCCGGAATCAGTTCACACGGATCAACGCCTTGTTCCAGCGCCATGGCATAAACGATCGGTTTGAACGTTGATCCTACCTGTCGCTTGGTGGTAATTTTTACATGGTCATACTGGAAGTAATCATGGGCAATGCCCCCAACCCAGGCCTTCACCTGTCCATTGGACGGATCCATCACCACAAATCCCGCATTGAGGTATTGCAGATGATGAATGATGGAGTCAATCGGGCTTGCGGCCACTTCCTTTTCTCCCTGCCAGGCGAACAATTTTGTAGGGATGGGTTTACTCAAGGCTTCCAATATTTCTTCTTCCTCCATGCCTTCCTCCTGAAGCTTAAAATACCTGGGCGAACGTTTGATGGCTTCATCAAGTATAAATTCTCTTCCGCGCCACGGCTTATCCTTGCCCCAGTGTTCAAAAAACTGTTGCTGCACAATCGCCATTTGTGTGGCTATGGCCTGCTCAGCATAGGCTTGCATGCGCGAATCGATGGTGGTATAAATTTTCAATCCATCGGTGAAGAGATTATAGGGATCTCCGTTTTCCTTCTCGTGCTGCTCACACCACTTCAACAGCTCCGCTTTAAGAAACTCCCGGAAATAGGGAGCCAATCCTTCATGAAGACTTACCCGGGTGTAGTTCAGATTCAAGGGAAGCTTTTTCAATGAATCAGCCTCCGCTGATGAGAGCACACTGTCTTTAACCATCTGAAGAAAAACTACATTTCTTCGGGCTAGTGCCCTGTCTGGAAACAATCTCGGATTATACGTGTGTGTTGCCTTTAAGGTACCGATAAGAGTGGCTGCCTGCTCGATAGAAAGTTCACTGGCGGGTATTCCGTAAAAGCGCTGAGCTGCCTGTTGAATACCGAAAACATTATCCGGAAAAGGTACGGTATTGAGGTAGAGGGTGAGCAGTTCATCTTTAGTATAAAGTGATTCCAACCGGATGGCATTCCGGACTTCACGCAGTTTGTTGATCAGCATGGATAGAATCCAGTATTTCTTTCGGGGATAAAGATTTTTGGAAAGTTGTTGGGTAAGTGTGCTCCCGCCACCGGCAGATTCTTCCTGAAGAAAAACCGATTTGACCAAAACTCGCCCAAGACTGCGGTAATCAACCCCCGCATGGCGGTAAAAACGTACATCTTCAGTGGCTATAAGCGCCTTAATGACGGCCGGTGAAATTTCTTCGTAATCAATTTCGGTACGATCCTCCAAAAAGTACCGGCCAAGCAGCACACTGTCTGCGCTGTATACCTCGGAGGCCACCTGGTTTTGAATATTTCTCAGTTCGTACCGGCTGGGGGTTTCAATCCAAACGAGCAACAGCAGCATGAAGAGAAACGAGCAAGGCGGACCGGCCAGTATACCTAAAGTGATTGCAGCTTTTCGTTCACGCGGATGGGTTTTAAAATAGAAATCAATCTTAGCGTTGATTCTCCTCCACCACCGGTAAATAGGTTCCCAATATGGGCGGTACAGCTCGAGTTTCCGTTTCAGCTTGATTCGGTAACGCAGGTATCGTGATCGCATAAACTGTAAAAGATAGGCGGCTTTTAATTATGGTGCAAAGTCTGGCTTAGGAAACAAAAGGTTCAGGTCACTAAAAGATTTTTGCACAAATAAATTTCTCTGTTACATTTGCACTCCCAATTGAGGGGAGCTTAGCTCAGCTGGTTCAGAGCATCTGCCTTACAAGCAGAGGGTCGGGGGTTCGAATCCCTCAGCTCCCACAAAAAACCCTGGTTTTAGAATCAGGGTTTTTTATTTATCCAACAACTGAATTGTTAACCTATTCAGTAATCAATTCGAGCGAGGGGTAACCAGCTTACCCTGCTAATAGGAGAGTTACTCTTTCACTTCAGCCAAATTTTCCGGTCTCCGCTGAAAATCATTTCGGGTTCTTTTCCAGCGCTTGTGTGTCCATAACCAGTAGGCAGGATTTTCCATTACATCCTGTTCGAGATATCGGGTGTGAATTTCGGTGATTTTTCCCAAGGGCAAATCATAGGGTTGATCGCATACCAAACGGTATTCAGTTTCATAAACTCCGCGCTTTATGCGGTGAATTACACCATAGATAACGACCGCATTGTAATCGCGTGCAAATTTCTCTGTACCAAACTGAACGCCCGTCTCCTGGTGCAGAAATTCCATCCAATAGGGCTGCTGCGACAACTTCGGACATTGATCGGATCCAAAAATAACTGCCAGCGGTTGCTGTTCCGGCTTTTTCATCATCTCCTTTAATTCGGCATAATTCCGCATCCATAAACCGAATCGCGATCTGCTCTCCAAAATCTTTTTGTTAAAAAATGGATTGGTAAGCGGGGTATACAAGGCCAATGTCTGATGTGCTATGTGCAGTTGTATGGAAACAGCAAACAGTTCCCAATTGCCATAATGCCCGCCTACCAGCGCGACATGACGACCGGCTTTAAAGTATGGATCAAAAAGCTCCGGATTTCGATGGGTGAAGCGTTCTTGAATTTCTTCCTTTGTGATGGTAAAGATTTTAACGGACTCAACAATGATGTCGCAAAAGTGCCTGTAAAATTTTCGTTCAATTTCTTTCCGTTCCTCCGGAGTTAGCATAGGAAAGGAGTTCTTAAGATTTTGACGTACAACCTTCTTACGATAGCCAACTAACCGGTAAAGGAGTAGGTACAGCAAATTCGAAATTCCGTAAAGAACCCTGAAAGGCAGTCTGCTTATCGGCAGCACAATGAGATAGAAAACAATACGCATAATCTTCGCGGGTAAAAGTCCATTGGGTGGATAACTCCGAAATTCAACCTATCGAAACGCCTGAAATGCCATTTGGCAAACAATAAACTCATTCTTGCTGCTGTTTACACTTTGTGCACTATTTTTGCAAAACCATTTTTTAATCTTGAGCATCCTCATCTTCCGGAAAGTTTTCTTGTACCTGTTGGTTGCCCTGGTGGTGGCTTTACTCGCCCTGATTGGTTCAGCTTTCCTGTTCAAGGACCGGATTATCGCTCAATTCATACAGAAAGCCAATGAACAGCTAAGTACCCCAGTCAAGATCAAGAAGATTGATGTTTCCGTTTTTGAGCAGTTTCCGAACATCTCTATTGTTTTCCGGGATGTGTATGTAGAAGACAGCCATCCGGGTGTCTATCCATTATTGACAGCTAAACATGTTTCCTTTCACCTGCATCCGCTCGATGTGTATCGCGGGCAGTATATTATTTATGGCCTTAAGATCACTGACAGCGAAACTACGCTGAAAACTGATGCCAACGGCATAAACAACTTCACCATAACCAAAGATACCGGAGGCGGTGGCACCGTTCGCTTTGAGTTAAAAAATGTGCAGCTTGCTAATACAAGGGTGCGCTATATGGATCAATCCGCGGAAGAAGATTTTCAGTTCTTCAGCGAACAACTCAGTGCTTCCATTCAGTCGGAACAAAATCGGTATACCATCCAGACTCGCGGAGATGTTACTACCGAAAAACTATTATTGGAAAAGACCTCTTTGCTGCAAGGCAAATCTTTTGGTGTCAAAACTTCCCTTGTTTATGATGATAATGAAAAGTTAATCACCATTTCACGTTCTGAAGCACAATTGAAATCATCGTTATTTACTATTCAGGGAACCTATCAGTGGAAGGAAACTCCGACTATTAACATGAACATAGACGGTAAGGATACCGACATCCAGACCTTGCTGTCGTTATTGCCGGAAACTTCTGCGAAGCAGTTTACACCTTATCAAAGCCGGGGAGATATGTACTTCCGCGCCAAGATTAACGGGGAGATCAGCAATACCCGTAGCCCCGGCATTACTGCA
>JALOMI010000044.1 GCA_025455465.1 Cyclobacteriaceae bacterium | reverse complement strand
GTCTAATTTAACAGATGTTGAGGAAAACTCGATGTTCCGCGTATTTCAATTATCGGCAGGAATGCCCTGGTCGGCTATTAAAAATCTGTCCAAGAAATAGAAGATGATACGATTGCCTGACCAGCAGGTATTTTCAGTTGAAATTATTAACTGTTAAACCGCCCTGAGCGGTTTTTTATTTTTAATAGCTGCCTAAAATTGCTTAATTAACATCACTTTTAATTTATCTATTGAATCGATGAGCAGTGCCAATTCAAAACCCCGCGTAGCCTACTTCTGCATGGAATACGGTCTTCACAGTGATTTTAAAATTTATGCCGGAGGTCTGGGCATATTGGCGGGTGATTACCTTAAAGGCGCCAAAGACCATCACTACCCCGTGGTGGGCATCGGTATAAAGTGGAAGCAGGGATATACCGATCAGCGGCTTAACGAAAAAGGAAAAGTAATCGACACCTATCCGATATATCAATACGACTTTCTGAAAGATACCGGTGTAACCGTTTCCGTGATGATTCGTCAGCGGGAAGTTAAGTGCAAAGTCTGGTTATGCGATAGTTTTGGCAATGCACCCATCTACCTGCTGGATACGGATGTTCCTGGCAATGAGGATGCCTGGATCACAGGTCAGTTGTATGGTTGGTTCGGTGAAGAACGCATCGCCCAAGAGATGGTGTTAGGTATTGGCGGGGTAAAGGCCTTGCGTGCATTGGACATTCCGGTGGATGTCTATCACTTTAATGAAGGTCATGCCTTGTTTGCCGGATTCGAACTGATGCGGGAGAAAATAGATGCCGGTAAGTCATACGATGAGGCCTTAGCTGCAACCCGGAGCGAAATCGTATTTACTACACATACGCCTGTTCCGCAAGGGAATGAATCTCATTACATCGACCGGTTATTGTACATGGGGGCTGATAACGGTGTGTTTAACAAGAAACAGTTGAAGCAACTGGGTGGCTCACCGTTTAACATGACCATTGGTGCGTTGCACTTGTCCCGTAAATCAAATGCAGTAGCACAGTTACATGCTGTTACCGCGAACAAGATGTGGAAGAAGGTAAAGGATAAGGAAGAAATTATTGGCATCACCAATGCTATCCACAGGCCTACCTGGGTTGACGAACGGATGATTAAGGCCGCGGAAAGCGGGGGAGATGTGTGGGCATTGCATCAGGAGAATAAGCAGTCATTAATCAATTTTGTAAAAGATAGAACCGGTGTCGAACTTAAATCTGATGGGCTTATTATCGGCTTCTCCCGAAGAGCTGTTCCCTATAAACGCAGTGATTTCATTTTCAGCGATCGGTCAAAAATTGATTCCCTATTCAGAAGCGGCAAACTACAGATCATCTTCTCCGGCAAGGCACATCCGCTCGATGACCGTGGCAAGCAGATTGTCGAAAATATTGTGATGCTTACAAAGGAATACCCGAACTCCGTGGTGTTCCTGGAAAACTACGATATGAACATCGGTGCTGCCCTGGTACGGGGCAGTGACATCTGGCTGAATAACCCGCGCAGGCCGCAGGAAGCCAGCGGTACCTCCGGTATGAAAGCTGCCATGAACGGTGTGCTCAACCTGAGTATTCTCGATGGCTGGTGGCCTGAAGCCTGCCAGCATGGAGTAAACGGATGGCAGATCGGTGACGGGTACGAAAACAAAAACGAAGACAAACTCGACCAGCACGACCAGAAGGCATTTTACAAAGTACTTTTGAAGGAAGTGGTGCCCACCTATTATAACAACCGTGTGAAATGGGTAGAGATGATGAAACAAAGTATTCTTTCTACAAAAGATCAGTTTGCCGTGAAGCGGATGCTGGAGGAATATTATGAGAAGCTCTATCGGTAAGGCATGACCGTTATTTTGTTACTGGTGCTGCTGCCTTCCGGTAAGCACGTACCAGGTAATAGACAATAATAATAAAGCAAATCATCAGGCCAAGAAACTCGCGGGATTCTTCGATATAGGGGTGTTCCATTTTCATAGTTTCGCTGAAGAGAGTCGTTTTGTCATCCTTTGTTAACCAGACTGATACACCTGGCCACAATATAAAACTGTACACACTGAAGGCTGCACCTAAACCAATGAGCAGAAATTTATTATACTGTTCAAACATAGCCATCACACAGACTGCAGCCATGGCACCGTAGATCAGAAACCATAATACCGGATCCGGGTCGTTGAGTTGAAGCAGGGCAAAGGCAAGGAAAAGTAAAGCAAGAAAGGCATTAAGGATTCGCATACCAGAATTTTTTCAGAATGAATTCGGCAAAGATATCGGATTAAAGTTGTTTGGTTTTAAGAAACACGTCAATGATAATCTCCCGAAGGTGAAACTTCACGCTGATGCCTGGTAAGAAACTTGCAGATCAGGATATGAGACGGGAAGCAATTCGTCCGACCAGAAAGCCGATTATAATACCGCATCCGTTAGCCAATAAATCAAGCCACTCACCATAGCGGTTTACATAGGGTTGAATCATTTCAATAAGACCGCTCCACAACAAGAAGCTAAACAATACCCACAGGTAGTGTTTTGGTTTAACATAGGAGACAGGAAATGCCAGTGTGGCATAAGCAAGCAGGTGGTGTGTTTTGTCGTTGCCGGGAACTTTAGGAAGTTCCGGCAAAGGAAAAAGACTGAGCGCAGTAATAGCGATTAACAATAAACTGGTAAAGAATATATAGTATGATTGTAGAGTGTTGGCAAATCGCTGCATAATTGTAGGTTGAAAACTAGTTGAACTTAAACAACAAAATAGCAATGATTTAAATCTCGCGAAGCAACGGTCGCGTTAAACACGTTGGCCCGCCACCACCTTTCAAACTGATTTCCCTACCTTCATATTCCAGTACCTGGCAACCGGCATCGAGCAGGCGCTGTCGCGTTATCGAATTGCCGCTGACCACCAGGCATTTCCTTGGTGCCAACGCCAGTACATTACAACCCATAGAATCCCATTCACTGTCAGGAACTTCAATGAGTTGATAACCACGGTTCAGCAGTTCTTCGCGAAACCGTATCGGCATGAGCGGGGAATAAACTACGGCAAGATCTTTATCAACGGGGCTGAAGACTGACATCAGGTGAAAGACATCATCCGGGCCTTTATAGTGTGGCATGTCAGCAACACAGACCGTAATGCCGTGTGGTTCGAGCAAAGCGCGAAGTTGATGTATTCCTTCGTCATTGGTTCGGTATGTTCTGCCAACTGCGAGTGTGTGATTATTCAGCCAGGCAACATCACCACCTTCCACGGTGCCGGGAGGTTGGATGATGCCCAGTATTGGAATATTATTATTCAGATAGGCTTTCATGGAAGCCTGTGCTTCCGGTTTGCGGGCAGCTTTTCCCATGTGGCAGATGATCATGCCGAAGTCGGTGGCGATGGAGGCATCGCGGCAATAGATGGAATCGATAGTTACCGATTCGTCATTGGGAAAGCGAAGCACTAGAGTTCCGCTATCGATGATCATTTTTTCAAACGCTTCATATTCCTGCTGAGCCAATGAAAATTCAGGTTCTTCCAGAAAGTTTAAGACCTTCCATTGCTTATGCAATACCTCCTGACTGATAAACGCATCGGTTGCATGTTTGATTAAAACAGATTTCAGTGTTCCGTAATCCGAGTGGTGGGTATCCATATCAGCGATTCTTCATTATCATCCATCCGTAAAAGGGCAGTCCGGCCATCAGCATCACAAACCCCCAGAACACCGTTTCTTCTCCTGAACCGATAACTGCCCACATGGAATAAATAAAGGCCAGCATGGCGATAAAATACCGGTGATAATTTTTTGAAGTCATGCCATTCAGCCGGTGTTCTACGATGGCATAGGAGACAGATGAAAAGAGATAGGCCATCAAAGCGGTAAGGGTGGAAAGCAAAATGATAAACTTGTACGTTTCGGCCAGCGTGTGGGTAAAGTTCATGCTCATCATGACAGAGACCAGCACGCTGGATAGAATGATGCCAACAGCCGGTGTGCCGTGTTTGCCCTGACGCGCGAAAACTTGCGGGAACATGCGGTCGCGTGCGGCTGCGAAGGGCATTTGTCCTTGTACCAGAATCCAACCGTTTAACGCACCAAACGTGGAGATAACCGCACCGGCTGCAATGAGCATGCGTCCGCGTTCGCCCCAAATGGTTTCCGCTGCATCGGCAAAAGGGGCGGAGGATGCCCGCAAAGTTTCAGGCGGCAGTAATCCCATCACGGCCACAGTACTGGCAATGTAAATGCAGGTCGTCAGGAAGGTGCCCAGCAGCGTTGCCCGTGAAATGGTCTTCTCGGGATTCTTCACATTTTCTGAAGGAATGGTGGCACACTCCAGTCCCAGAAACGCAAACAGGGTGAGTGTTGTTGCGCTGGTGATGGCAGAGATATCCGATGATGTACTGAGGTTAAACGGAACGAAGTGGGCAGCATTGAAAAAGAAAAGGCCGCCAATGGTGATGACAACAATCGGGGAGACCTTTAATATCGTGGTGATCACCTGTACGAATCCAGCCTCTCGGATGCCCCGGGAGTTGATCCAGGTGAGTAACCAGATGGCTGATAAACCGGTAATCACCGCCATCAGCGGATTGTTTTCCAGGGATGGAATAAAGGCAGTGAGGTAGCTGACAAAGGCCACGGCAATGGCTGCATTGGTGCACCATACAGAAATCCAATACCCCCATGCTACCAGAAATGCAGCAAATGAACCCATACTGTCTCGGGTGTAGGCGTAAGGACCACCGGTTGCCTGTGGATTGATTTTACTCAGCCAGCTGAAAACAAGGGCAAGACAGAGGGCACCGGCACCGCTTACGATCCATCCGATAATGCTGATGCCGCCATACATACCGAGGGCTGCCGGCAACATAAACAGTCCGGAGGCAATCATGTTGCCCATCACCAGCGAGGTGCTGGTCCATAAGCCGATCTGTTGTTTTGAATTTTCCGCCATCGTCCGGTTGAATATCTGTTAATTCAGCCGAATGACCTAATACGGCATGGATAATAGGTGGTGTGTCCGGTGAAGCGTATTACTTCACTTCTTCGTAGGTGATATCTTCCGGTTGTTTACCCTGAGCCGGTTTTGACGGCACCGCACAGGATGCAGCACCGAAGCAACCGGTATTGGTAAAGGCCTGGTACAGAAAGAAAACAGCGATTAAACCGGCCAGCGCATCCCTGTGCTGAATGGCCTGCACGCTCACATAAATGCCGAGAATCAGGCGAAGCCAGCGCATGAAATTCCAGTTGGTAAGTAATTGGGTTTTCAGTTGAATCAGCGTTTCAGTCATGGAAGTAAATAAAATGTGCCCTCAAAAATAGGGGTGTAGTTTTATTACAACGGTGATATTCATCACAGAAGCAACAATAGTCAGGCGTCAGCCGGTGTCTGAAGGTACTGTCAACTCATGTCACCTGCTGTGAACACTCCTTGACACTCATCCTTCCTCACCGTTAAGTTTGGGTATGGCGTGGAAGAACGGTTTGTATAAAGTGAAATGCAGCGGACGGTTTCATCTGATGCGCATTACGGTGATCGGAGGTAAAAAGATGTACAAGCTCGATCACGGCATCTATGAGCCGATTGAAAAGCTGCAGGAGATGGAAGGCTATATCGAGGTGGTTTGCGAAGTTAATGAGCGCTTCATTTCCCGTGATGACGTGAAACAGCCGCGCATCACCATCAGTTGGCAGGATCATGAGAACCGTGAATTCCGGATGACCGTGCGCGATGTTTGGGCCTTGCGGAATATTTTACTCGATTATCCGTTTCTGAAAGATCCCTTTCAGTATACGCCAAAAAAAGGTCGATAAACTCTTCATCAATTCAGTTACCTTGTGTTCGGATACCAACCCCGGTACAAGCATGTGTTATGATAAATCCTACCTCACGCAGAAGCTCGAACGCTACGGTAAGCGGTATGCGCGAACACCAAAGGAAGAGGCATTTATCACCGATCAGATAGAGAAACTGAATCTGCCAAAGATGTATTATGCCTCCGGATTCTCTCATCCGCTGGCCCCTGTCATAACCGATGAACATCCGGACCAGGTACAGGCCTATTCCTGGGGACTGATTCCTTCGTGGAGTAAGGATGCCATGACAGCTGTTAAACTGTCCAACCAATGCCTCAATGCGAGGGGCGAATCCATATTTGAAAAGCCAGCTTTTCGTTCGTCCGCCAAAAGCAGGCGTTGCCTCATCATTTGTATCGATGGTTTTTTTGAATACTATCATCAGGAGCATCATACATTTCCGCATTTTATCCGGCAAAAGAACGGGGAACCCATGACCTTTGCCGGTTTGTGGGATCGCTGGGAAAACCGCGAGGAAGGAATTGTGCGATATACTTATACAATTGTTACGACCAAGGCCAACCGGTTGATGACACGGCTGCACAATAATCCCAAGCGGGAGGAAGGTGATTCACGCATGCCGGTGATACTGCCGAAAGAACTGGAGATGGACTGGCTGAAACCGGTTAATGATAAAGCCGATCGCGACTTGATTCAATCCCTGATTCAATCCTATCCGGATGAACTAATGGAAGCCTGGCCGGTACGCCAGCTGAAAGGGAAGAAGGGAATAGGCAACAACGAACTCGCCATCCAGCCCATGGATTACCCCGAGTTGATCACGAATTAATCAATGAGCCAATAATTGTTCATTGTTAATTGGGTTTAGCAGGTCTCACCTCAATCTTACTCGGCAAGGTACGCGGGTTCATGTGCAGCATATCGACCACCATTTGCCCGATGTCTTCGGGCTGAATTTTCCATGCATCTTCCGGTGACGGTGTATGGTTATTAAAATGAGTAGCCACTGATCCGGGCATAATCGTGCTGACCTTGATGCCGTATTGACGAAGATCGAGCATGGCAGCCTGCGTGAATCCAACCAGTCCGAATTTGCTGGCATTATAAGCGCTGCCGTTGGCAAAGAAGTTCGTGCCGGCCAGGCTGGCGATGGTGATAATATAACCTTTGGATTTTTTTAATGCTTCGAGGCTGGCGCGCAGGCTGTAGAATACACCGGTCAGGTTAGTATCGATTGTTTCCTGCCACTGCTCGAGGCTCAACGTATCGACAGGGGCGAAGTAGCCGATGCCTGCATTGGCGATCAGTACATCCAGTTGTCCCCAGTGACTCAGAACTTCTTTTACAGCTGCTTCCTGATCAGCATAATCGCGTACATCGGCTTTGATGCCGATAGCATGCCCGGATTTGATTTTATTCAGTTCTTCGGTGGCCAGGGTTACCTGTTCCTTGTTGCGACCGGTAATGGCTACATGGTATCCGTCTTTCACGAGTGCTTCGGCAATACCGTAACCGATGCCTTTGCTTCCTCCGGTGATTAATGCTGTTTTCATATATGTGTTTTTTATGCCGTTGTAAATTATTCAACAACGATTAAATAGTAATTCTTCTTTCCCTTTTGTGCCAGCAGGTAGCGGTTGTGCAATAAAGAGAAGCTGCCCTTCTGATTGGGATCAGCTACTTTGTTTTTATTGATACTCACTCCACCGCCCTGAATCATCTTGCGCGCTTCGCCTTTGGATGCAAAAATGATGCCCTGGGTCATTTCTGAAAGTAAATCAGTTGCTGATGGATTGCTGTCCCATGCACTGCGGCTGATGGCTGCTTTCGGAACACCCTCCATAACACTCAGCAAAAGTTGTTCATCCAGACTTTGCAGTTCTTCTGTTGTGGCATTACCAAAAAGAATTCCGGATGCCTTTACGGCCTGCTGATAATCGCCTTCAGAGTGAACGCGGATGGTAATGTCCTGGGCTAGTGCTTGCTGCAGTTTGCGCAGATGAGGAGCCTGCGCATGCTCCTGAATCAGCGCATCAATTTCTTCCTTCGGTTTGGTGGTGAAGATTTTGATGAAGTTGGCGGCATCTTCATCGGATGCATTCAGCCAGTATTGATAGAACGTGTAGGGTGATGTTCGTTTGGCATCGAGCCAAACGTTGCCCTGTTCGGTCTTGCCGAATTTGGTACCGTCTGCTTTTTTGATAAGGGGAGTGGTCAAAGCAAACGCATCACCATTGGTTTTTCTGCGGATCAGTTCGGTACCGGTCACGATATTCCCCCACTGATCAGAACCACCCATTTGCAGCTTGCAATTCTTATGGTTGTACAGGTAGTAGAAATCATACCCTTGAACCAGTTGGTAGCTGAATTCAGTAAACGACATACCTGTTTCGAGCCTGTTCTTTACTGAATCTTTGGCCATCATATAATTGATGGTGATGTGTTTGCCCACATCGCGGATGAAATCCAGGAATTTAAAATCCTTGAACCAGTCGTAGTTATTCACCAGTTCAGCACCATTAACACCGGGGCTAAAATCCAGAAATTTCTCGAGCTGTTTCTGCACACACGATTGGTTGTGACGAAGCACTTCTTCCGAAAGCAGGTTGCGTTCAGCGGATTTACCGGAAGGATCACCCACCATGCCGGTTGCTCCGCCAACCAGTGCCACCGGTTTATGGCCGCAGCGCTGAAAGTGAACCAGCGTCATGATCTGCACCAGGTTCCCGATATGCAGTGAATCAGCTGTGGGGTCAAATCCGATGTAGCCGCTTGTTGTTTCTTTTTGTAATTGTTCTTCCGTTCCGGGCATCATGTCGTGGATCATGCCACGCCACCGGAGTTCTTCAATAAAATTCGTTCTCATCGTATCAGGAAAGGTGCAAATATAAACACCAAATGCATCCGGCCATTCCTGCTGTTTGACTACCCTTACAGAATAGGGGGCATATCCGGAAAGATAGAAAATTCAAAATGGCATGTGCCGCATGTGGTAAAAGTGGGGCAGGGTAGAGTTGCTGTCGAAAGTCACGCCCAGATCTTTGATGAGCCCGGTATTGAGGCTGTATACCCAGCCATGAACGAAAGGCTCGCTGCGGCTCTTCCAGGCATTCTGTATAATGGAGGTTTTGATGAGGTCAAAGACTTGTTCAATCACATTCAACTCCACCAGCCTGTCGAAGCGCGCAGTTTCATCTTCGATGGCATCCAGTTCATCGACATGCAAGCGGTAAACATCTTTTATGTTGCGCAACCAATTGTCGATTAGCCCGAATTGCTGACTTGTCATAGCCGCTTGTACACCACCGCAACCGTAATGTCCGCAGACAATCACATGACGCACGTGGAGTACGTTAACCGCATAGTCAAGAACGCTCAGCATATTCATGTCGGTGTGCACTACCATGTTGGCGATATTACGGTGAACGAATATTTCACCCGGTCTTGTACCGGTAATCTCATTGGCCGGAACACGGCTGTCGGAACAGCCAATCCACAATACCTGGGGTTGCTGTCCTTTCGACAGGTTGGTGAAAAATTCCGGATCATCTTTCAGGCATTTTTCTACCCATTTTTTATTGGCTTCCAACATCGCTTTGTAAGCTTCCATGGCGTATTATAATCAGCTGGTAAACGGTAATATCGAAACTCTTTATTGTAATAATAGAGCCTTGTAAATTAATTGTTTATTATGAAATTCCTAGCTTGAAGGCCTTGTGTTTAGTTGCTTCTATGATCAGGAGAATAGGCATGCTGTCAATCTGCGATGTGGTTTTGGTAATCGAAGCATTCATCAAAGATATTCGTAATTGAAACCTATACCCTGTTATTTTAGTGTCCTAAAATTAATGTTATGAATCAACCCGATGCTCTGAACCTGGTAGCCGATTTTCACCGTACCTTCAAACACCCTGTTTTACCTGAACCACAGATTCCTTCTGAAGACCGATGCCGTCTGCGGGTGGCTTTGCTGAGTGAGGAGTTAAAAGAACTGGAAGTGGCTATTCTTGAAAAGGATATTGTCGGCATTGCAGATGCACTCTGCGATATTCAGTACGTGCTGTCTGGTGCCATTCTGGAGTTTGGTTTGGGGAATAAGTTCAAGGAGTTGTTTGATGAAGTGCAACGGTCAAATATGAGTAAGGCCTGCCGATCGGAAGAAGAAGCTAAGCAGACCGTTGAGCACTACCGCACCAAAGACGGAACAGAATGTTATTATGAGCAGGCAGGTGATCTTTGGCTGGTGTATCGCAAGGCTGATAATAAAACAATCAAGTCGATCAATTACTCACCGGCCAACCTGGAGAGAATTGTGCATTACACATAGAATTCGATCTGGAAATCTATTTCACTGCCCCGGTTTTGCAGGGGTTGCAAAGCGAGGATGCTTGTTTCATTGTAGGCTCGGATAAATTCGGTCCGGGTAATTCGTAATTTACCCTTGCCGGGAAGTATTTTATAATACTGCATACGCCCCGAAGCATTGGATTGAGCTCGGTAAACGCAGGTTGCCGGGAGGGGTACGGGTGAAGGAACGTAACGCATATTTAATCAGTGCAGATTTGCACAATCTGGATGGCAAATTTAATTGCAATTGCCTATTCAGCAGGTAATATTCCACAAAAAAAATTACGTGAGTTTTGTCGTTTGAATCCCCTTGGTCCGTCAGAATTTCTAAAGATTTCAGCGCTATCAGAACAAGATTAGTCCAGGGCATTCGTGGTTACCCAATAGCGGAAGGCAACGATAAGTTTATCGGATTTGGATAGCCGATTGAGATCCTTTTTACTGATTCTGGGCAACAGAAACTTGTTTAGCCGGGCCAGCAGTTTGAATAAATTCTTTTTCATCCGTCTGAAAAATAGGGTGGAATACTGTATGTGATAACCCTTATATTTAGCGAAAATACAACTTTTTACTTCGGTTATGAATGATGCAGCTTTTCTTGATGGTTGGCATTATGCCATGTTGGTGGGGGTTATCCTGTTGAGTATCCTTGGTGTACTGATGTATATCTATCATAAGGTAAAAGTGGCCTCAAAAAAAGATCCGCACCAGCGTTACGATTATATCAATCTGAACGAAATCCGTAACTATAAAATCGCTACCGCCTGTTTCGGATTGGCCGGTATGTGTGCGGTGAATATGTACGGTATGGGTTCGGTACACGAACTCGGTGTATGGTTTCTGGTTCGCTTTTTCATGTCTATTGCTGGTGGCACCTTGGTAGGCTATATTTCCTACCTCATATTGGAATACTACTATCCGGCCAGGCTGAACAGAAAGCTGAAGAAATTACGCTATCAGTCACGGGTTAATCCCAAGACAGGCAATACCATGCGGTTGCTCAGTGAAGATGAGGAAGATGTTCATCTGGATGAGGGCATGCTTGCCGAAGAGAAGGTGTTCTCCGTGGATTACGATGTGTGGATTGATGAGAAAACCGGTGACGTAAAGATTGAAAAGTACCCCGGTAAGTTGCAGGCTGTGCAATGTAACAGCTGCGGATTTTATACCATGCGCATCGTTCGTGAAGAAGTGACCCAACAGCCGGATGGGAAAAATCCGGGCGAACTCGTTAAGTATTACGAGTGTTCTTACTGCAAATCAGTACGGGCCACCTCGTTCAAGATTTCAACCAAGGAGGCCGATGACTACAAAAAGGAGCGAATGAACTTCAAAAACAAGAATAAATCCGTTGATCTGGTTAAGTTAGAGATACACACGGTTTTGGGAGAACGCAAACATTATGAATTTCAGAATATCGATCAGGCCAGGAAATTTTTAGGGGAATACGAATAGTAGTTCCAAGGAACTGACATTTTCTGCACACCATTTGCTGTTGTTTTGCGTTTAAGAGAAATAATCTAGTTACCCTATTTTTATGAAGATTCGATTCACTGGTATTGTCTTGTTGATTTTTTGGGCTTTCGGAAGCTTTGCCTCCGTGATGCCTGATACGGTCTTTCAGATCAAACCGGGTTATGGCAAGCAGGCCAAGTTGGTGGTATCGCTGTTGGAAACCAGCCATTACCGTAAACTTCAATTTTCTGATTCCCTGTCATCAGTAGTGTTGGATAGTTATCTGCTTAGCCTGGATAATAGCAAAAGCTATTTTCTTAAGTCGGACATTGCTTCTTTTGAAAAATACCGAAAAACGCTTGACGATCTGATCAAACAGGAAAAGGTTGATCCGGCCTTTGAGATTTACCAGGTGTTCAGGAAGCGCTTCAACCAACGTATGAATTATGTGCTGAAAACATTGATTTACAAAGACTTTGATTTCAGCACAGACGAATACTATGAAACGAACAGGGATAAAGAACCCTGGGCTGCTTCGGAAGCTGAGTTGAATAAACTCTGGGAGCAAATCATCAAAAGCCAGGCTCTGAGTCTAAAGTTGGCCGGAAAATCCCAGCAGGAGATTACGGAAACATTGAAGACACGCTATGAGCGATTTGTAAAATCAATGACGCAGACTACAGCTGAGGATATCTTCGGTACCTATATGAATACCATTGCCGAAGCCTACGATCCGCACACAAATTATTTCTCACCGCGCACGGCCGATGTCTTTAAGCAGAATATGGCACAATCCTTTGAAGGTATAGGTGCCCGGCTTCAGGCTGATAACGATTACACTAAAATTGTGGAAATCATTCCCGGTGGGCCAGCTGAAAAGAGTAAGAAACTCAATCCCAATGATCGCATAATTGGGGTAGCCCAGGGATTGGATGGCGAGATGATTGATGTTATCGGCTGGCGTCTGGATGAAGTAGTGAAACTGATTAAAGGCCCAAAGGGAACACAGGTACGGTTGAATGTGCTGCCGGCTGAAACCGGTGTGAATGGCCCACCCGTTATTATTACCCTGGTACGCGACAAAATAAAACTGGAAGATCTGACAGCCAAGAAGAAAATTGTTGAGTACAACCGCGATGGTAAGAATGTAAAATTGGGAGTTATCACCTTGCCTAGTTTTTATATGGACTGGGAAGCTTACCAGAAAGGCGACCCGAATTACAACTCCACGTCCAGCGATGTCAAGAAACACATTAAGGATTTACAGGCACAAGGTATTGACGGTCTGGTGATTGATTTGCGAAACAATGGAGGAGGTTCTCTGAAAGAAGCAATCGACCTGACTGGATTATTCATCCACACAGGACCTGTGGTGCAGGTGAAGAGTTCTTTCAGAAAGACTGAGGTATTGAATGATGATGATCCGACAATCGTATACACGGGGCCTATGGTGGTTTTGATTAACCGGTTCAGCGCCTCAGCCTCTGAGATTTTTGCTGGTGCCATTCAGGATTATAACCGTGGAGTGGTGGTAGGTGAGTCTACCTATGGTAAGGGTACTGTGCAGACCATGGTTGAACTCGACCGGTATATGAATGACCCGGCAAATCCGGCAGGTTCTTTGAAACTTACTATTCAGAAGTTTTACCGGGTTACCGGCAGCAGCACCCAAAATAAAGGTATTACCCCGGATATTAAATTGCCCACTGCGCTCGATCCGGAGCAATTCGGTGAAAGTTCCAACCCGGGTGCCTTGCCCTGGGATGAGATTCGCAGCACATTGTATCAGAAGACTCCGTTGCTGAATCCAGGTGTCATTCAGTCGCTGAACAAATCCTATCAGGAACGTCTGCGTACAGATCCAGTACTGACCAACTTTGTGCAGCAAACGGAGGAGGCCCGAAGGAACTACAACGAGACACGCATATCGCTCAACGAAACCGTGCGTAAGCGCGAATTGGAAGAGGCAGAGAAGAAGCGCGAAGCCAATGCCCCGGGCAATACCAAACTGGATAAGGAAGGCAAACCGATAACTAACGGTTTGAATCTTGATGATGAATACCTGCGTGAAGGTCTGCTTGTCCTCGCTGATTTGCTGACCTCAAAAATCGGATAATAGAATGCGGCTGCCCGGTTCAGGCAGCCGCACTTATTTTTAACGAATGAGGCTGAATCCCTGTCCAAGCCATTGTTGGAGTTGCTGGCCAGATCCGGCACTGCCCGGAGCAGTTGCACGGAATTCTTCTTCTGTCTTAACCGTGATTTGGTCGGCTCCTGATTTTTTTAACGTTTCGTTAAGTTTTGCGAGACGGTTTCCACTCAGTTCCTGGAACATTTTCTTAATCTGACTCACTTCATCCTGTAAGGTCTTAACCCGCTCCAATTGAGAGTTACCCGGCCGGCCCGGGTAGCTGTTAATAGAACCAAATAATTCGGCAACCCGCTCGGTCAGTCGCTCTTCGGTGGCTACATAGAAGTCTCCTCCCCGGAAAGCAATGACATCATTCTGTTTCTGCAGGTCGGTAATGTAGGGATTCAGCGATTTCGAAAGTTTCTGGTTCTTTGTACGGATGGCAATTGCTTGCTGTAACAAATCCGACTGTGCAAAGTAGATGTAGGCCAGTTCTTCGCAGTTCCGGTACAACTGCATGGCAGCATCTTGTTTAACCTGCCTGTCGGCTGAAGTATAGGGGCTGTCTTCCGGATAGGCCAGCGTGAAAGACCCCAGGAACTCATCTTTGCCTTTGATTACTTTTACTGTATAGGTTCCGGCCGGAAGGTTAGGGCCCACCAGGGAGCCTCCGATGGATTCGCGGGTTTCTGATGGAGGTACCCTGGGCCGGTCATAATTAGTCACCATATCCACTACATTGATACCGGCACTTTTTCCGGCCGGAAGTTCCCGGATCAGTTTGTGTTCGCTGTCATAGACTTCAATACTCATCTTGCCAAACGTATGACGTTTGTTCAGGAAGTAGACAATCCGTGCCCTGCTGTTCGGATTTTCTCCGGTAAAGGCGTCATCACCAGGGGAGGGATTGCGGCTGCTGGCGCCCGGGTCGCGCAACACCGCTGGACGGATATTGAAAAAGTGCAGTGTGCTGCTCATTACCTCCGGTGTCAGTTGGCGTAAAGGAGTGATGTCATCAATGATGTAAATACCACGGCCATGGGTGGCCAATACGACATCATGCTCGCGTGAATGAATGACCAGGTTATGCACTGGAACCTTCGGCAGGTTGTTTTCAAACCGCGTCCAGTTCTTTCCTCCGTTCAGTGAGATGTATAATCCGAACTCGGTGCCGGCAAACAGCAGGTTGGGGTTCACCAGGTCTTCGCGGATAACATATACATGTCCTTCAATTTCCGGGGTTACAAGCGAAGTCCAGGTTTTTCCCATGTCGGTGGTCTTGTAGATATAGGGCTTTTTATCCCCGTTGCGATGGTTGTCAAACGCTGCATAAGCCACTTGTTTGTCGAAATGCCCGGGCTCAACGTGAGAGCACCAGTTGCCAGCGGGCAGTCCAGTGAAGGCAGCCGTTACATTATTCCATTTTATTCCCTGATTATCAGTGTATTGAACCAGTCCATCGTCAGTGCCAATCCAAATGATTTTTTCGTCTAAAGGAGATTCGGCCACAGCATAAATGGTGGTGTTATTTTCTGCGGAGGAGTTGTCGATTGAAACCCCACCTGATTGGTTTTGCCGCTGACGCTGAGGATTGTTGGTTGTCAGGTCAGGGGAGATTTTCTTCCAGGTATCTCCTCGGTCATCCGACATGTGAAGAAACTGACTGGCGGCATAGATGCGGTCGGCATTATTCGGGCTTTGCACCAGCGGGGCATTCCAGTTGAAGCGTAGTTTAGGATCTCCTTTTTCAGGCTGAGGCTTGATGGTTTTAGAGACTCCCGTTTGCTTATTGTAACGGACGGAACCTCCGCCCTGATATTCAGCA
>JALOMI010000230.1 GCA_025455465.1 Cyclobacteriaceae bacterium | reverse complement strand
GCCAAATAACGCGGTTGTTTTATCGAATTACAACATCCGTAACAGGCAAACCTGTTGAGGCAGTTCCGGTGAAATATTCCTTACAGCATTCAGTGTATTGAAGCGCAGGAATTATCTTGCACCGCTTAATAACCATCGGATGAAACAGCTGACTATCACCAGAAGGATTATGTTGCTGATGATCATGATTACGTTCATGGCATCGGCCCAGGAGGATTACGTAGTGCTGATAAAAGGAGATACCCTGTACGGAAAAGTGCAGCACCTGAATTACGGAGTCGAACAGAAAGTGCAACTGACCGACAGCAAAAAGAAAAAGACGGTCTATTCCATTCTTCAGGCCAGGGCCTTCCGGTTGAAAGGAGAGAATTATCATGCCATCCGGTTTTTCAGCACCTACAAATACATGAAACTGGTGGAATCCGGCTATGCAAGCCTCTACCTGTACCAGGAAGATGATAAAAGAACCTGGGACGGCCGCTACATCTACCGCATGGACGGCACCGGCCTGGATGTGCCTAACATCGGTTTCAAACGAAAGATAACTGAGTTTCTTCAGGACTGCCCCCAACTGGTTGACACCATCAATGCCGGTAAATTAGCCCGCACTGATATGGCCGAAATAGTGAAACGATACAATACCTGCATTGAACAGAACACGAAGGTATCGAGAAACGAGAGCATCGCAGTGACGGAAAAGCAGTCAGCTACCCGCAACGCCTGGGACGAGCTGTCACGCGCAGTGGAGGCCAACACAGCGCTGGAAGAAAAAGAAAGCATTCAGGAAATGATCACCGAAGCACGAACCAAAACTGAACGCGGTGAGAAAATCCCGAAATTTTTACAGGACAGCCTGAAGAAATCATTCACGGATTATCCCGACCTGCAGGAGCTGCTCGCCAAAGCCATCAGCACCGCAGAGTAAAAAAATCAGCATGTACTGAACAGTCATCAAGGCTGTTGCACCAGCAGCAGTCCTTTTTCTCTTTTACAGCTTTTGACCATCTTGCCGGAACAATCCGCAACCGTTACCCGCATGAGCCGCTTCTCCATCGATCCGAATATTGCCACTGCACGAACGCTGGATACCTCCTTCTACACCGATGCGAAATATTTCGAAGAGAGCCAGGAGAAAATTTTTGCCTCCACCTGGCAATACCTGGCACCGGCTGATGGACTGAACTCTAAAGGAAGCGTACAACCGGTAACGCTGCTCGAAAACTTTCTTCACGAATCCCTGCTGCTGAGCCGTTCGGAAAAGGATGAACTGCGCTGCCTCTCCAATGTTTGCACGCACCGCGGTGCCTTGCTGGTCGACAAGCCTTGCACGCTGAATGACATCCGGTGCCCCTACCACGGCAGGCGCTTCCGCCTTGATGGAAAATTTCTTTCCATGCCCGAGTTCAAAGGCGTGGAAAATTTTCCTTCCCCTTCTGATGACCTGGCGCAATTGCCCTTATACACACTCGGCAATCTGCTGTTCACACAACTGGGTAACGGACCTGAAGCAAACGCCTTTTTCGGTGACATGATGAAGCGCATCAGCTGGCTTCCGCTGCAGGAGTTTATCTTCAAACCCGAACTGTCGAAAGACTACACCGTGAATGCACACTGGGCATTGTACTGCGAGAATTACCTCGAAGGCTTCCATATTCCGTTTGTGCATGCCGGCCTCAACCAGGTGATCGACTTCAGCAATTACACCACGGAGCTGTTCCGCTACAGCAGCCTGCAACTGGGTGTCGCCAAACCGGGCGAACTGGTATTCAACCTGCCAGAAGACTCACCGGATTACGGAAAAAACATTGGCGGTTACTACTTCTTCGTATTTCCTAACATGATGTTCAACGTTTACCCCTGGGGCCTCTCCCTCAATATCGTGCGGCCGCTGTCACCGGCACAGACAAAAGTTTCCTTCTACACCTTTATGTGGAACGAAGCCAACTACAACAAGGGCGCAGGCTCCGGATTACACCGCGTGGAGATGGAAGATGAAGCTGTTGTAGAAAGTGTGCAGGCCGGTGTGCGCTCGAGGTTTTACCGGCACGGCCGCTATTCCGTGAAGCATGAACAGGGTACACACCACTTCCACCGGCTAATTGCTGAATTCATGCAATAAACAACTGCACGTATTACTGATAACGCTGTTCTGAGTTGACTTTCCGAAGCGCTTATGAAACCACAACTGGAATTCAAACCCAAAGACGAGACGACCTTCCTGGAAGGACCACGTAGCCGCACGTACGAATTCTTTTTCGCATGGCGGGTATGGCTGGAGTTTATCAAAGGTTTCCGGGCCCTGCATTTCATCGGGCCCTGCATCACTGTTTTTGGCTCGGCCCGTTTCCGGGAAGATCATCCCTACTACCGCAAGGCGTATGAAATCGGCCAGCGCATTGCCCGCAACAACATCGCAGTGATGACCGGTGGCGGCCCCGGCATTATGGAGGCAGCCAACCGGGGCGCTTTCGAAAACGGTGGGCTGTCGGTGGGATGCAACATTGAATTGCCTTTTGAACAAGCGGCTAATCCGTATATGCACAAGTGGGTTAACATCCGCTACTTCTTTGTGCGCAAGGTGTTGCTCGTAAAATATTCGTTTGCCTTCGTAGTAATGCCCGGAGGCTTCGGCACCATGGATGAATTCTGGGAGACCCTCACGCTGATTCAGACGCGCATCATTCATGATTTCCCGGTGGTGATTGTCGGGAAGGAATATTTTGCTCCCCTGCAAATCACCCTGAACAAAATGGTGGAGGAGAAAACCATCTCCCCGGAAGATCTCAACCTCGTGCTCATCACCGATGATGTGGATGAGATCGAAACCTATATTCAGAAATTCGTGCAGGAACATTATCACGTGCGCAGGACAAAGCCGCTGCCGTGGCTGTTCGAGAAACTGAACTTCCGCAAACAGAAATAAGAACCGGTAACTGATACCAATGAATAGGTCAGGACTATCCCATCTGATTTTTCGTGAGTACCTGTTGCAACACTGCCGTGTGATTCTTCCTGTATTCCTTGGCTTGCTGTTCATTGCACTCAGTTGCACCGTCAAAAAATCAACACAAGCCGGAGAGGATGATTTGGAAACCGAATCGGATACTGCCATTGAAGCAATGGAAGACAACACCTTACCGGACAAGGGTGATTGGTTTTATGAAGAACTCTATGGCACCTACGAACATGAAAGCAGCGGACAAGGATTTACTGCGCTGGTCGTCATCCGGCCGGAAGGCAACGACCTGTGGCTGGATATCCGCGTCACCAGATCATCCTGCTCCGGATTAGCCAGCGGACCCGTTGGCATTGCTGCAGCTACTGAAAATGAATATGCCGGATTCTTCAGCCTGGACGACTGCCGGATGGAGTTGTATTTCAACACGGTAAACAAAACCATCCGCGTGGAAGAAATCGGAATATGTCAGCTCTATGAACCGGGATGCCGCTTTGCAGGCATTTACAAGAGGCGCGACACCGATGTTCAGTGACGGAATAAATCGTCCAGGTTCCACCCGGCACCCGGTGCATAATGAACAAAGCCCTCGCTGACAGTGAGCGGTGATTCAAAATTATTGTGATACAGTTGTCCCGTGCCGAGACCTTGCGGTAAGGTGACCGGGTATTGTGCGGTAAACTGGCAGATGGCATTCAGGCCGATGTTCGATTCCAGCGCACTCGTCATCCACCACCCGATGGAATTTTTCCCGGCCAGCGAAATCCATTCTTCACACCCCTGCAATCCTCCGTGCAAGGACGGCTTGAGAATGATGTAATGCGGCTTGATGCGCTCAAGAAGTTCTTTTTTTTCCTGAAGGCTGCTGACACCGATCAGTTCCTCGTCCAGCGCCACCGGAACGGGTGAGATGCGGCACAGTTTTTCCAGCGCAGCTGCACCGGGCTTGAGGGGTTGTTCGATGGAGTGTATAGCAAACTGTTTGAGTACATTCAGTTTATCCATTGCCTCATCATCAGCCAGGGCCCCGTTGGCATCCAGGCGGAGTTCGATGGGCAGATGCCGGTAACGCTCGCGGATATACTGAAGCACGGCACATTCATCATCAAAGCGAAGGCTGCCCACCTTGAGTTTGATGGTGCGAAAGCCGCGGGCAATTTTCTCATCGGCCTGGCGCATCATGTGGTCCGGTTCGCCCATCCAGATCAAACCATTGATCGGGATGCGTTGACCATGGATGAAGGCATTATCAAAAATGATTCGCCTGCCGCCCTGCTGCCAGTCGCGTACAGCCATTTCAAAAGCAAACCGAACCGAAGGCAGATTTCCGGGAATGATTGAATAAACCGAATCAACAGATGAAATATCCCCCTGCCGGATAAACGCATGCGCATAATGCCGAAGCACCTCCGCCATAGTTTCCCGGTAATCAACACTTAATCCGGGAAGCGGTGCACACTCACCGATACCCTGGCGTTCCGGATCCTTTTCATCCCAGAGTTTTATAAACCATGACGTGCGGCTGGGCATCGGTCCGCGGGAGGTGCGGGCCTCGAACGTAAAATGAAAAATGCGATGATCAACAGCTGCCTGCAGCGCCATACGTTTCAATTGCGGCCGAATCTATGAAATAAATTGTCAGCGTGTAACTTTGCCGCCCGCTATGGAAAAGCTTCCCGTCACCGCCTACACATACACCCTGCCGGAAGACCGGATTGCCCTGCATCCCCTGCCCGACCGCGATCAGTCGAAACTGCTGGTTTACCGGAAAGGCATCGTGGAGCATGCTGTTTTCAAAGACATTACTGAAAAGCTTCCGGCAAGCAGTGTATTGTATTTCAACAACACCCGGGTGATACCGGCACGCATCCATTTTCAGCGCGAAACAGGTTCGCAGATTGAAATTTTTCTGCTCAACCCGGTACAGCCTTCGCGGTTTCTGGCCGACACCATGCGGGCAGAAGGCCGCTGCACCTGGCAGTGCATGATCGGCAACCTGAAACGATGGAAACCCGGTAGGGTACTGAGCCGTCAAACCGGTGACTTCACCCTGCAGGCAACACTGATCGACCGGGAGAACCAAGTGGTTGAACTGCACTGGCAGCCGGCATCCATGACGCTTGCAGAAATCCTGGACAAGACAGGTATCACACCTCTCCCCCCCTACCTCAAACGGGAAGCTGAGGACAGCGATCAGCAGCGCTACCAAACCGTGTATGCGGAAAAAGAAGGTGCTGTAGCAGCGCCCAC
>JALOMI010000229.1 GCA_025455465.1 Cyclobacteriaceae bacterium | reverse complement strand
GCCAATCAGTTCTTCATCAGCAGAATTTGCGCGCACCCACTTCGCATCAAATGCATGTACATAACGCGATGCCAGTTTTCCGTAGGTTAGGGTACCGATGCGCTTAGCGTCCATCAGCTGGGATGAAAACATGAACAACGGAACCAACACCAGGAGCAACACCACCACCACGATAATGATAATTTCGAATTTAAAGTCAAGTAACTCAGCGCCCTCATGAAACAAATGATTGGCAATGGAAGCCGCTATCGTTGCACCATGTGCCACCGCCAGCGGCATAAAGGCATAAACAATGTAGGAAAGAAACCCGAGGCCACCGGAACCGTCCGGATGTGTGGGGACCAGACTCAGCTCAATTCGCGATACATAAAAAAGAAATCGCGCCCAGATGAATATCCGGTAATACCAGCGCAGCAACAGAAATTGAAAGAGAGGTAAACTGACATACCGGAACCACAAACCTGCCAGCGACAGATTTCCCTGGCCCACGGATGGTTCCGTATACCAGGCCGTAGTGTCCAACGCCATGGTTTTGTTCCAAACCACACTATACCCTATTACATAAATTAGAATCAGGATGAATATCTCCGCCACAAAGGAATTTCGCCACCGATAGGCAGAGGCAATGGCTTTCCGGAATTGTTCCAGTGCAGGCTCCGGTATCAGATTGCGCTCTTCAAACTGCATGACAGTCATCTTCATGCGCTCATGTACCATCCGCTCTGCAAAAATCATGAGCGGCAAGGCCACCAGGAAGCGGATGTGTGCTTCCAGATCTTCCATGAAGGGTAAGTTGGTGCCTTCGCCCCAGGCTTGTCCTTTAACTAAAGACAGGATAAAAAGCGGGAGCCATGACAGCAGGGAAATAATAATAGCGCGCTTGTTCATCAACTCAAGCGCACTTCCGGTGAGGCCAATCCTCCGCAGGAGCTGAAAGAAAGGCCCGCCCATAATTATTGTAAAATCTTTTCCGTCCTGAAGTGCCGATGAATTCATTATGGACAGTTCAAATCTGGTCGGAAATATCTTCAAACACAGAACGGTATTCCATGACCCATGATCAACGTCCTGCTGATTTTCATCAGCACAAAAACGATTCTTCAGAAACAAACTAATTGCGCTGATTTGTTAGAGTGAACGCAGTGATTAGCCTTTTACCACCGGCAGGTTTACTTCTTTTCCCACAGTTTCTTATTGAAGGCAATGCCGAATGTCCAGGTATCGTAGACTTGATCTTTATTCTCGTAAATCAGGTTGAGGGCGATTTCAAAATTTTCGCTGATCTCAAAACTGTATTCGGTACCAAGCCGCACCAGAAATAAATTCTCACTTTTCGCCAATTCAATGCCTGGCCCGATGTAAAACGACCAATGCCTCAGGGCGTGATAATGAAGCACCCCCGCCAACGCAACGGGCATATTGCGTTCCAGCTCCATATTTTCAACTTCTACTTCAAAATCCTGCAGTAGAATGTCGGCTTGTATGGCTGCGGACCATCGCGGGTGAAAGAAGTAATCAACATCCATACCCCATGTTGGTATAATGACAACTTTCTTATCCCCTTCAAATGCCTTGGGAACATGCGAGTTGGCCATCATAATAGCCCCCCGGATTTTGGGCTGATGAGATGCTTCCTGCGCCCACACCACTACAAGTGTTGAAAAAGCAAAAGCTAACGTTAGAATTATCTTTTTCATTTTCTGGAGACTAATAAATTCCTTTTATCAGATACGACTTAGATTTCCTACAGGCCACGATGTAAGCATGCAGCGATTATTAATTCGTTGCCACAGTTCGTCCATACAGTGCCTGTACGTGGCGCGCATTGTTACCTTCTATTTTATTTATTGCTTCCATCTGCTCGGCAGATGCCTCAAAAATATGTTTGGTTATATACCACCGTACAGATTCAGTGAAAGGCGGTGTAGTAAGCGATCCACGATAATTATAGTAATGGCCTTTAATCTCTTTTGGAATAACACCAAATAAATCCGCCAACTTTACAGATCCCGCCTTCAGTTCAGCTGTTTCATGTTCTTCTTTAGGTATTGCATTCAAAAAGTCGGCAATAAATTTATTCTCCTTACCTTCTTTAAATAATACGCCTATCACCAGGTACTGAGGGGTAGCATTCTTGTCTTCATTGGGCATCAGATTTACGATGTGCATTTCCATGGGAAAGGTCATACCATCAATCAAATGCTCTGAAGGTGTATGGAAATGGCACTGTTTAAATGCGAAGGTGGTATCATCCTGGGTAATGGTGCTGCCTTCCGCAAAATCAAGTTGTACCGTATGTCCCAGGTTTTCGATTTTATTCACTTCATCTTTGAAGTATAAAGTAATTGAGTGATGTCCACGCTCATTGGGGGTTGAAACAATATTAATGGGTGATTGCTCAAACCCATGCTCCAGACCTGGAAGAATATAGCCTTGTTGATTTTTTGTTTCCGCATCCGGTGCAGTGGCACTTACTTCATTCGCTGTAGTACTATCGGTTGCTTCTTGCTTAGATGACTGGCCGCAGGCTGTGAGTATAATAGCTGTTACCGGTAGCCATGTTCGTACGTTGAATTTCATACTGTTTAAGGGTTATGTTTAATGAAATGATTTATTGAATTTATAGGTAGCGTTCATCTGCAATCGCAGGGCTGATCCTTTTTCATCGTTTACATTCACCCGCTCACCAACCAATGCCTCTACGCCAAACGTTAAGTTTTTTACAGCATCCCAGAAAAAATTAATGGAACCATAATATCCTGATTGATAACCGGTGGCGGCCAGGTTATCATTATTCTCCACGCTTAACAATCCGGCTGTGAGGGATGAATGCATGTGCTCTTTCCAGAAATGTTGGTAGGAAATATTGCTCCCCCGCATTTGAAGGGCTTCCAGTTCATTAGTTCCATTAAAGACTGCATCGTAATTCAATCCGCTGGCACCTTGAATATATTTCGCTACGCCCGTTCCCATCACACCCTGAAACTTTATTTTATCCCGTTCACCTGCCTTTATAGAACCCATGATGGTTACACCATAGCCTAACAAGCTTCTGGCCTTATCACTTTCGTAGCGCAACTCCCTAAGCAAGGCAGCAGTTTTTATAAAGCCAAAATTTCCATTGATGCGATACGCTCCTATGATATCCGGGAATCGCTCTGGCAACGCCTGGATTGAGCCACCTGGAATTATATTTTCAATCGGGTTTTCAAGCGACAAGGAAAGTACATTCTTCGATGCATACGTGGAAAATCGGATCTGGGGCGTTCGTGAAAGGGTGGAGCTATTCGGACCTTCAAAATCAACGGTTACGGGGTTAACTTCTTCATCAAAGAAATTACTCCAATTCATACCCACCATAACAAACCTGTAGTTGGCATACGCATGCCGCATCCGGAAAATTCCGGTAGCATCGGAGGCATCATTGTGAAAATCACCTTCCAGTTTAATCGTAAGCACTTCGCCTCCAAGTGTGTGTTTCACATCAAATCCAAGACGTGTTTGTTTGGCGCCAATGAAGAAGTTTGGATTTTTTGGTTCACCCACTTTAATGTTAGCCGGAACAAATAAATCGCTTCGGCCCAGTTCCTGGTCATCCCACACGAAAGAAGTTCTGCCAAATCCATAGACAGAAAACTGTGTTCCTTCCTCTGGGGCCGTTTGACTAACAGCCGCAAAAGTTATGCACAACAGAAAATTTAACAGTAAATAATGTCTTGCATACTTCATAGTTGATTTGTTTCATTTTTTAACATCGGGAGTTAGAATTGTCCGTCTATGCTAGAAATTTATTTTAAGACCTCGCGGTAGCAACTTTAATTCTTCCACTTTTTGCTGCCTCTGCCAGTGCTTTGAAATCCCGTTCTGTCTGATCGGCATACGCAAACGCAAAGTTGACCATTGCTTCATCCAGTTCATCGTTTTTGCCAACATAACCGGCAATCATGGCCGGATCTCCGGATTTCGCGTGGGCGAGCGCCAGTGCCCAGGCACACAGTGCCGCATATTGCGGCATGTTTTCAATTTTTACTTTTTCCGGATCGAACTCAACACCACCCTTCATGTCGCGCATCTGCCTTACATAATAGTGTATTCCGCCCTGTTCACCCCAACCAAGAAAAATATCAGGCGCAGCTTGTATTAATCGTTGTCCGGCCACGACACGATGCCCATGATTATGATAGTGTGATGCACCCAAATAAGGTTCCAGTACAGAAGGCTGTGCTTCCTTTAATTGCAGAAACAGTGGATCTTCATCATGGTTGCCGATCATAAATATAACCCAGCAACGGGTGCCTACACTGCCTACTCCAACCACCTTTTGGACCACGTCAACAATTCGGTACTGCGAGAGTAAATATTTTCGATCATCTGCCAGTGAAGATGTATAAGACTGCAGAAACAATTCCAGTGCTTCATTAATAGTTCGGCCGGTTTCCGTACGTTGTACATGTACAATGAATGGCGCATCATCGCGCAGCCGATATTGATCATCCACCAGATCAGTTAGTTTATCCAGCACCTGCATATGCGTGCGCTCCCGTGCTTTACGGGCCATTTTCCGTAAGCCAGCCTGTGCCGTTCCCTTCAGATTCGGCCAAATATCATTTTCATCAATAGTGGAGTACCATAATTCCATATTCCCCATAAACGCATATTGCTTCATGCGTTTACGGTAGGAACTTACCGCAGCCCTGACGGAATCTTTGCACAATCCTTTACCTGCACCCAAAAACCGGCCGCCCGCTACAATGCTGGCCACGAGTCGTTTCAGGTCCCACTCCCACGGTCCGGGTAAGGTTTCATCGAAATCGTTGATACCAAATATCAAATTGCGTTCAGCCGAGGCGAATAAACCAAAGTTGGCCATGTGCATATCGCCACATGCCTGCACCTGTAAACCGGTGGTTTTGCCATGTGCCGCAAGGTCTGCCGCCATGATCGCAGCCCCTCCGCGAAGAAAGGCAAACGGTGATGTAAGCATGCGTGCATACCGGATTGGAACCAATTCAGGTACACGGGTTTTGGCCTGTTCTTCCAAAATGGCAACGGGATCCGAACGCTTATTGGAAGGTTTATAGTCACCCTGTTTTCTGCGCGGAAATTTTTGCCGCAATGCTTTGCCGGCATCCATTCTTTCTTCTATACTTTTTTGCTTGGTCTGAAAGTGCGTTAATAATTCACTGGCCATGATCTGGTATTAATTAAAACTATCTGTAGAAGACAAATTGCTTACTCAAGGTAGTATTGATCCGTTATCCAA
>JALOMI010000228.1 GCA_025455465.1 Cyclobacteriaceae bacterium | reverse complement strand
TAAATAAAGCACATATTAAATATCTCGAGAGTCGTTTGTATGAAATTGCCAGGACGGTTGGGAGGTATAAATTGGACAATTCTTCAACACCAACACAATCGTCCATTGCAGAATCAGACCGCGCTGAAATGGAAGAGTTTATTGAAAATATAAAACTGCTGGTCAATACACTTGGTCATAAGGTCTTTGATGAAAAACGTGAATCCAGGCCCCTTCGGAAACAAAATATCTTTTACATCAAAGCAGCTCGTGGGGCGAATGCACAGGGTGAGCCAACATCCGAAGGATTTCTGGTATTGAAAGGATCTCATGCAGCAGGCTCCACAGTAGCCTCCATGACTTCAAGTTTTATTAATCTGCGCAATAAATTGATAGATCAAGGCGTGCTCATTCATGTCAATGATATCTATGAGTTTCCTGAAGATTTTATCTTCAGTAGTCCTTCCACAGCAGCAACAATTGTTCTAGGCAGAAATGCAAACGGTCCGGGGCTTTTTCATTTCGTCAAGAAGCTGATCAGAGTTTGTCTTTCAGCGTCTTGGCAGCCTTAAACTTGGCCACCTTCTTGGCTTTGATCTTGATAGTCTCACCGGTAAAGGGGTTGCGGCCTTTACGGGCAGCACGCTTTCCAACGGAGAAGGTGCCTAAGCCGGCTACGGTAATCTTCTTGCCAGCCTTAAGGGTTTTCTGGATGCTCCCGATGAATGAATCGAGGGCTGCGCCTGCCTGGGATTTGGTGATGCCCGCTTCTTCAGCCAGTTTCGCGATGAGTTCTGCTTTTGTCATGATTGAAATTTGGTTAGATAAAAAAATCTGATGCAAGTATAGTGAACAGATGCTTGTAAACAACTATGAATCACCAAAAAGTTTGTAAAAAGTATTTACTGGTAATGGTTTCCGAAGACATGCCTTGTTCAGCATCCAATGGATTGCGTGTAAATGACGAGGTGTTATTTGGCGTTATGTGGATGGTCCGTTGCTCAAATTTCCCTGCTGTGGAAACCGATTACTGTTTACCTTGCCTCCATGGAAAGCCAGCATTTTGAAACCAACGCCATCCGGCATCAGAACCCCCGCACGGATTTTCGGGAACATTCGGTTCCCTTATACCTCACGTCCAGCTTTGTGTTTGATGATGCCGAACAGGCCCGTGCCCTGTTTGCCGATGAGGTTCCGGGAAACATTTATACCCGGTTTTCGAATCCCAACAACACTGAGTTTATTGAAAAGCTGTGCCTGCTGGAAGGCACCGAAGATGGTATTGCTACGGCCTCGGGCATGGCCGCCATGTACAGCAGCATGGCCGCTTTGCTGAAAGCTGGTGATCATGTGCTGGCATCCCGCTCGGTGTTTGGCTCCACCCATCAGATCCTGAGCATGCTCTTTCCGCGCTTCGGCATCACCCATACGTATGTGGATATCGCTGATCCTGCGAGCTGGGAAAGTCATATACAGCCGAACACCAAAATGATTTTTGTGGAAACGCCTTCCAACCCGGCACTGGATATTATTGACCTGGAATGGCTGGGTAAACTGGCGGCAAAGCACAACCTCATCCTCAATGTTGACAACTGTTTTGCAACACCGTATTTGCAAAACCCGGCCAAATGGGGTGCACATATTGTCACGCATTCGGCTACAAAATTTATTGACGGGCAGGGGCGTGTTATTGCCGGTGCAGTGCTGGGTAAGAAGGAGCTCATCAACGAAGTACGCTTCTTCACGCGCCATACCGGTCCGGCATTATCTCCCTTTAATGCCTGGGTATTATCCAAGAGCCTGGAGACACTGGCCGTGCGCATGGACCGGCATTGTTCGAATGCATTGGCGTTAGCGGAATTCCTGGAGACGCATCCTGAAGTAATCAAGGTGAAGTATCCGTTTCTACCCTCACATCCGCAGCATGCACTTGCGAGAAAGCAAATGCGCCTCGGTGGCGGGCTCGTTACGTTTGAGATCAAAGGAGGAATTGACCGCGGCAGAAAATTTCTGAACGCCCTGAAGATGCTTTCGCACACCGCTAACCTTGGTGACACGCGCACCATCGCCACGCATCCTGCGTCCACGACACACTCCAAACTAACTGATGCCGAACGGCAGGCGGTGGGTATCACTCCGGGCCTGATCCGGATATCGGCCGGGTTGGAGAACATTGACGATATCAAAGCTGATATCGTGCAAGCCATGAAGGCCAGCGCTGTCACAAGCTGAATCATTTCACGGATGGAATTAGCTGACTTTATCCGGAACTTTCCCCTGCTGTTACCTGAGGCAGGCAGGGCATGGTTGATTCCTTCCGTGCTGAATGATTTTCTACGGTTAATGATAGCATCATTGAATAACAACTATGTTGTTAACAGTGGGGTTGCCGTTCACCGTGAGGCTGTCATTGAAGATGGTGTTGTGCTGAAAGCTCCGGTAATAGTGTCCAAAGGTTGTTTCATTGGTGCCCATGCCTACCTGCGCGGAGGTGTTTACCTTGATGAAGGTGTACGCATCGGCCCGGGCTGTGAAATCAAATCGAGTTTCATCGGAGCACATTCCTCACTGGCTCACTTCAATTTTGTTGGCGATAGTCTAGTCGGAAGCCATGTGAATGTAGAAGCCGGGGCCATCATTGCCAACCACCATAACGACCGGTCCGACAAAAGAATTTTTCTCAAGCATCAGGGTACGATCATCGATACAGAGTTGGAAAAATTTGGCGCCATCGTGGGAGACCGTGCCAAGATCGGTGCCAATGCCGTGCTGGCTCCCGGAACACTCCTGTTGCCGGATACCATCGTAGGCCGGCTTGAGTTAGTCGACCAGTCGAAATAATTCCTGTTGCCGGTTGATCTGGTTCTTTTTAGATTACCTCTTACCTGAATCAACTTCTATGCGCACCATACTCAATATTTTCCTTGTTACTTCCCGGACTATTCTGATTATTCTGACTTCTCTGATTTTCCCGACTATCCACTCCTTCAGTCAGGCCTATCTCTCCGAAAAGAACAATGCACTCATTCGCGTGAAGCCGGTGATCCCCGTTAAGGCATACGCTTTTAGTCTTCATGCTGTACGCTTGCTCGATGGAAGTCCTTTTAAGCATGCGCAGAATATGGACGCAGCCTACCTGCTAAGTCTTGAACCTGATCGCTTGCTGCATCGCTTTCATTTGCATGCCGGGTTACCCGTCAAAGGAGAAATCTACCGGGGCTGGGAGAGTGATGGATTGTCCGGACATACCCTGGGACATTATTTATCCGCTTGTGCGATGATGTATGCTTCAACCGGTAATGCCGAGTTCAAAAAGCGAACGGATTATCTCGTGGATGAACTGGCGCGCTGTCAGCAAGCACGGGGCAGCGGTTATGTAGGCGCCATACCGAAAGAAGACTCCATTTTCTGGAAAGTGCAGCACGGCATCATCAAGACATCAGGATTTGATCTCAACGGGGGCTGGTCTCCGTGGTACACCGTGCATAAGGTGATGGCCGGCTTAACCGATGTGTATGTGTACACCAGTAATATACAGGCGCTCGATGTTGTCGTGAAGATGGCCGACTGGACCGGGACCATCCTGAAAGACCTGAATGAGGAGCAACTGGAAAACATGCGCAAGTGCGAGTATGGCGGGATGAATGATGTTCTGGTTCATATTTATGAACTCACCGGCAATAAAAAGTATCTCGGCCTGTCGTATAAATTTCACGATCAGTTTGTGCTGGGCGAACTGGCGAAGAAAATTGATCCCATGCCGGGGAAACATTCCAACACCAACGTACCTAAAGTAACCGGAGTAGCCAGGCGTTATGCGGTGGCCGCTGCTTCGGAAGATCACACCATTGCCAGTTTCTTCTGGGAGACGATGGTGAATCATCATAGCTATGTCATCGGTGGCAACAGCAATTATGAATACTGCGGTGATCCGGATAAGCTCAACGACCGGCTGAGCGACAACACCTGCGAAACGTGCAACACCTACAACATGCTGAAGCTGACACGGTATTTATTTGCGTGGAACCCGAATTCCGTTTACGGTGATTATTACGAGCGTGCGTTGTACAATCACATCCTCGCCTCACAGCATCCGGAGAACGGCATGATGACCTACTTTGTTCCCTTGCGCATGGGCTCGAAGAAAACCTTCAGCACACCGTTCAATACGTTCACGTGCTGCGTGGGCAGCGGCATGGAGAATCACGCCAAGTATACCGAAGGCATTTACTACGAAGGCAGTGACGGAAGTCTGATGGTAAATCTTTTCATTCCTTCTGAGTTGAGCTGGAAGGAAAAAGGAGTTTCCTTCCGTCAGGAAACAAAGTTTCCGGAAGACAATGCAGTGCGTATGACGGTACAAACGCAGAAGGCACAGGCTTTTCAACTGAAGATCAGGCAACCGAAGTGGACTGGCGGAAACATCGTTGTGAAGATTAACGGCAAGGTTGTAAAAACATCAACATCATCCGATGGCTTTTTCGTGATCGACCGCAAATGGAAAAACAACGATGTGGTAGAACTCACCTTACCCATGACTATTTACACGGAAAGCATTCCGGATAATCCTGATCGGATTGCCTTACTCTACGGACCTCTTGTATTAGCCGGACAGCTTGGTAATGAAATGCCCGATCCGGTTTATGGTACAACTGTACTAATGACCACCAATAAAAATGCCGTTGACTGGATTAAACCGGTGGAAGGTGCTGCTCTCACCTTTCGAACGGAATCCGCGGCAAGACCGCAGGATGTGAAGCTCATTCCTTTTTACAAAACCTACGATCAGTATTATAATGTGTACTGGGATTTCTTTACACCCGAAGCGTGGTCATTGCGCCAGGCCGACTATGAGGCCGAGAAGAAACGTATCAGCGATATCGAGTCACGAACGATAGATTACATTCGCATCGGTGAAATGCAGCCTGAGCGCGATCATAACCTCAGAGCCAGTGAGCGCTCCTATGTGAGCCAGGCACTGGGCCGGCCGGGACGCGAAGTGCGGCTGGGCGGATACTTTGAGTTTGACATGAAGGTTGATCCGGCAGCCTCCAACGTGTTGCTGTGTTCCTATATCGGTGATGACCGAAACCGGAGCTTTGATTTCCTGGTGGACGGAGTCAAGATCGCTACGCAGGAGCTGAATGGCGGCACGGCTGGGCGTTTTTTTGATGTGGAATATCCTGTGCCGGATGAGTTGGTAAAAGGCAAATCAGCGGTGGTGATCAGGGTGCAGGCGCATCCTGGTAAAACGGCCGGAAGGGTGTTTGGGTGCCGGATCGTGAATCAGTGAGAATACTTAGGCAATGCCTGTTGATTTCTTAAAAGAAGCCAATGAATCTCCGGTATGGTAGGGTGAACAAATGAGTATGATAATCCAATAACTAAGGAATTGTGTTGGATTTAATTATTCAGGAATAAGAGGTAAAGAAGTTTAATTAATCGATCTGTAAACTTTTGGTTTAAAAACTCTTTCTATATTTGAAAGCATTATGGAATCAGTACGGAAGGGTGCGTTCTCAAGATTTGTAGTCGTGTTGATGTCATTTCACATGCTTAATCTGAGCATTGATCCCCCTGATCTTCATTCGCACACCATCCCCGAGGATTTATCAATTAATGATATTGAGAGTGTTATTGAATTAGTGATAGAGGATATTCTGGGTTTCGATTCATTCTTTGCTGAAAATGATGAGGCAGACGATAATGATTATATCGTTCACAATGATTTTTGTTTCATCAGTAATTACGATTATACGAAAAGTATCAAAGCA
>JALOMI010000043.1 GCA_025455465.1 Cyclobacteriaceae bacterium | reverse complement strand
ACATCCAAAAAAGAACAAGCTGATTTCGATCCTGGTGTGGTTGATCCGAATCACCTGCACCGAACTATGAAGCAAATCACGGATGTGATTGTACATGATATTTTCTCTCCCCCGCAGGCCAGCCGCATCTATGCCTATGCGAGCATGGCTGCCTACGAAGCAGCCGTTCCCGGCAACGATAAATTCATCAGTCTGGCCGGTCAGTTGAAAGGACTGGAACCTGTTCCTCAACCTGAATCCGGTAAACCCTACTGCTTTGAGTTATCCTCCGTACATGCCCTTGCGCTGGTAGGTAAACAATTGATATTCTCTGAAGAAAAAGTGCTGGCATTTCATGAAAAAACATTGGCATCATTCCGGAATTCAGGTATGCCGGAAGATATGTATACTAACTCCATCAGTTACGGGGAAACTGTTGCTAAGCATATTTTAGCCTGGGCTGATAAAGACAACTACAAGCAGACTCGAACTTTTGAAAAGTATTCGGTGAACCTCAATGATCCATCCAAATGGAAGCCAACCCCTCCGGGTTATATGGAAGGCATTGAGCCCAGTTGGACAAAGATCAGAACGTTTGTGATGGATTCATCCACACAGTTCAAGCCTGAGCCCCCGACAACATTCAGTACAGACAAAAACAGCAAGTTTTTCAAAGAGGCTTATGAAGTGTATGAAATCGGTAAGCGGAAGGATAAGGAACAGGAGGATATCGCTTATTTCTGGGATTGCAATCCTTATGTGATGAATGTGAAAGGTCATGTTATGTTCGCCACGAAAAAAATTACTCCGGGCGGGCATTGGATGAACATTACCAACCAGGCCTGTGCCGGTGCCGGTAAGGATTTCTTTGAAACAGCAGAAGCGTATGTCTATGTTTCGCTTGCTCTGGCCGATGGATTTATTTCCTGCTGGGATGAAAAGTACCGCAGTAAACTGGTGCGTCCGGAATCCTACATCAATCAATTCATTGATGAAGACTGGCTGCCGACCCTGCAGACGCCTCCGTTTCCCGAGCACACCAGCGGGCACAGTGTCATCTCATCAGCTTCATCCGTGGTATTGACCAAATTATTTGGTGACAATTTCCATTTCACCGATTCAACAGAAGTTGAATTTGGCTTACCAGTCCGGTCATTTACATCTTTTTATCATGCGGCTGATGAAGCTTCCATGAGCCGCTTTTATGGTGGCATCCATTACATGCCGGCTATAACAGAAGGAATCAAGCAAGGCAAGCAGGTGGGTGAATGGATTGTTGATCACCTTCGCACCAGGAGGGAGGAAATTGCGAATTTGCCGAGTAATGGAGTCAACCCGTTGTCTGAAAATAAGTAGAGTTCCCGTTCGACAGAGTATCCAATGATTGTCGTAAGTACAACAGTGCTCCAATTTTGGTGCACTTTTTTTATTACGCATTTCAATCGCTGAACGAGGCGTTTACCGGGCCGGACCGGCTGACCTGATTGCTGTGTTCCTCTTCAATAAATTATTTGAAGGCTGCTTCATTTCATTATCAATAATACTATCTTGGATTTGCCAAATGGCCGGCCAGGCTTGCATTGCTATGTTGGGATCTTTATCAAGAAACCAACAGCACCTGCCTGCAGTTGCATATACTAGTTTATAGGCTAACCTGATTATATGAGTACATCATCCCGGAGCCTTTGGGGCATTGATATGGGAGGCACTAAAATCGAGGGTGCCATCATGAAGTCGTCAGACAGTGTAGAGACATTATTCCGCGATCGGGTACCGACTGAGTCTGATAAAGGGTATGAACATGTACTCCATCAGATCAAGAAGATGGTGGATATGATGGCTGACCATGCCGGTTACAGACCGGATAAAATTGGTATCGGTACACCGGGCACCATGGATCCGCACACCGGTCTTTTTAAGAACAGTAATTCTACTGTACTAAACTTCAAGCCGCTTCGGAAAGACCTGGAAAAGTTGCTGAACATGCAGGTTATTTCGGCAAATGATGCTAACTGTTTTGCCTTGGCAGAGACTCGCCTCGGGGTTGTCAAAGAGCGTTTTCCGAATGCTGAAGTGGTATTTGGTGTGATCATGGGCACCGGTTGCGGAGGAGGTGTTGTGGTGAATAATAAAGTAATCAATGGCCTGCAGGGTATTGCCGGTGAATGGGGGCATAACTTCCTGGATGAATCCGGAGGTAAATGTTACTGCGGCAAGATCGGGTGTGTAGAAAATGTTATAGCCGGTCCGGCTCTGGAGCGGTACTATTTTGAGCAGACCGGAAATAGGCGAAAGCTGAAAGAGATCGTTTCGTTGGCCAACGGCCGATCTGACGCAGTTGCCTTAAAAACGATCCAGCGACTGAATGAAATGTTCGGCAAAGCACTGAGTGTTGTAATTAATATCCTCGATCCTGATGTGATTGTAGTTGGTGGAGGCGTAGGCAATATTGAAAGTCTTTATACCGTAGGTGTTGAGCACCTGAAGAAACATGTCTTTAATGATCGGCTCGATACGCCTGTAGTAAAGCCCCTCTTAGGCGACAGTGCCGGAGTATTCGGAGCAGCATTTCTTACTGAAAAATTATAACGATGAAACGCATAGCAGTTGTAGGCCCGATTCCCAAAGATCATATTGTTACTCACCAGGGGGAAGTAATTCGTAAATGGGGCTGTGTAACCCATCCGGTTATTGCTTTGGCAGCTTTGGGCGTAGAAGGACTTGAAGTAATCCCGGTAAGTCATGTTCGTCAGGATGACCTTCAGGCGGTGAAATCGGTATTTGACGGATATAAGGGTATCAACCTTAATCATCTTACTACGAAAAATGATCAGGGCGACATTATCAGCTTGCGTTTTGTGGATGTGAACAACCGGCTAGAGCGTCAGACCGGCTTCATGGATCCAATTGTACCAGAAGATTTTAAGGATTTGCTTGATTGCGATGCATTTGTATTTATACCGATAAGTGATTACGAAGTATCTCTTGATACATTGAAATACCTCAAGCAAAACAGCAAGGGCACCATCATCTTTGATGCGCACGGGCCAACTACTGCTTGTTTGTTCAACGGTGAACGTCAGCGCAAACTATGGATCGACCGTGACTTATGGTTGCCCTATATCGATGTGCTGAAGATGAATCTGGAAGAAGCCCATGCTTCATGGTTTAAGAAAGAATATGAGGAGAGCGACTTCGGTCACGAACCGACCTTAAACCGCGCAGAGTTACGCAAACTGGCCGACCATTGCTTGTCAATGGGCGTGCAGTGTGTTTACATCACGGCCGATTCAACGGGTTGCCTGGCATACTACCGGGAGAACGGAACGACAACAGAGGTAATGGTACCCGCGGTCAAAGTAGATCAGGTTATTGATACCACCGGCTGCGGAGATTCCTTTGCAGGAGGTCTTGGTTACGGCCTCACACAGAATGCCCATGCCTATCAGAAGGCGGCTCAATACGCTAATGCGTTCGGTGCTTTGCGCACGCAGGGAAAAACTTTCAGTGTGTTTAAGCCGCTGGCCGAGGTCGAAGCGATTTTGCTGAAGACCTATCGGTAATTGGTTAGTCCGTAAAGCGCGGATTGACGAAATTGTTCAGCATGGATCCAAAACGGTAGTTAATGCCGAACCACATGCCAAAATTATAATTTGACGCCAGTTGCCTTCTGCGGGTAAGTACGTCTTCCGGAGAAGCACTTCCTTTCGGTATAAAGACCTGGTTGCGTGTTACACCGCCAAAGGCATATACATAAAAGGATAAGTTGCCGGTCACCCGTACATCAGCTTCCAGGTTGAGTTCAATACTGTAGAGTGACCAGTCATGCCAGAAGTTGTTGTAATAAATTGACCCGTTCAGCGAGCCCCATTTCTGGTTGAAGCGCGAGACCAGTCTGGCGGAATGACCCAGCAGACTTTCTTCCATTTTGTTGTACAGGGTCTCCTCGTAATAATTGTTGTGTGTCAGTTCAATGCCGTAACCAAAAGCCAGGTATTTGTTATTCACCTCTTTGTATGGAAAGATGTTGTATTCCATGGCCGGTATGAGCCGTACCGAATTCTGGAAGTTGGAAAAGGTGCTGTTGCGTAAAAACAGGTAATAGCCGTATGACCAATGGTCGTTAATGGCCAACACCAGGGTATGATTCAGGTTGTAGCTGGTGTTGATGACCGTGAAGCTTTGTTCCACTCCGTTTTCATCTTCGTACTTGTATACGGCCCGGTTTCTTCCGGTAGACAGTCGGAATTCTGCCCTGGTTTCTTCGGTGGTTCGGTTTGCGGATAAGGATGAATTGAGGTTGGTGTTCAGGTAATTTTGATCCAGGCTCATATTTCCGTTTGCGCCAACACGAAAGACCCAGTAATTCCAGCTATCCCTTTCGTCCACTGTGCGGTTCATGGTGCTGTCAGGTCTTCGCATGCCGATGGACATGTAATTGATCATATCCGTTTTAGCGATAAAAGGAACCAGCCCGAATTTTAAATGATTAACCAGTCGCTCCCTGACTTCAACTTCGGTGGTTACTGGCGGCACGGAAAATCGAAGCGTATCCCGCATACTGCTGAACCGTTTTTGTCCGTAAAAGATGATCTGGTATTGGTCACCGCCATTTCCTTGCGTTTGCGAAGTGACCAGCGCATGCACATCGGCAGCCATCCGGTCAACGACAAAGTCAACAATATTGATCTCGGTGCGGATGAAATTCAGGTCACACCAGGTATTGCTGCAGTCCATAAATAATTTGAGTCGGTTGTTGCTGGGCTGAGCTTGGGCATAGCTGATGCATTGAACCAGTAATAAAGCCACGGCCAACAGTCGGCTGGTAAAGGTCATTGGGTGGGGTTAATGACGTAATAACGTAAACCGACAGGTGCAGTTGTATTTCACCGGTTAAGATTTCATACAATCCACCAACTAAGAAGCGGTTAGCGGTTTATGATTGAAAATTGTTCATGAACCCAATACCGTCAGTCAGGGTAAGTAATTCAATGGCCGTCAATATCGCAGGCCTGGTAATGATGATTTTCTACACGGATTTTATCTCCGTCTTTTCCCGGAAGAAGAAAATGAAATACAGCATTACCGCAATGGCGATGTAAGCCGGAACGAACCAGATCTGCGTCCACTGCTGCTGTCCCTCAACCGTATAGTAATCCGTAGTGAATCCGGAGAACCAGGTGCCGATAAACATGCCAACACCATAGGTTGCAAAAGTGAACAGTCCCTGAGCTGCATTCTTGATTTTTTCACCGGCTTTCTTTTCCGTGTACATATATCCGGTAACGAAAAAGAAGTCGTAGCAGATGCCGTGCAGGATGATGCCGGCATAGAGCATCCACATGTTTGCATCAGCATTTCCAAAAGCAAAGAAGATATACCGCAGAATCCAAGCTGACATACCTAATAAGAGCATGCGTTTAACACCGATGCTGTTGAACAGGAAAGGAATGGCCAGAATAAATACGGCTTCCGAAACCTGTCCTAAGATCATCTTGCCTGCGGCATTTTCCATACCGACAAGGTTGAGGAACAGGTTGGCAAAGCCGTAGTAGAAGGAGAGCGGGATGCAAACTAAAATGGCAGCAATGAAAAAGATGAGATAGGGTTTGTCTTTAAAAAGCACAAAGGCATCGGTGCCCAGCGCGGTTGAAGCGCCTGCTTCCGTTTTTCCTTTCGGTGGCGTGTTGGGTAAGATGAAACTCAACACACCCAGTGCGGCAGAGGCAATGGCGGCCATAATCCAGGTGTTGGGTGTTTTCTCTATACCCAGTTGTCCGATCATAAATCCCGCCACGATCCAACCCAATGTTCCAAACACCCTGATCCACGGAAACTGCCTTCCCGGATCTGCCATCTGCTGGAAGGCGATCGAATTAGAGAGCGCGATGGTTGGCATGTACAGCAGGGAGTAAATAACAATAAGCCAGTAGAAGGCCGTGTTATCAGTAATCTTCGTTGCCAGGAAAAGTAAGGCAGCACCGATCAGGTGCAGCAAGCCCATAATGTTTTGAGCGGCAAAAAACCGGTCGGCTACCATGCCGACAAAGAAGGGTGAAATCATGGTGGCAATAGCCAATGCACTGTAGGCAGCGCCAATCTGTACTCCGCTGGAATCCAGAAAGGTCGACATGTAGGTTCCCATGGTGACATACCATGCTCCCCAGATAAAATATTCGAGGAGCATCATCACAGAGAGTTTGGTAAAGACTATTGGCTTCATCAGGATTCGGTTTTTTTGGTTGAGAAAGATAGAAAGGTATCCGGCATTTATGAATCGGTGATCGGGATTTTATCTGAATGGCAGCGACCTGACCTACAGGTTAGCAGGTGCGTACTCGGGCAACGCATAAGGGCACACAAACGCCTGCAACCGGTGTTGCGATTGTGTAAAAACCATGGTTGATTTTTGCTTCTTTTGAATATATTGCCTGACCACATAAAACCTTTTAACTGTGAACAGAAAATTACGTATGGGTATGGTTGGTGGGGGTAAAGATGCCTTCATCGGATCCATTCACCGGCTTGCTGCCAATATGGACGGTCTTATTGAAGTCGTAGCTGGTGCATTAAGTATCAATCCTGAAGTGGCCAAGGCCAGCGGTAAAATGTTATTCCTGGATGATGACCGCACGTATACCTCTTACGAGGAAATGTTGGAAAAGGAAAGCCGGTTACCTGCCGGCAAGCGGATTGATTTCGTGACGATTGTAACGCCCAACTTCGCACACTTTGGTCCGGCTATGATGGCGCTCGAAAAGGGCTTCCATGTAGTAATCGAAAAGCCCATCACCTTTACGCTGGATGAGGCCAGGCAACTCAAGAAAAAAGTAGATGAAACCGGCTTGCTGCTTTGCCTCACGCATACCTACTCCGGTTACCCGATGGTGCGCCAGGCACGGGCCATGGTACGCCAGGGTGTACTCGGTAAAATCAGAAAGATCATCGTTGAATATCCGCAAGGCTGGCTGAGCAAGATGAGCGAGCGGGAGGGAAACGCACAGGCCGCCTGGCGTACCGATCCGAAGCGCTCCGGCAAAGCCGGTGCCATGGGGGATATCGGAACCCATGCAGCCCACCTCGCGGAATTTATCACCGGCCTGAAGATCACGCACCTGTGTGCTGACCTGAACATCATGGTTCCGGGACGTGCCCTCGATGACGATGGCAACGTATTGTTGAAATTCGATAATGGTGCTGCTGGTATTCTTACCGCCTCACAGATTGCAGCCGGTGAAGAGAATGCCTTGCGCATCCGCATCTATGGCGAGCACGGTGGACTGGAATGGGCGCAGCAGGAACCCAATACCTTACTGGTGAAATGGCTGGATAAACCCGCACAGATTCTTCGGGCAGGTACTAATGGTTTTCTGGAACAGGAAGCCCTCTTCAATACCCGCACTCCGGGAGGTCATCCCGAAGGTTACCTCGAAGCCTTCGCAAATCTCTACCGGAATTTTGCCCTGGCGCTGTCGGCACGCATTGACGGAACACCTGCACCGGAATATATTGACTTCCCCGGAGTGGATGACGGCATCCGTGGTATGGCCTTCATTGACAACGTGGTGAAGAGCGGACAAAGCACTGAAAAGTGGACATCATTTGAAGTTTAGCACCTATGAAAAACATAAAAGGACCGGCCATATTCCTGGCCCAGTTCATGGGGGATGAACCTCCCTTTGATGACATTAAAACCATCTGTAAATGGGCAGCCTCGCTGGGCTATGTCGGTGTACAGATACCCACGTGGGATTCGCGCGCCATTGACCTGAAGCGCGTGGCTGAAAGTAAAGCCTTTGCAGACGAATACCGCGAGATGATTGAATCGTGCGGTGTACAGATTACCGAACTAAGCACACACCTGCAGGGACAACTTGTAGCGGTTCATCCGGCCTATGATGTGATGTTCGACAACTTTGCACCCAAGAATGTACGCAACAACAGCAAGGCCCGCACCGCCTGGGCCGTTGATCAGCTAAAGCTGGCAGCCAAGGCCAGCAAGAACCTGGGATTAAATGCACATGCTACATTCTCCGGTGCCTTGTTGTGGCACACGGTTTATCCGTGGCCGCAGCGTCCTGCAGGACTGGTCGATGAAGGCTTCAGGGAACTCGCCAAACGCTGGCTTCCGATTCTGAATGCGTTCGACAAAGCCGGTGTGGATGTATGCTATGAAATCCATCCCGGTGAAGACCTGCATGATGGCATCACCTTCGAGCGTTTCCTGAAACAAACCGGCAATCATCCGCGGGCTAACCTGCTTTTTGATCCGAGCCACTTTGTGCTGCAGCAACTCGATTACCTGCAGTACATCGACTTCTACCATCCGTACATCAAGATGTTCCATGTGAAGGATGCGGAGTTTAATCCTACCGGCAAGAGCGGAGTGTACGGGGGGTTCCAGGACTGGATAAACCGGCCAGGGCGCTTTCGTTCACTGGGTGACGGGCAGGTAGATTTCAAATCCATCTTCTCCAAACTGGCTCAGTACAATTATGACGGCTGGGCGGTGCTCGAGTGGGAGTGTTGCATCAAGCATCCGGAACAGGGCGCCAGAGAAGGCGCACCGTTTATTCGTGAACACATTATTCGTGTAACAGAAAAAGCTTTTGATGATTTCGCATCTGCGGGATCTGACCGAAAACTAAACCGTAAAATTCTAGGACTATAACATGAAACAACTACTCGTTGCAATGATGCTGGTTGCCCTGGTGGCGGCTTGCGGAGGATCGAAATCAGAAAAGGAAACAGCAGCACCTGAATTGTCAACAGCCCAGCTGGCTTCTATCGGAAAAACGCTGGTCGATAATTCCGACTGTAAGACATGTCATCATCCGACCAATCGGATCATCGGGCCGTCACACACGGAAGTGGCTCAGAAGTATGAGTTCAATGATGAGAACATCAAGATGCTGGCTGCCCGTATTATACAGGGTGGAAGCGGTGTTTGGGGAGAATTGCCGATGACGCCCCATCCTGATTTATCACAGGATGATGCTGAGAAGATGGCCATCTATGTGCTTTCCCTCGATGGTGAGGAGCGAAAGAAATAACATGGTACAACTCGTATTCGAAAACGACTTTGTAATCTGCGAACTGGATGATTCCCTTCCGGTACTGAAACACCGTTGGAAGCAGGAAACACCCGGTCAGGTTTTCCGCGAAAACCTGGTGAAGATTCACGAGCATTACATCGAATACAAAAAACAATACGAATACCTCGCCTGGCTGGCCGACACCCGTGAATTGGGTGAAGTGGATGAAGAAACTGAGACCTGGTTCAGCGATGTTTGGGAAGATTTGCTGTTTCGCATTGCCGGAGTAAAATTCCATGCAGTAATCCTCGGTGAAGATCTCTTTGCCGAATATCCCATGGAACGTTTCAAACTCGAAGCCGAAGAACGCTTCCGGGAACTGGATGTGCAGCTGGGGGTTTTCTCGGATGAAGAGGAGGCATACGACTGGATTCGCACGCGTTAATCATTTCCATTAATTAATTCCATTATCATGAAGAGAAGAACATTTATTCAATCGTCTGCATTACTGGCCGGTGCGTTGGCAATACCTTCCATGCTCCGGGCTTCGGCCGCTGCGGGGCGTCCGGTGGGTATTCAGCTGTATACCCTGAAGGATATTATCATGAAAGATGTTCGTGGTACCGTACAAAAACTGGCCGATATCGGCTTTAAGGAACTGGAGTTGTATGGCTATAATGACGGTAAAGTGTTTAACATGCCTTACCAGGAATTTGCCTCCATGACAAAGAACATGGGATTATCCATTGTAAGCGGACATTACGGAACCGGCAATGCCATGCCGGCTATGAAAGGCTCGTTGGTCAATGAATGGGATCGTGCCGTTGAAGATGCTGCTAAGGCCGGACAAAAGTACATGTGCATTGCCTGGCTGCATCCGAATGAGCGAAAGACCATGGATGACTATAAGCGGGTATGTGCCCAGATTAATAAAGCAAGTGAAACCTGCCGGAAGGCAGGTGTAATTCTTGGGTATCACAATCACGACTTTGAGTTTGTGCCCATCGATGGGCAGGTTCCGTATGACCTGATGTGCAAGGAACTGGATGCTTCGGTGATTCTTGAGCTGGATATTTACTGGAGCACGTTTGCCAATATTGACGCTGTTGAGTTATTCAAGAAGAATGCAGGCCGAATTCATTTGTGGCATGTGAAAGACATGAATAAAGAAAAGCGTCAGCAGCAGACAGACGTTGGTGCAGGTTCAATTGATTATAAAACCATTTTTGCTGCTGCCGGAACTTCCGGTATGCAGCACTTCTTCCTCGAGCAGGAATTTTTTGAACGTCCGCAAATGGAAGCAGTAACCAATGGCCTCAACTACCTGAAGTCATTCGTCTGATTCTTGTTGATTTGAAAAGTTGATATAAAAATACTGATCACCTTAACGGGTGATCAGTACTTTTTTTATGGCCTTACCGCGGGTTGTGTTGACTTCAATGACATAGAATCCTGCCGGCAGGTTCTCTGTGGTCAGCCATATTTCTGAGCTGCCATTGTAACGTTCAGTCATCAGCTGCTTGCCGGAAAGCGTCATCAACGAAACGGATACCGGTCCTGAAGCAGATTCCGACAACTCAATTTTCAGTAATTGGGAGGCTGGATTCGGATAAACACTTACCGCATTTTCGTTCATTCCGGTTTCTTCTACACCTACTACCAATTCCGGCTCCGGTGTTGGTTGTTTTACCGTGGTGTAGATATAAAAAACTCCCGGTCCAAGTGTTAACTCCCTGGTTGTATTGGTAACCTCAATACTCAGTCCGCTGAAGTAATCATACCAGGTGCCGGTTTTGCTGAAGTTCGGATTGATGGTTTTAGGGATCAGTGCAAAGTTACCGATGATAGTAACATCCATGGACGGATGGGTGATGTTGATTCTGCGCGTCTCACCGGTGTTCTGCCAGTTAACATTGCCATTCGAGAACACGGCCCGGTTGGAATTAATGAGTTTGAAGATGGCCGCCTGGGCTTTGTATAAGCGCTGCCGGTCGGGGTTGGTATAATAGTCTAAACTACCGGTACCCCAGGGCAGCGGGCGTTCAACCAACCGGCAATCGGGACTAATGGTACCGTTGGTGCAGGTGTTGATGCTGATGTCGTAACCGAGTTCCTGAAATTGCCACAGCATCTTTGGGCCGGGCAATGTGTAGAAGAACGCAGAACCGAGTTTAACCCGGTTAAGCAGCGTGGGCAGGTCCCGCACGTTGTAGTCACCGGAGGTTTGTCCCTCAGTTTTCAGCTTGAAAGCCAGACGTTCTTCATCATGACTTTCCATGAAAGTGACGAGATCTTTGCGGTCAGCACCACGGATCACGGTACTGGTATTTCCTTTTAGTAATTCGGCAAACTCCCAGTCCAGCCTGCGCCACAGCAGCATGCCCTTGCTGGCTAAAACATTTTCCTCCGATTCACCACCGAAATGTTCCAGGATTACGATGGCATCAGGTTTATAACCCCATATTTTTTTGGTGATCCTGTCCCAGATATCAATCCGGCTTTGGTCATAGGCGCTCCAGGCTTCTACGCTGGAAGAAAAGCGCTGCGTAAATCCCTTGGATAAATCGAAACGGTACCCATCAATATGATACTCCTCAATCCAATAGCGTATGACGCTGTCGGCAAAGGCCTGGGTGTAAACACTTTCGTGATTAAAGTCATAACCAACATTGAAGGGGTGCTTGGCCACCACATTAAACCAGGGGTTATCGGCTGTTGGCTGATTGTTACTGGAATACAACCGAACTAACGGACATTGCCCGAAGGCATGATTAAGGGCTATATCGAGGATAATGGCGATACCTTCCTGATGCGCTTTGTCTACGAGGTATTTAAAGTCATTTCGGGTGCCGTAAAATTTATCCGGTGCCAGAAAGTATGAGGGGTTATACCCCCAGCTGAGGTTGCCTTCAAACTCCATGATCGGCATCAGTTCGATGGCGTTGATGCCGAGCCGCTTCAGGTAGGAAAGACTGTCGGCCAAATCGCGGTATTTGCGGGTACCGATGAAATCACGCAACAATAATTCATAAACGACCAGTTCTTCTTTTTTGGGGGATTTCCAGGTGGCCTCGCTGGACGACCAAACGTAAGGTGTTTGTGCGGTCTGCAAAACGGAGGCAACTCCGTAGTCGGTTCTGGTGTATTCCGGTAAGTTGGGGTAGGTTGTGACAGGGATAAACTTGTCATTCCACGGGTCGGCCACTTTTTCGGCATAGGGGTCTCCGATTTTGATAATGCCGTCTACCCAATATTGAAAGACATATTCTTTCGAAGGTGTGAGTCCGGAAATGGTAAGCCAGAAGAATTTACCGTCCGGTGTTTTTTTCATGAAGTAAGCATCATCGGCTTGCCAGTTGTTGAAATCACCGGCTACGTAAACGAAATCTTTCGGAAGAGGTGTTTCTAAAACCAGTGTAACCTTGGTGGCATCAGAAGAATAATTAATTCCTTTTCGTACACCGGCTGGAAGAGGCTCCGCAGGCGTTATGGCTGGCTGAACGAATACATTGAGTATTTCATCAAGCACCTGTTCAGTACCGGAAAAATTAGCGGTAACACGTACTTTTTTAAGTCCTGAGCCGGACGGAGTGAAAGTAACAGAAATGGAAGTGGCATTGCTTACCGGTGATCCGATGTCAACGTATCCGCTGCCTTCGTCTACAGAAATTTTCAGACTGGTTGCCGCGGAGCAAAGCGAAGCAGCAATGGGGAAGGAGTTACCCGAAGCGATAAAAATTTCTTTTACCTGAGGCTGGGTTAATGATATCGGTTGATTCAGGCGGATGAACGTATCCGGAGATGTTTGCTTGCTTCCGTTGGCGTTTCGAAACACCATCGCCAGCCAGTAGATCGGTGCATTTGGTGGCTGCAGTGTATTGAAATAGGCACGGAGTGTTGGTGACAGCACCAGCGACCATTTGTTGGGTTCACCGGGTACGGCAGTCATCAAACCCACACCATTGTCCGTGCCCCAGGTGCCTTTCACTGCGGTCCAGTCGCTGCCGGTTGGTGAGTTTGTATTAGTGATGACAACACCGGCATGAGCATACACTTTGGTTTCTCCCTGCAAGGGTGTACCAGTGGCATCGAAAATGATGGTGACTTCCTGCTCGGGTGAGGGGCTCTGACAGGGCAGGAGTGTTACAAGCTGGGCTTGCGCAAACAGCGCAAGAACAAATACAAAAAAGGCAGTAGATAAATGTTTCTTCATGCGTTCCCGTAATAATCTCCGGTTTTAAAGATAATCAATTAGGGGTTAATGCCATGAACTGCGCTGTGCATGGCAATCTGTGTTTTTTGAAAAGAAAGAAGCCGGATAATTTCTTCCGACTTCTTTCAATATTAAACAAATAGCAGATGCTTAGGTTGCCCAGGTTCTTCCCACTTCACTCAGCGGCATACAACCGTTGTATTTTCCGGGAACGGCTTCGTATCGCAGCACTTCAGTGGCACCCGACTTGCTGGTGAAGAAACCCAGCATGGTCAATTCTTTCATCGTCATCACAAACGGGCGTGGCTGAATGTTTTCCTTGATCGCCTTCTCATGTTCAGCATAAACATACTCCGTGCGTTTCTCAGATGATAATTTCAGAAAGTTTGATTCGGTCGTAAACTCCTGTAATGCGGTCATGAATTTCTCCCGGTTTTCATCCGAATAAGCTTTAGCAACCATCTGTTCAATAAATGATGGAACACCGGCATCTTTTGCACCTGGTGTGTCGGTTTTCGGGATGATGATTTCTGCGATCTCACTGATCACAAAGGCTTGCTCCTGTGTAAAAAATTCCGGATTCCAGTCTACACCAGGCTTGGCCGTGCACCCCTGTAAAATACCAAGCATGGCCGGAGCGGAAACAGCGCCTCCCATCAGGAGGGCAGTGCGTTTGATAACTTCTCGTCTGTTCATAGTCAGGCGTATTAGAGATTTTGTTTGTTCATTTCCTGTATGGCAAAGTTTACAGCCCTCGCAGTGAAGGCCATGTAGGTCAGCGATGGATTGACACACGCGGCTGAAGTCATGAAGGAACCATCGGTAACGAACACATTTTTGCAGGCGTGTACCTGGTTCCACTTATTCAGGACCGAAGTCTTCGGGTCTTTGCCCATGCGGGCCGTGCCCATTTCATGAATACCAAGGCCCAGGCCATGCTGGTTTTTGTTGTCGTATTGACGTACATTTTTGAATCCGGCAGCATCGAGCATCTCAGCAGCGTCATTGGCCATATCGACACGCATCCTGTAGTCGTTTTCCTTGAATTCCGTATCGAAGAGTAATGTAGGCAATCCGTGTTTGTCCAGTTTATCTTTGTTGATGGTGACACGGTTGCTCTTGTCGGGCAGCACTTCTCCGAAGCCACCCATGCCGATGGTCCACTTGCCCGGTGTCTGAACGGCATTTTTCAGATCGGCACCGATGCTCATCTCAGCGATCATCCGTGACCAGCCCTGACGGCTTGCACCACCCTGATAACCAAATCCGCGCAGGTAGTCGCGCTTGTCTTTACCAATATTTCGGAATCGTGGGATGTAAATACCATTTGCCCTGCGGCCGTAGTAGTACATGTCCTCATATCCATCCACATCAGCGCTCGCGCCCACACCGAGGTGGTGATCCATGATGTTACAGCCTAACTCACCGCTGTCATTGCCTAATCCGTTCGGGAAACGCCCGGAAATGGAATTGAGCAGGATGTAGGTAGACCCCATCGTGGAAGCACACAAAAAGATGATGCGTGCATAAAACTCCATCTGTTCACCGGTTTCCGCATCAAGCACTTTCACACCGGTGGCCTTGCCTTTCTGCTCATCGTAAATCAGTTCGTATACAATCGAGTTGGCACGCAAGGTCATATTGCCTGTTTTCTGTGCGGCCGGAAGGGTGGATGAATTGCTGCTGAAATAGGCGCCATAAGGGCAGCCACGGCTGCACAGGTTTCTGTACTGACAGGTTCCACGCTGCGGGCTCTTGTCGTGCATGAGCGGACCGGCCAGGTTTGCTACACGCCCGATCGTAAGCAGGCGGCCGAACTTATCGTTCATGGATTTTTTCAGCTGTTGCTCAACACAGTTCAACTCCATGGGCTGAATGAATTTACTGTCGGGTAAAATATTCAATCCTTCCGCTTGTCCGCTGATGCCCACGAAAGTTTCTACATAATCGTACCAGGGTTCAATTTCCTTGTAGCGCACCGGCCAGTCGATGGCGATGCCGTCCTTCAGGTTGGCTTCAAAATCCATGTCGCTCCAGCGGTAACTCTGGCGGCCCCACATGATGGAGCGGCCTCCGACATGATAGCCTCGCATCCAGTCGAAGCGCTTGCCTTCCTTTTCGGTATAGGGGTTTTCCAGGTCGTTGACAAACCAGTGCTTGGTGGACTGGCGGATGGTGTATCCGGTGCGGTTTTGAACGCCCTGTTGTTTCAGATCTTCTGCTGTCGGGCGGTCACCATGCGGAAATTCCCACGGGTCTTTGGTGGCGGTAGGATAACTCGGGTGTTCGACCATGCGGCCACGTTCCAGCACCAGGGTTTTCAATCCGTTTTCACACAACTCTTTGGCGGCCCATCCACCGCTGATTCCCGTACCGACCACAATGGCATCGTACGTGATTTGTTTCGCTGCATCAATATTCAGGAGCATAGGGTAAAGTTTGACGGCTGAATATAAAGACATATACCATTAATCAAACGGACTATTTGAATAGGCCGCCAAAAAGTTTTTCCGATGGAAGGCGAGATTATCGCAATCGTTTGCGTTAAATTTCATGATTCAACATCTTCCATGCTTAAATCATTCCTTATATTTCAGAATGCTC
>JALOMI010000227.1 GCA_025455465.1 Cyclobacteriaceae bacterium | reverse complement strand
TTTTTCGGTCAGCACCGGATCGTTATAGGTTACCGGAGTCTTCCTGTCAATCACCACTTCAGCGGTTGCTCCGGCACTCTCAGCAATGTTGGTAGCGGTCAGGCGTATTTTCTCATGAATCTTATCCTGCATGGCATCATCCAGTGTTCTGATTGTTCCGGCCATAAAAGCCTCTTCCGGTATAATGTTTTCACGAATGCCTGATTGTATTCTGCCTACGGTTATAACAGCAGCCTCTTTTGTCAGTTCGGTTTGCCGGCTTACAATGGTCTGTAATCCCATTATGATTTGTGCAGAGACCACAATCGGGTCAACACCCATCCACGGAGCCGAGCCGTGCGATTGTCTTCCTTTCACCGTGATGGAAAACCAGTCCGAAGCAGCCATGAGTCCGGCCGGCCGGTAGGTGATTCTTCCCAGCGGAGAGATGGACTGGATGTGCATACCGAAGATCACATCGACTTTCGGGTTGTCGAGCACACCTTCTTTCACCATCAGGTAGGCGCCCCCTTCTTCACCGGCCGGAGGTCCTTCTTCGGAAGGCTGAAAAATAAATTTGATGGTGCCCTTCAGTTCGTTTTTATTCTTCGCCAGAATTTCGGCAGTGGCCATCAGCACGGCCACATGCGTATCATGTCCGCAGGCATGCATTACACCGGTTTCCTGTCCGTTGAAAACAGTCCGCTCCTTCGAAGCAAACGGCAGGCTGTTGCGCTCGGTCACCGGCAGGGCATCGATATCTGCGCGCAAAGCAATGACCGGTCCGGGTTTAGCACCCCGCAGAATGCCGACTACCCCAGTATAGGCAACGTTGGTTTGCACTTCGATTCCGAGGGATTTCAGGTGCTCGGCAATCTTCGCTGATGTCTTGAATTCGCGGTTGCCCAGCTCCGGATGCTGGTGGATGTCCCTGCGCCATTCAATCATGCGTGGTTCAATAGCAACAGCCATCTGATCAACTTTGGATTGCAGCTTGGGGTTGACTTGTGCTTGCACAAACAGGGCACTGGCGATCATCAGTACGGCTAAAAACGTTCTCATAGGTTCTTCGGCATTTTGAATCAAGGTAGAAAAAACGTGATCTTCGCCCAACGTGAACCAATGCAGTGGGTAAAAATATTTTCCAGCGAGGCAGAAGCACGCGAGCGGCTCAAAGACCGTGTGTTGCAACTTTTGGTAGTGCATGGCAAGCGTATTTGCCTCGCGCAGCATCAGCATACTTTTTTTGCCGTGCAGGATGCCTGCTCACACAACAGCGAGTCGCTCAGCAAGGGGGCTGTTAATTTTATGGGCGAAGTGGTTTGCCCCTGGCATAATTACCGGTTTGATTTGCGCACGGGGCGTGAGTGCAGTTCGCGATCAGCTGATTTAAAAACCTATCCTGTAAAAGCAGATGACAGCGGATTTTACATCGGCATCTACTGACGATAAAATAGCGGCAACGGAAATACGTTAATGACAGGTATGCGATTGATTTTTCTTCTGACGTTACTCACGGTAAAGCTGATGGCGCAGCCCTTTCCTACCGGCAGTGTCCGCCTGATGCAACTTCAGGGCGGAGGGGCGTTGCCGGAAAAAATTCTGAACGGACGCACGGTGGTATTGTATTCTCCGGCTATTCGTCAGCAGGAAATTCCAGAAATACACGATGGCCTGGTACAAGCCGGTATAGATATAGTTGCCTATTTTGAAACCGATCGTGTGCTGGCCGGTTATGATGCCGAGCTGGCTTTTGCCAAATACTTCGCTATCCGTGAAGTAGTGAACCTGGTTATCGTGGATAAAGCCGCGTCATTCTATACGGTGTCCATACTTCCGGTACCGCCCAAAAAGGATCAGGTTGATTTATCGCAACCGGCCTGGCAGGTTAGCGATGCTTCCCTGAAGGAAGCGTTGCGCCAGGTTTACAGCACCGCGTTGAACACCTATAAACGTCAAAACATGCTCATCATCGATGTGCCTGAAACCGAGCTCCAGGTAAACATTATTGAAGGAAGAAGAACAGAAGCCTATGCCAGCGACTTGCGCGTAGACAGGCTGGCTGTACAGAAGACGGGCGATGAAGAAACCGATCGGCAGCTGGAAGAGATCATGAAGACCTATCCATATAAATATGCACTGGTCGATCCGTCAATTCCCGAACTTGACCTGCGCAAGCAGGGTTATTTTTACATTTTGCGTTTTGTGCATGCCCGCGGACCAATAGCGAAGCAACTGCTCGGTTATGAAATGACCATAGGGGCTACGGCAATTGCTTCGGTGACATTTGATGATGGTGCCGAGAAGGTAAAGACCATTCCTGCCGACCGGCCGGTCTATAAATTTTATTTCCGACAAATTGAATTTAACAACGTTTACCTCGGCACACGGTGGGATGCCGACACCACCTGGCAGCAGAGTATGCAGAATTTCATTGCGGGCTTCCGCAAGGAAATGCGTGTGAACTGAGCATATTCGAAAAAACTTTTATCAAATTGAGAACGGTTGAGCACAACGGAAGGGGTTTCCCGTCCGTTAGACTAATCAGACGCTGATGGCACAATGCTTGCAGCAACTGATCTGACTAACACGAATGAGTATGAAGAAGTTGGTTTTCCTCGGGATCTTGCTGATGAGTGCAGCTATCGCCCATGCGTATTCCTCCACCATTGCCATTCAAACCGACAAAAACTCTTCCATGCAGGTTTATGTCAATGGCAAACTTTACAATCAGCAGCCGGGTAATTTCGTGCGCATCAAGAGCAACCCGGGATTATTCAAACTCCAGGTAAAAGTGTTAAACCCGTTCGACAAGGAATGGTACATGATCCGCAAAGACGTGCGCGTGGAAAAGGGATTTGAGTTTTACTATAAAGTTGAATTTGTTGAAGGCCAGCGCCCTGAATTAAAGGCGATCAGGCGTTACCCGGTGTACACCCACTATTTTCTGAACCCAGCGCTGTACTACAAGCACCCTACTTCTTAACCTCGCTCTTGCGCGACCGGGTCAGCAATACGATGGCCAGGATGATCAAGGCGATTACAACAGGTCCGGGCAGATGAACAGCAGGGATTACATGCCAGCTGAACATGCCGCCAAAAATCCAGCCGAGCAATTTTCCGATGAGGCCAAAGACGGCACCGAAGATTCCGAAAATTGCACCAAGAATTCCGCCCAGTATACCGAAAAAGGCACCGAACAAACCTGCGGCAACGCCAACCAGACCACCGGCTATGCCGATCCAGATCGGGAAGGTGATCAGCAGTAAAAGGATAATCAGGAATGTAGAAGCTGGTTTCATCGCTAGCATTTCAGTAAAACACATACGCTGACTCAAAACGCCTACCAAAAAATCCAATGCTTGAAATTATCCTGAAATGAAGGATTCTGATACAAATGATTCTTTCGTTTGTTCATTAATGAACAACTGAAGTGTTCGAAATCAATGAAGGTATTGTTCCGAAAATGTTACGGACTTACCAGGTTGATCGACACGTTGAAGTACATGGCGTTAGTGAGGCTGTTTTCTAAGAGGTAAGGCTGTTCGCCAAAGAAGCCGCGGAAGAAATCACCCTCATCCACATTGAAATTCCAGTTGTAGCGCAAACCGGCCTGGGCACTGATCCAGATAAAATCTTTCAGTGAACGCTCGAAGGTTAACCGGATGCGCAGCTCACTTCTGCGAAGCTCAGGGTCTTTCACCCCATTGATACCTTCGATGTTGCTGATGCGGTAGCTTTGCCCTTCCAGTTCGTACCCGAAGAATGCTAATGTTCTCGGATTGAAATTTCTGCGCAGCTGGGCGCGCACAGGCAGGGCTGATTCTATCCCCCACTTGCGTGAAGGGAAGGTGTAATTGTAAAGCATGATGGGTACATAGTTCACTTCACCGATGCGGTAGGTGCGCGACATGCCGAAACCGTAAAAGAGGCGGTCGTGTTTTTTCCATCCGTATACCGCGGCACCGGAATACTTCAGGTAGGTGAGGGGCTGAAAGTCGGGGAGGAAATAATCACCGTTCAGATCGGCCTGTGCCTGGATGAGAAAAAACTGTTTTTCATTCAGCGGCTTGAAGAAGGTGGCCAGAATACCGGCTGTGCGCAGGCCGCGTGTATCTAACGTGTTGACAAGCGGATTGTCGGAGGATTGTGCCATCGTGTAGTTGGCTTCCCAGTAGCTGTAGCCGACATTGAGCAGCATGTTGGTTTTAGAAATCACGGGCACATTGCCGTTGATGCGGATGCCGGATACCTGGTTGACACGCACCGTGGTTGAAGGGATGGAACCCCATGCCCCGATGGTCATATCGTGCGCACCCTGAAAATCGTACCCGATGGAGATCAGCTTATTCGGACTCTGATCAAGTACTTTGTTGGTGCAGAAGCGTTTGGCGCCATCGGCCAGCTCGGCATCGGCATACATGCTGAAGTCTTCCTCTTCTTCATCCGGCTCGGGTTCCTGAGCCCATGCGGTGAAGGTTATCAGACCAACAAAAAGGAAGACCAGCAGGCGCTCCGTCAGGTTTATCATGTTATTGTTCGGGTTAGCTCTTTTTAATGATGACACGCTTCCACACATCGGTTCGGCCGAACAGGCTCACGCCAATGTATCCACGGACATCCAGCGTATTATCGTCTGTCATGGTGATGGTGCACGAGTAGGTGCTTCCGTTTTCCGGATCGTAGATGGTACCGTTATCCCACTTTTTGCTGCCGATAAATTCAAAGCCTTTCAGCATGCTGTATCCCAGCAGGGGCTTCGCACGCAGCTCGGCATCGGGATTATTCTTGTCCACCTTGGGATTGCCGTTTTCATCCTTAGGCTCGCGGAGCCATACAATACGGCCTACATACTTATCCCCTGACTTGTCGATTTTCACCCGGGCTTTGCCGCTGCCGGTTTCCCATACTCCCAGAATGGCATCGGCATCAGCCTGTGCAAAAAGCGTTAAGCCGAAAAACATAAACAGTAAGATCAACACGGGTTTTTTCATAACAGAATTATTTATGGTTATAACACTTCGGATTAGCCTGGATTTATCGGCACGAAAATAAGGCATCGCACCCACATGATACAACCCGCCCCCGGCCGGGCCGGAAAAGATTCAACTTGTTGTTATTTTCATTGGGTAAAAACAGACTATTCCTGATTTTTACTAAACCTGAACCGCGATGAGCCTTCCAGTCATTTTTATGCGTAGCCTCCTGTGCCTGTTACTGGCCGGCAGCGCTGCGTCTGCCCAAGAACTGGCTCACGGGCGCATCACTGATAAGGAAACCGGCAAGCCTGTACCC
>JALOMI010000042.1 GCA_025455465.1 Cyclobacteriaceae bacterium | reverse complement strand
CGGATAAGCCGGCTGAAACCGGCCCTGTGGAACAATAGGAATTCAGCAAGCCGTTGATCCAGTTGGTGATGATGTTAAAGGTGATCGTCTTCCGCACTTCGCACGACTGGTTTGTTCCTGTTGCCGGTGGTTCCCGGTAGGAATACGTTATGGGATGCGTACCAACACCCACAGTAGGAATGTCGAAGATGTATCCTGAATTCGCTGCGGAAAAAATCACACCGGAACCGGAGAAAACTCCTCCGGCTGGTGTTCCAATCAGTTTGACCGGTCGGGCACTGGAGTTGAAGGTGGTTTGATTGGCCGGTACAATCGGGTCTCCGGGTAATTGCTCCACGGTGAAGGTAGGCTCACCAAGTATTGTATTGAAGGATAAGGTTCCGTGATTTTGTGCATCGTTCTCTCCGTTTCCGTTTTGTACTGCGGTGCCCCCGATGCGAACAATATTACCGGATGTGCTGGTAAAAGCTCCGGTGTACTTCACCTGAAGTCCGACTATCGTGATCTGATCCAGCGTACCCGATGTTCCTGTTATTGTGTAACTGAATCGCACAATGGTATTGCCGGATGTATAGGTCAGTGAAGAAATCGCTGAAATGTTGCTGCCGGATATTAAAGGGGCATTGGTAACAGCAGGATTAAACACAAAGCCGCTGGGAAGTATGAGAGAATAGGTTTGGGAAGCACCCTGTGAAAAGTCTCCGGTGCTGGATTCACGGATAACGATATTGCCAAAGGTCTGGAATGCTCCGTCATAACAAAGTGTGATCGGGTTAGCCGGCTCAACAACGGTGGCGGCTGCAGTAAAATTCCAGGTTGTATTATCACTGATGCCACTCCAGGCGGTGCTGTTTGGCGCTATTTTGAGAATGTTGCTGCCTGCCTGAATATAGTACTGTGTATTCGGTGTTAAGTTGGCGGCAAAGGGTATTGAAATGGTTGCGGTTCCAAATCCGGTAATGCCGGCATTGTCTTTATCAATGGTGGCGATGGGCGTAGCATTACCTACCTGGTACAGCCGGAAGGTTCGTGAGTCTCCTGCCTGGCCGCCATTGATTTTTGCCACGTTCACATTGAATGTTATGGTAGCCGTTGCCAGGGTAAGACCGGCCGCTCCATCGTCAGCGGGATTCAGTGAGACAATGACGGGCCCGGCTGAAGGTGTCGCGTTGTCTACAGGAATCGTGGCTGCTGTGTAGTAATTGTAGGTGCCGGCATTGCTGCCATTCCAGTTGAAGGGAATGATGGCATAGTTGTATTGGGTGCCGGTGGTAAGCCCGGTGTTGCTGAAGGTGGACGTTGAGGTGCTGTTAATGGTAGTCACCAAGGTAGTTCCTGCCGGAAGCGTTAATGAACCGGGAGCCACTCCATCGGTAATTCCGGTTGCGGTTGGATTGGTACCGTCCTGCCTGCGCAGAATAATAAAACCGGACCCGTTGGTAATGCCTGCCGTAGCGATGCTGTTGAAGTTCAGGTTAACCTGTGTAGCACTGACGGCCAGGGTTTCAAAGAAGTTGGTATGGGCGCTGGGTTCCAGCGAGTAGGTAGCAGCATTAGCAGTTCGAAGGGTGCCGTCCGTTTTATAATTGTGAGTGCCGTTGTTGGAACCATCATAATTAAACGGAAGGATAAGGTAGTTATATACGGTGCCTGCTGTTAGCCCGGTGTTGTTGAACGAGGTTATCCCGGTGGCAACCGTAGTTACCAACGTAGTGCCGGCAGGCAACGTAAGTGATCCGGGTGAAACACCATCCGTGATTCCGGAAATGGTAGGATTACTTCCATCCTGACGTCTGATAATAATGTAGCCCGAAGTATTACCCAGGGTAGCAGCATCCGGAAAGGTCAGATCAATTTGGGTTGTGCTGACGGTGGTTGCTGTAAACGTGGCCGGTTGGTTGGTTGGTTCAACTGACAGAGTATAGGCAGTGGCCATGCGAGGTGAACCATCGGTTTTATAGTTATAAGTAATCTCATTACTGCCATCATAATTGAATGGGATGATTAGATAATCAAAGCGGGAAGCCGTGGATAATCCGGTATGGTCTGTAAATGTGTTGCCTGAAGCTATGGTGGCAACCAGTGTTGTTCCTGCCGGAAAGGTCAACGAAGCCGGAGCTACCCCATCGTTGATGCCGGTAACGGTTGGGGCAACGCCATCCGTTCGTCCGAGAATAATATATCCCGCAGTATTTGTTAATGTAGCTGCATCAGGAAAGCTAAGCCTGATCTGTGAAATGGAAGTTCCGATACCGGTGAATGTACCGGGGTGGTTATCCGGTTCGGCCGATCGGGTAAAGGCAGTGGAAACCGGTGGTGTTCCATCGATTTTATAATTGATGTTGGCACCGCTGTTATACGGGATAATCCGAAAACGGTATTCCGTGCCGGGCTGCACGGGTGAAAACGTAGGCGCGGTAAAACTGTAGCTGTTGGCGCCAGCAACGTGTGCCACATTGATTACAGCAACATCATCGGTAAGGTCAAATTCATCGGCCTGAACATCACCATCGGCAGGCAGGGGTTCAAACGGAGTAGTGCCTGCGGCAATCTGGATCAGGTAGCCGCTGGGTAACGTTGCACCAACCGATCCGGTCCAGGTTAGATTGATCGATATACTACCTGTGGTAGTGGCAGTGAATGCAGTCGGGTAATTGGTTGGCTCTGCCTGGGCGAGTGCGTCATGCCCGGTTAAAATGAGCAGCAGTAAAAAAAAGACTATTGTAAAATTCTTCATCATTGCAGCGAATTAGTTTTTCAACTCACCATTTCTGTCTGTCTTGATCAAAAAGGCAGAGGATACTCCCTGCACGGTGTTGGTTCCGAAGATCAGCAAGCCCTGGTCTTCAGTTTCGCGGACAGCGCTCACAGTCTCACCACCGGTGCCTCCCATGGTTTTTGACCAGAGTAAATTTCCCGCCAGGTCTATTTTCATCAGCACGATGTCTTCCAGGCCATTTCCCTGCGTTGGTGTCGATACAAAATGTCCGGCCAACAGGAAGCCCCCGTCCGTGGTGGCGGTTAGCGCTCCGCCAAAATCCTGCAGGTTGCTTACGCCTGCATCCACCAGTGCACCACCGTCATAGTACCGGATGGTGTTGGGAATGATATTGCCTGCGATATCCGTGCGGAGGTAAAAGATGTTAGCCCCGGTGCTGTTCTGATTGGCGCGTGTGCCAATCACTCCGAAACCCTGCTGTGGTTGGAGAGCCGGTTGAATATCAGCCGGTCGTATCGAGAGGTTGTCGTTTTCACCGAAGACAGCTGAGTTACTAAGGGATGATTCTCTCTCTGCAAATGGGATGCTTAACCAGGAAACCTCGGCATTGTTTTGCTGACGAGAGATGGCACTGGCCCAGATTACCTGTCCGTTTCGAAAGTGTACAGCATGAGCGTTTCGGTAAGACCGGTCCGGCACATCGAGGGTAAAATCCTGGAACCACTCGGATGCGGATGTGCCTAAGTCCAGCGACAACTGTTCCACGTAGGGTTTGTCCAGTCCAAAAGTGTTGCGGTATGAACCAAGCACCACCAGTTTATTATCGGTAGTTACTGTAACCGAGAGTGCACGGTAGGTGAGAACGATGTTGGTGATGTAATTCCGGTTGTAGGTTGCTGTGATGTTCGCGAGGTTTTTATCCAACCGCAGGATCCGGCTGCTGATCACGGTTGTGTTGTTCTCTGTTTTCGGATTGGTTTCACCGGCAATAAAAACCTGGTAATCCCCTGCGATGTCAATCACTTTGATGCCATTGCTTTTGATACCGCGCACGAACCGCTGGGCGATCAGGCGTCCCTGCAGGTCGGTTTTCAATACAACGGTAATCACGCTGTCGCGTGTATTGCGGGCGTATACGGGATCAGGCATATTGCCCAGCAGGTAATAACCATCCGGTGCAATATCCATGGCTACCGCTTCCATATCGAAAACGGTATTGAAATTTTTGATGAACGTTTGTCGGGTGGTAAGGTCAGCATCGAGCAGATTATTGCAGCCCATCATCACGAGTAAAAAAACGGTGTATTGTAATCGTCTCATGGCTTGGGGAAAATCTTTTTGGGATTGTGCTTGTTGAACAGGAACGCCATGGAGATCTGGAACGACTGCAGGCTGAAGATGGAATCAACATATCCATAATCCAGGGCAAGCGATTGATTCTGCAAGGCAGTTTCGGATGAACTTACATTGGTCAGGCCGTAGTTATAGCGTAACTCCAGAACAAAATTTCCAGGGCCTGCTTGCGCCTTCACACCAAGAGCCGTTGTGGCAGCAAGCTGAAATTGTTCACGCTGAGGATTGAGTTCTTCTGTTTTCTCAGGTACGCCAGCCTGTCCGTCTTTAGCACGTTCAACTGTCATTCTGCTGGTGAACATGTAATCCGGAGTAAGGCCCAGTGAAATGTAGGGTTTGTATTTTTGATTTTCCCTCGGTTTCAGAAACTCATACTCCAGCAAGAGTGGTAACGCCAGACGGTCTTGTATTTCGATGCCTTCGAATTCATTTAAGCCTGCGCTATTATCCGGGGAAAGTTGCCTCTGTTTGATATCGACTTCAAATTTATTTTGCACATACAGCAGCTCGGTGTGGAAGGTCCATTGTTTTTCTTTCAGAAAGTTTAGCGGTACATCAAGCGATGCGCCAAGCTGAATAGCGAAGAGTGATTTGTATTCACTGTCTTCCGCTAATTCTACGGCTGTGATCTGCTCTTTTACATGCGGCCGGGAGAATGTTCCGCCCAGTTTAAAGCCCAGCCGGTAGATCGGTTCTTTACGGAATGTATTGTAAAGCGCTACAAATTCGGCAGCATCAATATCGCGGTTTGGTGTGTAATAAGGGTCTGTACGTTTCAGGTTCAGCATGGCCTCATCCGCCTTCTGCGGTTCTTCCAGGTAGATGTAACTGAGGCAGAGAATCTTGTACGCTTCAACACGCAATTGTTTCTCGTCTTTGGAGAAGCCGCCTTGCTCCGGACTTTTCAGACAGCCCGCCAGTTGAGTTTCAATCTCATGAAGCCGGCCTTGTTCATACGTAGCTCGTGCCAGGCGCAATGTTTGCGCACAGGTCTGCGCAATGGCAGGTGACGTGATCGCGATCAGCAACAGAATCGGTAAAAGTCTTTTCATAGGCCGGTCAGTTATTGTTTGCCGGATAGTTGGTGCAAGTACGTTCGTAATTCAGGTCAGCGCCCACATACGTATTCCATTCATCGGTGGTCATGTTACGCCTGATGGCCTCCCCGCAAAGGATGTTCGACATGGTCTGAATGCGAGTGGGATAAGCGCGGATACTTGCCTCGGTCTGAATTTCTCCCTGCCGTACCGTTTGAATGTTGCTATGTAAACCCACCATAACCTGTTCATCATCCGGGGAGAAGGTGATGGTCCATACCCAGTCGGAGTGATCGAGCAAGCGGATGGGCGGTTCCGTCAGCTTATTCACATTCCACAAGCGAACTGAACGGTCCTTGCTGGCTGAAGCAAAGAAGTTGGCCTGATGGTTATAGGTAATCTTTTCAATAGGGCCGTTATGACCGGCAAGGTTACGCACCAGGATACCGTTTCTGACAATGCGCAACAAGCCTGACTCGTTACCGACAACCACCTGGTTTTCGGCAGGATGCCAGGTTACTGCCGTAAGGTTTTTACCGAGGTTGCGCACGGTGGTTACTGAAAAATTATTGGTGATATCCCAGATGTAAAGCACTCCGTCATCACCGGCACCGGCCAACCGCTTGCCATCTGCACTGAGGTCAATAGCATTAATTTTTACCGATGGTGTGATGACAGTTCGTGTGTTGCTGAAATCCGAGAACTTAATGCTGCGTCCGCCATTGTCGCGTGCATACAATCCCTTTCCGTCCGGTGCAAATTTTACATCTTCAATGTTGTAAATGAAACCGGTGAGCTTTCGCGGGGCGGCTTGCATGTTTCGCAGGTCATACAACTCAATGTAGTTATTTCGCTCATCGGATGTGTATTGTCCGGCTGCGGCCATCATCGTTTCATCCGGACTGATATCGAGGGTATATACCTGGTAGTTGGCCCGGGTAGTTTTATCGACCAGCACCTCACTTGTCCAGAGTCCCTTCACGCGTGTCCAGCGGATAATCTTTCCGTCACTTCCACCGGAATAGATATGATTGTCTTTTCCATGGGTTACCAGGGAGCGGGCTGCACCGAAATCATGACCGGCCAGGCTGACCGTTAGCGGGTGCGGATCAGATTTGCCTTGTGCATCCACTTTATTGCGCAGAGCATAGAAAAGTCCGTTGTAGATATCTGTATCGAATTCATAGCCGCCATAAGTTGTGTTGAACTGATAAGCTTGCTGAGCCAAAAGGGCTTCAAGTTCAGTATCACTGCTGAGCGTGAGTGATTGCAACGCCATGGCCTTGCCCTGGGCTACATAGCGTTTACTGCGGGCATCGGCTTCGGCCCTGCGGGCGGCCTGCTCATTGGTGCGCGCCTGATCTGCATTAGCATCAGCAATGCCTTTTTGACGCATCGCTTCAGCGGCATTGGTCCTGGCCAGTGCCTCCTGCTTGCGGGCTTCGGTTTCATTGTCTTCGGCCCGTTGCCGTTCTTCCTCCGCTATCTGTTGTTGACGCAAAGCTTCCTGTCGTTGATCTTCTGCTTCCAGTCTGCGCAGTTCTGCCTCGCGTGCATTATTTTCTGCGGTTACACGATTCTCGTCTGCTTCCAGCTGTGCAGCGATGGCACGCTGTTCACTCTGCTCAGCAGCAGTTTTTTGGATGATGGCATATACGAGGAACAGCAAGGCAACGATGGTGAGCGTGCCGAAGACAATTGCCGTAATGCGTATGCGCTGAAGTTTGCGCTTTTGTTCCAGTTCCCGGATCCGTTGTTCAGTCTCATATTCTTTCCGGGAATATTCCAGAAAGATCATGGTGCGTTCGAAAGCCGGATTGTACCGCTGACCCCAGATCAATGTGGGTTTATGTTTTGCCTGCCAGTTCAGGGCGAGTTGCAGATCGGGCGGACGCCAAAGACCGGCCTTGCCCACCTGGTATTGTGCTGATGCTTCGGCCAGGCGCAGGTACATCTGCACGGCATCCGCTTCATCATCCACCCAGTTTTTCAGGCGTACCCAGATGCGCATGAGGCTTTCGTGTGAAATATCAACCATCGATTTACCGGTGATGGTTGCCCCAAAGGCTGGTGTCAGTAACGACCTGCCCGGTTCGCGGAATTTGTCGATGACATCAATCACCTCCTCTTCGGAACATCCTGCGATGGCTGCAATCTCACTCAATCGCGTTGGTCTGCGGATGCCAAAATGTTCACCGCGCTTTTCGGTGATGGCTTTGAACATCACCTCACAGATATGTTTCTGCGATTCGGTCAGTTCATCATACGCTTCATTGGCATGCATGCTGAGCGCTTCGCGCATGGTGCCGATGGCTTCGTAATGCTTCAGATCGATCGGCTCATCTTCGTAATCGCGGTAGTTTGACCAGTAACTCCAGGTGCGCATCAGCGCATGCTGAAGAATAGGCAACTGATCAGGGTTATCACCCAGGTCGTTGAGCAGTGTTTGTACAAGCCGTGGCGTGATCACCGCACCGCCAACGGCCACAGGTCCTTCGATGGCCCTGCGTTTTTGTTCGCGTGTCAGTTGCGGAATGAGGTAGTGGCTATCGTTGATCTTCCGGGTAAGCTCGGGAAACTGGGCGCAGTCACCGATGAAATCCGAACGCATGGTGATGGCCACATAGATGGGCGTATCCGGATAATTGACGGCCTCCATCAGCAGGTTGACAAATGCCAGTGTTTCGTTGACTGAATTCGGATCGGTGCTGTCTTTAAAGCGGAAGAGTTCTTCAAACTGGTCAATAAGTATGAGGTAGTTGACATCCTCTGAACGCCTGCTTTGCTGAATGGCTTCTACCAAACCCAGTGAGCTGCTGCGCAACAACGTGGAAAAGATGGTGCGTTTTATTTTTTGTTCTTCCGGGTCGGCTAACTTGTAGTCGCGGTTGCTTTTCAATAGGGATTCTGCCAGGTTTTCAATCGGCCCTGCACCAGGGCGTGCAACAACAACCTGCCAGTTGGCGCTGATATCGGTGAGAAAGCCACCGTATAAAATCGGTAAGACACCGCAATAGATGAATGAAGACTTTCCGCTTCCGGAAGGACCGATGATGCCGATAAACCGATTCTCTGAGAGTTTTAAAAGCACTTCATCTGTCTGGCCTTCACGACCAAAAAAGAGGTGGCTCTCTTCAATCTTAAAAGGCCTCAACCCAGGAAAGGGATTATTGAAAGCAACTTTTTCGTCAACGTATGATGACATGGTCTCAGTTGTTAAACTCTTCCAGTAATTTTTTTACAGCCTGGAGGGCACCGTTTGAATCGGTTTTAAGGATTTGTATGCTGCCCTTGAAGGCATCCAGGTTTAACTCATTATCCGTGGCAGCCAGCACCGCTTTTCCTTTAATCGGTTTATTGCGCCCTATTCCGGGTGCTTTCAGCAGGTCAAGCACTTTCATCCGCACCCACTGGTCGTTTACTTTTCCTTTGAAAATAATGGCTGAATCAAACGTGCGGAGATTGTTGATATGCTGCTGACGTACCTCCATCAGTTCGCCCTCAAAGGCTGGTGTAAGCACACGGTATCCGTGGTTTTCCAGTTCAGTAATAATTGGCTTCACGGTATCGGCATCAATACGGTCGTGCACCAGGTAAATGCTGCGGCCTCCGGTTTCATCCAACATTTTTTTATCCGGACTTTCCAGAAGTTCCTCGCGGATAATGTTTTTAAAATCCTCCAGCGGTGTTTGCAGAACCTCTGCACTTTCCTGTGCTTCCGAATCGCGTTTCAGGTTGTCGATGAATGCATTTTGTTTTTCACTGGCATTGCTAAGCGTTGGTGAAATCCAGATCAGCCGGGTAAAGATTGATTTATCAACCCGGTTACTTTTTTCTGCGGCAAGCTGGTGCTGAATATCTACGATGGAGCGATCAGTGCCATCCGGTATTTCTCCGTATGCGCTGCCGATGAGGTGTATCGACAGGTTGGCTTCCTCCATGTCGCGCCTAACCACCTTTTCAAAATCAGCATAGTTGGCTGGCAGCGTCTGGTTGGGTAAAACGATATAGCCGTGGCGCTGCAGTTCACGCTTGATGATGTTTCGCTGTACAGAAAGGTCGTGACCGGTCTCTGCGAGGTATATAATCTTGCGTTTGAAGATATTTCGTACTTCCTGGCGGGAGCCTTTTCCTTTAAGGTTCATCAGGGTTTCAAAGATGTCGTATGCCAGGTCGACCATCTTCATCCAGTATTGTTTCTCGGCCTCCAGGCTGAAGTAGTTTTCATAGTCGCGCACCTCACCGGTTTCTGTGTCGAGCTGATACATTTCATAGCCGATCAGGTCGCGCAATCGTGGCGGCTGCTCCATGGTAGCCAGCGGAGTTTTGAATACTTTGAAAACACGCCCCCTGTTTTTTCCACTTTTTTCAGCTGCCTGATAAAACGCTTCCAGGTTATCGAGGCAACGGCCTGAGCGCGCAAAATCTTCCGAAATAATGCACACCAGGCTGGCTGCATTGTCCATATTGGGTGAGGTCAATGAATCGAATTCACTCTTCAGCAGGATGTTTGGTTTGCCGCCCAGGATTTGTGTGAGCATCAGTTCCAGGAACCGCCTGAACTGGGAAACCCAGCCGGCATTGCCTTGGTGTTCTTCGTTATCCTTATCTGAAAAGATGATGAGTACGTCAATGTCTGATTTCATGGAAGTTGAAGTTCTGTTGTTGACTTGGTAGTTATCGGTTAGGTGGTTTTATTCTGGCCGGCAGCCGCATTGCGGATGATGCCTTCAACCAGTTCATGGTGGTTGGCAATCACAAAATAGAAATCGAGTGTATTGATTCGGAAGACCACCGAACGTTCTGTGGCTTCGAGGATGTTGCTGTTATTGGTGTAGTCTTTAGGTTGAAAAATATGTCCGGTGATATCTCCGGGATTTAATATCGTTGTTATCTGGTCATTCTCTTTCAGCCGCACCTCACCATGCGCGACAAAGAATATCGGCCGGTTCGGGTCGGTCGGTTTGAAGGAGATTTTCTCCCCGGGTTTCATGTCGTAGGGAATGATCTTGTCGAAGAGGTCTGCCAGCAGTACTCCGCTTATGTTTCGGAATTCCGGCAAGGACTTCAGAAAGAGAATCATTTCAATACCAAGAAAGAACCCGTCATTGAGCCCATCGAGCAGTTGATTATTGCTGATGGATGAATCCAGGTATTTTTTATCGCGTGCCGGCAAGCGCTCGGCAATGGTGTTGTAGGTTGTTTTGTCTTTATTGTAAATCACCCAGGCCGCTGTTTCCTGCAACAGTTTGTCGCGGTTGAACATCTGGGCAATCAAGCCTCGGCTGATACGAAACTCAGGCAAGTATGCCGAAGTGTATACGGCACATACTTTAGTCCATCGATTGTTTAGGTTAAAATCGCGGTTGAGAATGTAGTTGATCACCTGCACCGGTGTGTAATTCTCACGCGGGTAATAGACCTGCAGCTGTTCAACTTTTTTCAGCATCGGTATATCATCATAGAGCGGGAACAATTTTGGTTTCAGGTCGGCATCGACAAACAAGTCCATCAGTTCGATGGCATAGGCAATACCGTTAGGATCGCCTGACTCAATACTTTCACGCACCAGCTGTACCGCTTCCGGATCATACAGCAATGACATCAGCATCGTGATCTGATCATTATTCGTCCGGATCTCTTCCCGGAGAGCGCTGCGCAGGAAGCTGAATTCATCGGCCTCCGGCAGTTCATATAAGGCGGCCATATTCCACATGGCCTTGCCGATTTCTGCTTCGAGCAAATCCATTACCTCGCGGGCCTGTCGCCCGGTTGCCTGGTAGCTGATGTAGCGCAATGAATAGAGTATCTGTTTCACAATGCGCTTGTCCGGGTAATCGGCTTTTTTCCACAGCAGGCCGAGGGCTTCATTCCCACCGATGCGCCCCATGATCTGCACAATGCGCAGCATGATCAGATCGCTCTGCCCGCTTTTATGAAAGGATGATTCCAGCACTGGCAATGCATCTGGTCCTGCTGCAACCAACGCGGCAGTAGCCTGATGGCTGAAGGTTGGTGAGGAAAGCAGTTCGATAAGGGTGGGCCAGGTCTCCGGTCGTTTCACTTTGCGTGCCGTGATGATGGCTTCGTTACGTACGCGATGATCAACATCACGCAGCAGTTCAAGCAGGATGAAAATGGTGCGGTTACTGATGAGTTTGCGCAGCAGGCGTGCAGCCAGCATACGGTCTGCGGCTGTGTACGATTTACTGAGGCGGGTGAGTTTTTCCGGTGCTACAGAAATCAGGTCGCTGTCTTCAGCACTGGTCAGGGCATCAGCTGCCAGCTTTTTGAGCGCAGGATTGCTGATCTGTTCTTTATCGATACCCAGCAAACCGATTTTTTCTCGAGCAAAGTCACGTATCGGTTGAATTTCACTTTCAGCTAATTGGATGACGGCATTTTCAAAGAGTATGGGCTCGAGCTTTTCCATCAGGCGCAGGCTGTAGAGAATGCGTTCCCAGGCCGGACTCCGCAGTTCTTTTTCCAGCACTTTATCCACCGTGTATTCGTGTTCGAAGGTGTGTTCAATTTTCGCTTTGTTTTTCACCAGTGTTTTCTGCAGCGTTTGCTTATAGCTGGCGTACATCTTGTTACCAACAAAATACCAGATAGCCACAATAGGGATGGTGAACAGTGTAATGTAAAGCAGGTTGAAAATCTTCACCGTGTTGATCAGGTGGATGAGGCCACCGGCAATCATCGTAGCCATAGCTGCTACGGTTCCCTCAATCTTGGTAGTAGCATCCAGTTTAATGCTGGTTTCAATCGGCAGCTGATACAGTTTGAATGCGGGTTCGTCAAGGGCTTCTTTGGTGGAGTTGATGAAGAGCATGCTCATGGCAATCATCACGAAAAAGATGTTGAATGAAGGACTGTCCATGGTATAGCCAAAGAGTACACCGATGATCAATGCTGCGATCGTAAATAAGCTGATGAGAATGGGGTTGATAAGAATTGATACGCGAAGGCCGTAGTCCTGAAGGATTCGGTCAACGGCAAAGGAGTCGAACAGAAACGTGAAAATCACGATGGTTGCTTCAAATAACGCCAGGAAATTCGCCAGTTCTTCCGGTTTAAACCGTTGGGTAGATACCGTCAGAAAAGAATACTGAACGAAATTGAAAGCAATGATGGAGATGATGATAAAACCCGACAGGTAAATCAGGTATTTGTTCTTAAAAAAGCCAAAGAGGGGTACCTTCTGATTTTCCTGACGTTCCTTCTGCAAATCCCACCGTTCTCCGGCATAGCTGAACGAAAGAATGGTGAAGAGTACCGTAAAGATAATGATGCTGATGAGGCTCAACGTGTACAGGGATTCCACCTGGGCTGCTTCGTCTTCTCCCGGAAGCATGGGCAAGATTACCGGAATGGCGAAAAATGAAATCATGGAGGCGATCATCGCACCTATATCCACACTACCCAGCAGGCGCTTACTTTGCCGCACGTTGAACAACCGGTTGAATGCGCCCCAGAAGATCAGCAGGGTAATCAGAGTTATCGGTACAATCTGTGTGAAACCGTAGTAATAGATGGTGTTTACATCCGGCAGGTAGCGTTCGCCAAATTCAATCCCAGCGGTGATGAAGGTGATGATAACTAAGCTGATAATCGCCAATGCGCGGAACGGGATTCTGCGCTGCAGGAAATTATAAACCACGGTGGCTCCAAGCCCGAATGCACCGGCTTTGGCAAACGCCAGGGGCAGGTCGTTGATTTCATCGAAGTTGATCAGGAACAACGTCTGCGCGGCAACTGTAAAGGTGGCCAAGAATGCCCCCATGAAAAAGCTCATGATGAGGAGCAGCACCACGCGGCCTTCTTCTCCGTGTTGTAAATCAAGCGCACGACTGAGCCAATTCGATTTCATCCTCGAAAAGGTTAGTAATTGTTAACCACAAGCTTTGTAATCAGGGTACGGTCAGTTGCTCACCAGTGCACGCCTAGGGCTTCTTTATACGGCTTTTCCTGGTTATGATAAACCAACACAATTCCGAAAGTCGACATTTCAACACGCTTTTCCTACAGAATATCGAATTTTCAGCATGAACATTAACTCTGATTTATTAAAGGGTTACTTTAAGATTACCCGACCCGGTAAATGATTTATTGAATACGGCTCAGAACAGGTTCCTGTAAAAGTATCAGCTTACTGTAAATTGAGAATCACGGGATCAACAACGAACTGTCTCCATAACTTAAAAAGCGGTAGTTGTTACCGAGAGCAGTTTCGTACACCTGTTTCCAGTCATTGCCGATGAAGGCGGCCACCAGCAAGATCAGTGTTGAGCCGGGCAAATGAAAATTGGTGACAAGGGCTTCACACACCCGGAAGGTATAGCCGGGATGAATGTAAATCGAAGTGTGCCCGGTGATTTCATCGAAATCCATCTGAGGATAGCGGATCTTTTGTGGACGTTTGGCATCCTGGATCCCGTCCAAAAGATCCTCGACTTCCTCTGTATTTGCTTTGAAGGGCAGGCCTTCCTTGTAATACATCAGTTTGCTGAGTTCGGTGTTGAGGCGAGGCACGTAGTTTTGCTCCAATGCCAAATCCAAACACCACCTTACGCTTTTGGAGGGGATTTTTCCCTCCGGATCATCTTGGGGCAGGTTGGCAATTTGAATGCTTTTCACCGCCAATACTCCTTCGATATCCATGATCAGTTGGATCAGATCCGAGACATGGATTTTGGATTTTCGGTCGGCTTTGGAGAGCTCTTCTCCGTCAATAAAACCGTGTTTCAGCAGCGGGCCTTCAAAAATTTCCTCGGTAGGTAGGCATTGTTCCGCATCCCAATCTCCAAAATAGACCCGGTCATCCTCGCGGATCAGAGGACTTGAAAAGTTGGGTGAAAGAAGGATTTCCGCCAATCCCGGCTCCTTCGGCGCGACTTTGATTTCCAGAATTTGATACGTTCCGGCGTTGTTTCCGGATCCGATAATACTTAGCGTGGATCCTGTTTTTGGAAAAGCTTCCGGATCAAGTTTCATCCAAACTTTGGCAGGATTTTGCTGGATTCTGGTTACGGGAAGTGTGCCGGATTTGCATCGGTTGAGCATCTCCTCCAGCGTGTAGAAATTGATCTGGGGAGAAAGAAAATCGCCGATCACTGAAAAGATTCTGGCTTCCGTGAGCTCAACATCTGCCTCAGGGCTAAGCTCAATATCTGCACAGACCAAGATCTCCTCCACACGGAGTGCATGATATTCTACAAAATCCTCACAGAGGTTCCGATTGGCATTCAGTGTTCGTTTGACTTCTGAGAGGATTTCTTGGATTTTGGCGATTTTTTCCAGGTAGGAAAACAAGACTCCCTTAGGATCTTCAAATACAAACTCGTGAACCAACGTGTTGATCCTGTCGATTTCTTCAATCTCCTCCAGTCCAGAAGGCGTCAGTTCTGTCCCTCCGATTTGTATTTTGTTGGATGGAGTCAGTTTGTAAGTCAGCTCAAAACCCGACGGGACGTTTTGAAACTGTATAAAAATCCCCTGAATGGCCTTTCTGATGGCCGCTTTGTCTTCCCAATCGATGTCCTCATCCCAACGGGGGAATTCCACCTGCACATCGATGACCACTCCTGCCAGATCCGGGTGCTCATCGATGGAAATCTCCATACTGAGCTTGTTTTCATTCAGATCTCCCAGTTCCTCTGTGGTGTCAAATTCCAACAAAACATCGTAAAGAATACCCATTTGGAGGGCTTTTTCGGAACTCGGGAAAGGGACAACTATTTCAGTTACTTTTCCAATAATAAGGATATAAAACAGCAATACAGATGGCCAGGAAGATTTCAATACTGATAGTTGATGATGAGGAATCTGTGAGGGATTCGTTAAACGGCTGGTTTATCGAGGACGGTTATGCCACTGAATGCGCTGAGGATGCCCTTGCAGCGCTTTCAAAACTTGAATCGGGCACTTATGACATAATCCTCGCTGACATAAAGATGCCCGGGATGGACGGGCTTGAGATGCTTAAGCGGATAAAAACGATGAGGCCGGCCCAGATAGTAATAATGATGACTGCCTTTGCAACTGTTGACACAGCAGTCCAGGCTCTCAAGGACGGGGCTTTTGATTATGTGACAAAGCCCTTCGACCCCGACGATCTGTCGCACCTGATAAGGAACGCCTCAAGGCAGATAGTCCTGGAGGAGGAGAATGAGCTGCTGCGCGAGAAGGTGGTATCGCTCGAGAATGTCGGCGACCTTGTTGGAAACAGCGAAGCAATGAAGAAGGTGTTGCGTGATATTGAAAGCGTTGCCCAGTCAAATTCTTCGGTTGTAATCACAGGTGAGAGCGGCACCGGCAAGGAGCTTGTTGCCCGGGCCATACATTCAAACTCGCCCCGCAGGTTTTTCCCGCTTGTGAGCGTTCACTGCGGCGCCCTCACGGAGAGCCTTCTCGAAAGCGAGCTTTTCGGTCACGAAAAGGGCGCATTCACAGGCGCCATCTATAACAGGAAGGGCAGGTTCGAAATGGCCGACAACGGGACCATCTTCCTGGATGAGATAGCTACAATATCGACAAAGATGCAGATCGACCTGCTTCGTGTCCTTGAGACCAAGAAATTCGTCAGGGTGGGAGGCAACAAGGAGATATCATCCGATTTCAGGGTTATCTGTGCAACAAACAAGGACCTGAAGACACTTGTTGAAAAGGGGGAATTCAGGGAAGACCTCTATTACAGGCTGAATGTTGTGAACATCCTTGTCCCGCCCCTGCGCGAAAGAGCCGATGACATCCCGGTACTTGCTGAATATTTC
>JALOMI010000226.1 GCA_025455465.1 Cyclobacteriaceae bacterium | reverse complement strand
GAACCCGAGAGCACTGAAGAAAGTCAACCTGAAGATAGACCTGCTTATGATCCAACCTACAGAACGTCTGAGCCAGTTGAGGAGACATCAGTCTGGACCAAAGTACTGGGAGTTCTTGGTGTAGTAATCGTCTTATTGGCAGTAGTCTGGTATTTTGTTATATATAAACCAAAACAGGACACAGCGAAAGAAAAGGAACGCATTGAAGCTCAGCAACGTGCTGAAGCCCAACGCGCCCGTGAGGCTGAAGAAGCACACTTACGTTCAGAACGTGAGGCCGCAGAAAGACGCAGACTTGATTCACTGGCAAATCTTAATGCCACTCCTCCGGCAGGAACAATTGAAACACTAAGTGAGCGCACCGGACGTTATTACGTGGTAGTAGCCAGCGCGCTGGATGATGACTTGCTAATGGATTACGCTAAAAAATTAAGTAAGCAAGGGATAACCTGTAAGATTATTCCTCCGTTTGGGAAGTATAAAGTTTCCCGGATCAGCATTGCCGATGGAGATACCTTTGTTGCTGCTGCTGCCAAAGCAGAACAGCTGAAAGGAAACTACGGTGATGCGGTGTGGGTGTTGAAATACTGATTTTTTTGAAGACTATTTTTTAAACTAACCTTACCACTACTTTTTCATGATCCTGTTGCAAATCATGACGGAAACAACCGGTACAGAGCCGGTTAACCAGTCGCTATCCATCATTGAACTGGCGTTGGCCGGAGGCTTTATGATGATTCCCATTGTATTGCTTTCGGTTGTGGCTATTTACATTTTCGTTGAACGGTTCCTGACGATTAACAAGGCCAACCAAGACCCGGCTGCTTTCATGGGCAAAGTGAAGGAGCAGGTACTCAAAGGAGACATCAATGGAGCTAAAATGTTATGCGCGCAAACGGATACACCGATTGCCCGTATGATTGAGAAAGGCATTTCCCGCATCGGCAGTCCCTTAAAGAACATTGAAGCCTCCATTGAGAATGTGGCCAAGATTGAAATCTTTAAGCTGGAGAAAAACCTTTCTACGTTAGCGACAATTTCAGGTTCCGCTCCGATGATGGGATTTTTAGGAACGGTTATTGGTATGGTGCAGGCGTTTATTGCCATCTCGCAGCAGGAAGGATCAGTTAGTCCGAAATTGCTGTCGAGCGGTATTTATACGGCCATGATCACTACAGTAGCCGGATTGATTGTCGGTATTATCGCTTACCTGGCCTACAATTACCTGGTATCACGTGTACAAAAAGTAATTCATAAGATGGAATATACGTCCATTGATTTCGTTGACTTGTTACAAGAACCCCGATAGCTATGAAACTCGGTTCAAAGAATAAAGTAGAAGCCATGTTCAGCATGTCATCCATGACTGACCTGATCTTCCTCTTGCTGGTGTTTTTCATGCTCACCTCTTCGTTTGTAACACCCAGCGGATTGCCGGTGAATTTGCCCACAGCGAAGACCAGCACAATTGAGATGCAGAAAGTCTCCGTTACGGTAACGAAAGACCTTCAGTACTATGTCAACGAAAAGAAAGTATCCAAGAGCCTGTTGGAAGCCGAATTACGTACCAAACTGACAACCAAGGGTGGTTCCGTGGTATTGCACATTGATACGGATGTTCCGTGGGGGGAAGCCATGTATGTTACCGGTATCGCCACTGCGCTTGAAGCCAAAGTAATTGCTGCCACCAAGCCGAAATAAACACGTAGACGATGACAGAGCAGCAGGAGAAAAAGAATAAAATGATTGCCATGATCACCACCGGTGGTGTTCATGCCCTCCTGTTATTGATTTTTATGTTTGTCATTGCCTGGCGCGCTCCTGATCCGCCACTGCCTGAATATGGTATTGAATTAAATTTTGGTACGGATAGCCAGGGTGGTGGACCTACACAACCTACTGAACAAGTAGGTTCTCAACGTCCTTCCGATGATGAGGTGGAGCAGACCAAAAATGAACAACCTCAGGAAGAGACCAAGCCCGAAGTAAGGGAGGAAGTGAAGCCTCAGGATACCCGTCCGGTAGAACAACCGGTCGTAACACAACAGGAAAGTCCGGTGGCTGTCAATCAACCGGAGAAGAAACCTGATCCCAAACCGGCCGAAAAACCCAAGCCCAACCAGCCGGTGATTACGGAAACTAAACCGCAGGAAAAAACGGTCGAGCAAAAGGCATCCTCCAGCACAGTTGCCGATAAGACCACAACTGATAATACGGCAGGCAAACCGGCCAGTCAGGGGGATGATGCCAACAAAGCCGGTGATAAAGGTGATCCAAAAGGAAAGATTGATGCTGATGCACTCTATGGAAAGGCGGGTGGTGGATCAGGCGGAGCCGGACTGGATCTGGCCGGATGGAATTGGGATTACATTCCCAAGCCCAATATTCCGAATAATGAGACTGGAAGAATTGTATTCGAAATTAAGGTGGATGATTCCGGTGAAATTATTTCCATTAGAACTATTGAACGAAGTGTAAGTCTTGAGGCTGAAGCTATTTGTCGGAAGGAGATTGAAAAACTAACTTTTAGCAAGACCGGAACTAACGTTCCGTCTATTTCCACAGGGCGTATTACGTTTGTGATGCGCACACAATAAAGACTCTTCCATAATACCTATACATTGGATTCTTTCAGGTGGTGTTGATAGCCATACAAGAAAATCATTGTGTGCTGATGGCCGGAAGTTTTATGATGAACCGGAAGGTCTTCCACACAACGAAGCCCGAATTATGGCTTACCACGAATTCCTCCTTATTCCTGACCAAAATGAATTGGATTTTTAGTCAACGAAAAAGCGCATTGGTTTATAGCGCCTTAATTTTTCTTTAATTCGCCCATCGAATTTAAGTTAATGCTCCAAACATTTGCTGAAGCGCTTAATTACCTCTATGGAAATCTGCCTATGTTTCAAAAGGTAGGCACAGCAGCCTATAAAAAGGATCTCACCAATGCCCTGGCGCTCTGCAATGTGCTTGGAAATCCCCAGGATAAGTTACGCACGATTCATGTGGCGGGTACCAACGGAAAGGGGAGCACTTCGCATATGATGGCATCCATTTTACAATCGGCAGGCTATAAAACCGGACTTTATACTTCTCCCCACCTGAAATCATTTACCGAACGTATCCGGGTAAATGGTCAGGAAATTGAACAACAATTTGTAGTCGATTTCACCAACCGGATGATGGCTGAATGTGAGGCCATAAAACCCTCCTTTTTTGAAATCACGGTAGCGATGGCTTTTGATTATTTCGTTAAGCAACAGGTTGATGTGGCGGTGATTGAAGTAGGATTGGGTGGCAGGCTGGATTCAACCAATATCATTAATCCCATCCTTTCGTTGATTACCAATATTGGATATGATCACATGGACATTCTTGGTAATACTCTTCCTGAAATCGCATTTGAGAAAGCGGGTATCATCAAGCAGAATGTACCGGTTGTGATCACTGAACGACAAACTGAAGTTGAGCGTGTTTTTAAGGATACAGCTGCTTTGCGAAATGCACCACTTGTATTTGCCGGAGATCATTGGCATTGCCAGTGGAACAGCAATGCTACCCTTCGGGTGAGCCGTGGCAAGGATATCATTTGGGATTCAATGACAACTGCACTGAAAGGAAATTATCAGTTGAAAAATATTCCGGGTGTTTTGATGAGCATCCAAATACTCAATGATCTGGGGTGGAAAATTGAACAGCATCACATCAGCGAGGGCATTGAACACACGACCGAACTTACCGGACTGAAAGGGCGGTGGCAAGTATTAAGTCATCAGCCATTAATAATTTGTGACACTGCCCATAATGAAAGCGGTGTGCGCGAAGTGATGAGCCAGCTGATAACTCTCCCGCATAAACAGCTTTACATAATCTGGGGAATGGTTAAAGATAAAGACCGTAAGGATATTTTAGCGCTGCTGCCCAAAAGCGCGAATTATTATTTCTGTCAGGCATCTATACCGCGCGCTTTGAATGCCTTCAAGTTGGCTGAAGAGGCATCAGCAATAGGATTATCAGGAAAAGTGGTTCCCGATGTGAACGAGGCGCTGGCACAAGCTAAAATTGTTGCCGGCACAGAGGATATTATTTTTACAGGTGGAAGTACTTTTATTGTCGCTGAACTGGATATTCTTTAAATTTTACTTAAGCATTCGTGAAACGCAAGCAGGAACGATTCAGAATAATTGAAGAGCGGGCTAACGTGATTGAGCCTTCGAAAGCAATTTATAATTGTATCAAAGGCAACTGGTGTAAGGATTATTTTAACAATGAAAACCCAATAACCATTGAGTTGGCTTGCGGGCGTGGCGAATACACCATCGGTCTGGCTTCCCGGTTTCCCGATAGAAATTACATTGGAGTCGATTTAAAGGGGGAGAGAATCTGGAAGGGAAGTACCTGGGCTTTGGAGCAGAACCTGAATAATGTTGCCTTTCTGCGAACCCAGATATTAAATATCGAATTCTTTTTTGGTGATGCGGAAGTCGATGAAATCTGGTTGACTTTTCCTGATCCGCGTCCCCGTAAGCGCGACATCAAACGAAGACTGACCAGTCCACGCTTTCTGGCGATGTATAAAAAGCTTCTGAAGCGCGGAGGTTATCTCCGACTTAAAACTGATAATACGATTTTGTTTGAATACACCCTGGAGAGCCTTCAGGAGCGCAATGACATTGACGATTTTCAGTTTACCCGGGATATCTACAACGACCCGCTCCGTCCTGAATGCTTCGATATCAGGACACGGTATGAAGAAGAATTTGCTGCTAAAGGAGAGTCCATCAAATACCTTCGCTTCCGGTTCAAATCTTGAGGCAAGTATAACAATTCGGTAATACACACGTGAAAGGCAGGTAATAAGCATCGGGTACTTTTGAGCCATAGGATTTCTTCATAAGGTTCAGATTCCCGGGAGCGTCATACTCCCGGGATTTTTTTAAACAACCGATGGCCAAACGCAAGCGAAGAGAACTCGACCTCGTTATACTCTCTGACATTCATTTAGGAACATACGGCTGTCATGCCGAAGAATTGCTCCGCTATCTCAAGACAATAAAACCCAATAAACTGATTCTGAATGGCGACATCATTGATATGTGGCAATTCAGCAAGCACTACTGGCCCAAATCACATATGCAGGTGATTAAACACATCACCGGTTTGCTGACTAAAGGAACAAAAATTATTTACCTGACCGGTAATCACGATGAAATGCTCCGGAAATTTTCCGGTTTTAAGTTGGATAATTTCCAGATTGAGAATAAGGCTGTGCTGAAATTAAACGGCAAGCGTGCCTGGATTTTTCATGGCGATGTTTTTGACGTAACGATG
>JALOMI010000041.1 GCA_025455465.1 Cyclobacteriaceae bacterium | reverse complement strand
GAGCCTTTCGGTTCACCCTGGGCGGTATAGGCGATGCGGGAGCCATCCGGTGACCACTGAGGTGAACCCCCACGGATCAGGAAACGGTTTTTGCTGCCGTTGGCATTCATGATCCACAGGTCGGTTTCGCGCTTGTCGTTCATCTTGTCGATCCATGTGCGCGCATACACGATCTCCGATCCATCGGGAGACAGTTGGGGGTCGGCCACGGTTTCCATGTCGAGCGATTGCTCCAACCGCAGTTTGTTGGCAGTCTGCGCACTGACCGAAGCCGAGATCAGGCACAGGAAAAGGAGTAAATACAGGTTTCTCATACTATTTTCTGGTTACCTGATAAACCTATAAACCCCGTAGGCTATTTGCTATAAAATTGTGCTGAGTGGCAACCGAAGAAAAAATATGAGCAGTTAAAGAGTCTATCGTTATGCCGAACGAAGTGAGAAATCCCTAATGGTCATTCACTACACCAGAGGAGATCGCCACGCGGCTGTCACAAAAATCCGGTTTTAAAAATTCATCTTCATCTTGAACTAAAAATCGGAAAAAGAAGAGGCTGCCCTTTTCAGACAGCCTCTCGCGATGACGGTATTAAGACAGCCGGATCTGTAAGAAATCAGATCTGGTTATTTCAACCGCGCCTTGAAAAATTCAACAGTGTGCCGGTTGGCATCTGCAGTAAACTCCTGATTAAATTTCGGGTTGCTGGGGTTGGCAAAGGCGTGGTCGGCCTCATAGGCCTTCACGGTTAATTTCTTCCCTGCCGATTTCATGTTGGCTTCAAACTTATCCATCACGGCTTTGTTGATCCACTGATCCTGCGTAGGCCAGATGTTCAGCACATCGCAGTTCAGCGTCTTCAGCCGGTCGACATTTTCTTCGGGCATGCCGTAATACATCACACACGCCACGGCATTCTTGCCCAGCACCAGGGAAGCCTGAAGGGATTGCCCACCGCCAAAGCACCAGCCCACCGTGCCGATCTTAGCATCTTTGCCTGCAAACTGAAGCGCACCCTGAAAAATAGCATTACCGCGCTCCTGTTTGAATTGGCCCATATACTGACCGGCTTCTTCACGTTTGTCAGTCACTTTGCCATCGTACATATCCAGCGCCAGCACATTCACATTGCCAACATCATTGAACAGGCTTTCAGCTTCGCGCTTGATGTGGTCGTTCAACCCCCACCATTCCTGGAAAACAAAAATCCAGTTGTTGGTTTTCTTCGGGGCAGTGAGCAGATAGCCGTAGGCCTCCTTGCCGTCAGGTGTTTTAAAAGTGATCATTTTACCTACAGCACTCTGATGGCGATAAGGTAACGGGTCTGCATGCGACATATTGAAGTCTTTGTTCGAAGCGAACAAGGCAAATTTTTCCGCGGCAGGCGTGTGGCAGATGGTGATGCCATCCTGAGCCTGCAGACTAAACGCCAGGACATAGACAGAAATAAAAAAACTAAGTCTCATCATAGGGGCTATGGATTAAGGTTAATAAATACAGGAAATAAAACCGGCTTATGCCGGGATTGTTCAGACTTTTAACTGCCCGGACATCACCCGGTCGTACGTAATGAAGTCGGTGTTGACGGGCTCGTAACCCCGCTCGCGCATCAGCAGCGCAATTTGCCCGCGGTGGTAGGTGCCGTGATTAACAATGTGGATCATGATGTTTTCTACCTTGTTTTCGTACGAATGCCCGATATAATTGTGATAGCGCAGGAGCACATCGAAGCTTTCGTGTTCTTCGATGTATTTCAGCCAGCGTTTGGAGGCCTCTTCACTCATATTCAGTAACTGGTCGATGGGGTATTGCTTCCACAATTCATATTCCGGCATGGGAAGCACTACAATGCGGTGCAGCCAGATGAGCTGAGCAGATAGCACGTGGCTCAACAGGCTCAGTATTTTATCATCGGTTACCTGCTGCTCTTTCAGTGCCGCTAACACCCGGGTGTTGGCCCAGGCATTATAGTGATACCATTTCAAAAAGAATTCTTTCATATTTGGCAGAACAACATCATCCGACCATGCACCTAAGGTACAAGCTTTTTGTCATTATCAGCTTCGTGCTGGTTAGCTTATCCGTATATCCTCAAGCTAAGCAGTATCCGACAGACGAAATAGAAGTTTTATTTGACTTGTCGTTTACGGACGCGGAGCGGGACTCCATGATGCAGGGGCTGCGCGATTACCAGCGTTCCTACCAGGCTATTCATAGTTTTTATCTGACGAATGATATACCCATGTCGCTGTGGTTTAACCCGGTACCCGCCAACTTCCGGAAGGAGACGGTGCAGAAGCCGCTCGACTGGGGCCTGGCAAAAACCATAAGCTTGCCGGCCAACCGGGAAGAGCTGGCCTTTTATCCGGTCTATAAACTGGCGGTGCTGATTCGCACAAAGAAAATCACCTCCACCGAGCTGACGAAGCTTTACATCGACCGGATAAAAAAATACGCAGATACGCTGCAATGTGTGGTGACACTGCTGGAAGAAACGGCACTGGCACAGGCAAGGCGTGCCGATGAGGAAATTGCCAGGGGCAAGTATCGTGGTCCGCTGCACGGCATACCGTACGGCATCAAAGACCTGCTGGCGGTGGAAGGAACGAAGACCACCTGGGGAGCAGAGCCCTATATGGATCAGCAGATCAACACCACCGCAACTGTGGTAAAAAAACTGGAAGATGCCGGTGCTGTGCTGGTGGTCAAGCTCACGCTGGGAGCCTTGGCGATGGGGGATATCTGGTTTGGTGGCGTCACTAAAAATCCATGGAACCTGAGGCAAGGCTCCAGCGGCTCCTCAGCCGGCTCGGCATCGGCTACGGTAGCCGGCCTCGTTGCCTTTTCCATCGGCACGGAGACGCTGGGATCGATTGTATCTCCTTCCACACGGTGCGGTGCCAGCGGCCTGCGGCCGACCTTCGGAACCGTAAGCCGGCATGGGGCAATGGCGCTGAGCTGGAGCATGGATAAGATCGGGCCAATCTGCCGTTCGGCCTGGGATGCCGCACTGGTTTATTTCGTTATTCGCGGAGAAGACCCGTTGGATAAGAGCACAGCGGCTTCGGTGTTTAATTATGATGTAAAGACCAACCTGAAAAAATTACGCATCGGGTATTTCAAGACGTTGTTTGATGCCACCTATCCCGGCAAGGAAAATGATCAGCGCGTGCTGGAGGTCATCCGGGCTCTAGGCATTGAGCCCGAGCCGGTAGAGTTACCGGCAGCTGTACCGGTGGCGGCCATCCGCTTAATGCTGACCGCTGAGGCAGCTGCTGCATTCGATGAGCTTACACGCTCAAACAAAGACAGCCTGCTTTCCAACCAGCTTCGCTGGGCATGGCCGAACACCTTCCGCACCGCACGGTTTATTCCGGCTGTTGAGTACATTAATGCTTCGCGCATGCGGCAGCAACTTATTGAAGCCTACCATAAGGCTTTGGGAGAATATGATGTGATTATCTCACCAAGTTTTGCCGGAACGCAATTGCTGACCACCAACCTCACCGGGCATCCGTGCGTGGTGGTGCCCAACGGTTTCAATGAGAATATATCACCAACAAGCATTTCCTTCCTGGGCAAACTCTATGGTGAGGCCGCACCGTTGTTGCTGGCACGCGCCTATCAGGAAGCAACGGAGTGGGAGGATCTCATTCCGGAATATTTTAAAAAGTAAAAACAAACCTTCCGGATTGTACTGTGTTATCCGGAATATGCTTTTGACTGAGGACATCAACCGCATCATCGAGATGGCGTGGGAAGACCGCACTCCCGTTGAAGCCATTGAAGTTCAATTCGGACTGTCAGAAAAAGAAGTCATCGAACTCATGCGCAAAAACATGACTGCCTCCAGCTTCCGGATGTGGCGCAGGCGCATGCAGGGCAGAACCACCAAACACAAAGCGTTACGAACGGATGCTGTAAACCGTTTTAAGTCTTCGCGTCAGCGGGCAATTGCTTCCAACAAAATCAGCAAGCGTTAGACAGGATAAGAATCTCATCGCCATCGATGATGTTGATACGAGCTGTAAACTTCCATGTAGCGCAGTTGGCCGGATTATGATAAATGCTTGAGTGCAGCCTCACGGTCGAGTATCCATCCGGTGATGCTCAGGCGCTCACGGGTGGCGGGCAGCACTTCATGTTCAATCTGGTCGGAGCGGAAACACACCAGCGTGCCGGCACGGGGTAACACATCCATGGTTTTATCATCCAGGTACATGCGCAGTTGTCCACCGTGTTCTTCCTGCCAGTCGTAATTGAGGTAGCAGATCACCGACAACTTGCGGTGATCGTCCTGTTTAAACTGATCGAGATGACGTTTGTAATAAGCGCCCGGAGGGTAGATGGTGAAATGGATCTCAGCATCCTTCAAACTGAGGAATAGTGCCCGGTTGAGAAAGCCGATCAGCTCATGAATGCGGTCGAGATAGAGCTGCACTGGTTCCGGAGCCGTATCGCGGTCGAGCCACTGAATAAGGTCTCCGCGGATTTGTTCCCGGATCTGCAGTGATTGGCTGTTGCCGATGCCGGCTTTCTTGAATTGACCGGTTTGCCGGAACTGCTCCAGCTGAAGGATGGCATCCACTTCGGGCTGGCTTAAAAATTGTTCAATCACGGCATACCCGTGTTCAGCAAGGCCATCGGCAATGGCATCAAAGTGTGCGTTCATGGGACAAAGTTAGAAAGAGATTATCTATACTTACGGGCATGATGAAGGGATTAACGTTTCATACCGGTTGGTGGATGCCGGTGATTTTTCTGGTGTTGATTGCCGGCTGCAAGCCGAAGGAAGATGTAGTGCTGCGAAACATTAAGGACGTAGTGGTGGATGCCAGCAACAATGAACCTTTCCTGAAGGCGAATGCCATTCTCTACAATCCGAATAACCTGCGCATGACGGTGAAGAAAATCGACATGGAGATTTTTGTGGATGGAAAAAAAGCCGCTGTCATCGATCAGCAGTTGAAGCTCAAGGTTCCTGCAAAGGCCGAATTCACCGTGCCGCTGGAAGTAAAGTTAAACCTGAAAGAATTGGGCTTTATGGATACAGTATTGGGCTTATTGGGCGGCAAGCGCTTTCAGATCCAATACAAGGGATCCATCCGGCTGCAGTACAATGGAGTACCCATTACGGTGCCGGTCAATCACAAAGAAGAAATACGGGTTCGGCTGTAAGGCTGCAGCTTAATCAAAGAGGTAGTATTCATCCTCCTTGCCTTCAAGAATCGACTTGAGCGATCCGATGGTTGAGTCGTCTTTAATGACATAATCGCGGATGCCTTGCTTGATAAACTCCAGCACCTGCTTGCCATCGGTAATCGAACTGATCAATATGAACTTGTTCTCGGGCTTAAGCCGGGGCTTGATGGTGAGGTAAAATTCGATACCTGAAAGTCCGGGCAGCATCATATCCGAAATAATGGCATCCGGTATGGGCGTGGAGGCCTTCAGCCATTCTTCCGCAGAAGGGAATACCCGGATGGTGTACTCGGGATTCAAGGCAAGCATGCGTCTCATGAACTCCGCATAGAGATTGTCATCATCCACAATATGAATCGTCATGGCCTGCTCCAGATTCGAACGCGCAATATAACCAAACTAAAACGGCACTTCCGTCTATGTATGTTTTGTTTAATTCGAAGAAAAAATCCGTACATTTTCAATCACCCGAATTAGTAAAACCTCCAACCTTATGAAACGCACCTGGCTTAGTATATGGGTATTGCTGGTCATCACACTGCAATGCACTACACCGGATCGAACCGGCTCTGTTCAATTTTCCATCTCCTTTTCTCCGGAATTAACTGATCAGCTAAAGGACGGCCGCCTTTTGCTCATGCTCTCCAACAACGACAAGGCAGAGCCGCGATTCCAGATCATCGATGGCCTGGCCACCCAGCTGGTGTTTGGTGCGGATGTGGAGGGCATGAAGCCGGGGCAGGCAGTCACGGTGGACGCGGCTGCTTTTGGTTACCCGATACAAAGTCTCAACGACATACCGGCCGGTGAGTATTACGTGCAGGCGCTGCTGAACATTTACGAAACCTTCAACCTCAAAACCGGGCATACTGTAAAACTTCCCCCCGACCAGGGCGAAGGGCAGCAGTGGAATACCAAGCCCGGCAATTTCTACAGCAAGCCGGTGAAAATTTCCATCGACCCTTCCAAAAACGAAACCATTGAAGTGGTGATGGACCAGAAGATCCCACCGGTAGCAGAACCGAAAGACACAAAGTATATCCGCCACATCAAGATTCAGAGCAACATGCTGACGGAGTTCTGGGGCCGGCCCATGTACCTGGGCGCCCATGTGCTGGTGCCGGAAGGCTTTGATGAGCATCCGGAGGCGCGCTATCCGCTGATGATTTATCACGGACACTTTCCATCCGACTTTGGCGGCTTCAGTGAAACGCCTCCTGATCCGAACATGGACACTACGGATTACAACACCCGCTTTCATATCTACGGCTATAAAAAGATCCAGGCACAGGAAGCCTACAATTTTTACAGGCAGTGGTCGAGCAAAAATTTCCCGCGGTTTCTGGTGGTGGAGATCCAGCATCCTACACCGTACTATGATGATTCCTACGCGGTGAACTCCGCCTCGCAGGGCCCCTACGGGGATGCGATCATGCATGAGCTGCTGCCGGAAATTGAAAAACAATTCCGCGGCATCGGGCAGGGCTGGGCGCGCTTCACCTACGGTGGTTCCACCGGTGGATGGGAGGCGCTGGCTGTACAGATGTTTTATCCGGATGAGTTCAACGGATGCTTTGCCGCATGCCCCGACCCGATTGATTTCCGGGCCTACTGCTTAGTGGATATTTATAACGACAAGAATGCGTACTGGTACGAGAGTGATTTCAAAAAGCTGGAGCGTCCGGGCTACCGGAATTACCTCGGGCAGATTACGGCTTCGTTGCGCGAGATGAACTACCGCGAACTGGCGCTGGGCACCAAAGGACGTTCCGGCCAGCAATGGGATATCTGGGAAGCGGTGTATTCACCGCAGGGCGAAGACGGTTACCCGAAACGACTCTGGGATAAAGTGACCGGTGAGATTGATCCCAGCGTGGCCGCGTACTGGCGCGAAAATTACGACCTGCGCTACATCCTCGAACGCGACTGGGCAACACTCGGCCCCAAGCTGGAAGGCAAGATTCACATCTACTGTGGCGACATGGATAATTACTACCTCAACAATGCCGTGTACCTGATGGAGGAATTCCTGAAGAAGACAAAAAATCCGTTCTACGGTGGCGAAGTAGATTATGGCGACCGGGCCGAACATTGCTGGAACGGTGACCACGACAATCCGAATTACATCTCGCGGCTGCGTTACAACACCATGTATCTGCCGAAGATTTTAAAACGTATTGAACAGAGTGCCCCGAAGGGTGCGGATGTGAAGAGTTGGAGGTATTGAGGTGTTTAAGTGCTTAGGTGCTTAGGTGCTTAGGTGCTTAGGTGTTTAAGTGTTTAGGTGATTAGGCTGGAGTAATTCGTTCTTCAATCCAATCCGATACAGCAGAAAGTGAAGCAGGTGTATGGTTTCGATTATGAAACATAAAAACCCTTATTATCCGGATGTTCTCATTTTCTTATTTCTCGTACCGTTTATTGCCGGCATCAACTACTACCTTACGTACACCAACATCCGCTTTAACAGTTTTTTGATGCTGACCTTCACCATTGATACGGTGCAAGGTTACCTGGCCATAGCCGGTGTACGTTCCTTCATCTTTTTCCTTGACCGGAAAATGCCGATGGATCAGCACCCAGCCAGGCGGATTTCAATTCAACTCATCGGTACGATAATCATCGGTTTGCTGATCATCAGTCTGACCACCGAATTGTTAAGCTGGATTGTCCGCGGACGGGCCGCACCGATCAGCTTCTACACCGTTGACCTGGTCATCATTGGCATCTGGTTCTTTGTAGTGAACGGCATCTACATCGGCTTGTACATGTACAACCAGTGGAAGAACTCGGAAACAGAATTGCAGCGCGAGGTGCAACTGAAAAACGAAGGGCTGATGGTACGATCCGGCAAACACGACATCCGCCTCGGGTTTGATGATGTGGCCGGTTTCTTTGTGGATGACGAATACGTGGTCGCATGCACCTTTCCGGGAAAGAAATACTACCTGAACCAGTCACTCGACAAACTCGAAGGCAGCCTGCCACAATCCCTATTTTTCCGACTCAACCGCCAATTTATCGTTCATCATCTGCTGGTCACCGGTTTCAGCCGTGGTGAAAACGGCAAACTGATCGTGTCGCTGAAAGCGCAAGCGAATTTCCCTACCGAAGTAACCGTGAGCCGCCTCAAAGCCCCGGCATTTAAGAAGTGGTTTCGGCCGTTGTAGCTTCACGTCACCCGGAAAGCTGCTACACTTCAGCGTCAAAACCCCTGAGACAGCGTCTTAGCGGTAATTGGGACCGTAACATTGCATAAAAATGTTAATCCCATGCAAACCCGATTCATCCTACTAGCTGCGGCTCTTCTGCTGACGATTTCCGCATCAGCCCAAAACGAAACGCCACGGACCTACACCAATTTTCCGATCATCATCACGGTACAGTTTCACGCCCTGTCACTCCCTTTCCGAAACCTGAAGTCGAATTTCAAAAATGTGGGAATCGGCATCGGCACCGAAGTCAGTCACAACGGTCAGCAGAACTGGGTCACGCAAATGGGCGTGCTGTGGTATCGCAACCGGAATGTCGGCAATGGTTTCATGCCCCACCTGCAAACTGTATGGCGGCCCACGTTGGCTGATGATGTATATACCGAAATCAAGGCGGGTCTGGGCTATCTCATTTCATCTCGTCCTTCACCATCCTGGAGACAGGTGAACGGAGTGTGGCAGCCTGCCGGGCATAAAGGCAAGGGCATGTTTACCGTTCCGCTGGGTGTTTCACTTGGTGCAAACACATGGGCAGGGAAGACACAGCTATCACCCTTTGTTACGTACCAGTTCATGCTGGTGACGGGGTACAGTGCCAGCATTCCTCTGGTTCCGGAAACACTGATACAAACCGGAGCGCGGGTTCACATTGACTATTGATTATCATGAATAACTGAAGAAATGAAAACCATCAGCCATACATCCGTCATCACCCTCTTGTTCACGATGCTGATCAGCTGTACGGTGTCGCAGCAAAATCGTGTTGCATCATCATCGTGTGTTCAAGAGTCTGCACCAATTGATACTTACTCGCGAGCCGCTGGCATAAACAAGGCGCTGGAGAAGCTCACCCGTTCCGGTGTGCCCGGTGTTGCCTTTGCCGTATATTCTGCTGAAGGCTGGTGGGAAACAGCTGCAGGGTTAGCCGACCTTGAGTCAAAGCTGCCCATGCAACCCTGCCATCTTCAGTATCTGCAAAGCGTATCCAAAACATACATGGCCGCAGCTATCCTGAAACTGTATGAAGAGAAGAAACTGAAACTCGATACGCCCATCACTGCCTACCTGCCGGAAAAATACAGCCGCTACATCACCGGTGCAGAACAAGTTACCGTGCGCATGTTGCTCAACCACACCTCGGGCATTCCGGAATACAACTACGCACCTGCGTATGTATCGAAACTGCTGCAGCAGCCCGAGTTTCCGTTTACAGCGGGAGAATACCTGACTTACATTCAGGGCAAACCACTCGACTTCGCTCCGGGCAGTAAATATTCCTATCGCAATGTCAACTATGTCATCCTCACCCTCATGGCCGATGCCATCACCGGCAACCATGCCGCTTACATTTCTGAAGCGATCTTTAAACCGCTTGGCCTTGTTCACACCTTTTACAGAAATGAACCCGGCTACCTGGACTATCCGAACATCCCCAGCTCTTACTGGGACCGGCACAGCAACAGCATCGTTGAAAATGTATCGCTGCTTCAGCGAAACAATGTTCGAAACATGGTGGGTGATGACGGCATGGTATCCACACCGAAAGATGCCGTGATGTTTCTCAAAGGCCTGCTGGAAGGAAAACTGCTCGCTCCGGAAACCCTTGAACTGATGAAGACCTGGGTCATGGGGCCTAAAGGCAATAATGAATACGGCCTCGGCTTAGACCATGCCCTGATTGGCGGCTACCGCGCCTGGGGACACAGTGGTGGTGGCATTGGCGCGGGTTGTCAGTTGTATTATTTCCCGGATAAAAACGTGTATTTCTTTGCAGGTATCAACCTGGGCACTGTTACCGACAGCCCGTTGCACAAAGAAGCCGAAGCGGCATTGAATGCGTTGTACCGCGCCATGCTGGATTAGGTAATCTGATTAAACCAACGGAATGATCATCGGTGACGGGAAGACTTACATAGTCATCCCAAAAACACTGGTGGTGAACAGCACGGCAATGGCTACCGCGATGCCGAGCACGATAAAAATGGTTCTGCGTAAGTCGAGGGTTTTCATGGCGGTTATGCACTATAGACTGCAAAGCAGTTGAAATAGTTGTATGCCCTGAAAATTTTTTTGCTCAACTGTCGTACCGGCTTACTCAACTGTAGCGATAGCCTGCCGAAGCCAGTTGCTGTGCTTCGCGGTTCGAAATCCCTCCCTGAGTGAAGCAGGATTTCAATAGCCCTGCTTGCTCAGCTGAAAGGTTCGCGCGATGTTGAAGCCGAAGCGGATGTCGCCATTGCTGATACTGCCGTCTGTTTCGGCAATGAATATCCGGTCGGTCATGCCCACAGAGTTGGTGAAGATCAGCTGAAACACATGACCTCCGGTTTCAAGATCAAAGCCGATACCTACGGAGTTGTGGTAGGGATTGTTTTCTTTTTCATTCAGCCGTGCATAATACTCGGCATGCAGGGAAAAGCTGCGGGTAACTTTTACACGCGCACCAGCCCCCAGGGCAAACAGTGTATTCACGGCAATATTCTGATCCACCGAATTGCGGTGCACCATCGAAGGCGCCAACTGCAGGGAAAACGATTTGAACTTCCGCGCCAGCAACGCCTGCACGGCATACGACATCGCATCCTGTGCGGAGCTTTGTTCAAATTCCCGTGAATAAGATGCCTGGTAAGCCGCAGTGCCCTGCATGGTCAGTGACAGCGGAGTGCCATCGGTGTGCTGCCTGAGCAGCCGGTACTTGGCGTAGCCATCATAGGTTTTATCGGCCGAGCTGCGACCGAAACCTGCTGTTAAACGGTCGGTAATTCCGTAATCAAGGCCTAACCGGATGTTGGCTTCATCCAGTCCCCACAGGAAATAGCCCCCTGAGTTTAGCGTGCCAAAGCGGTGACTGATCATGAACTCCAGCTCTCCCTGCCTGCTGGTTTCTACCGAATGCCCGTTGACAATCCGTGTTCCTTTAAAGGTGCCCAGCACCGGTTGTTTCGCAGCCGGTGCGGATGCCTGCAATTCACGCAGCAGATCATCCTGCGCAACCGCGAGTGTCGAGAGCATCATAACATAGAGAGCGATGAGCAAATGGTTCTTCATAGGTTTTCAGGGTTGGGGTTTGAGTCGCAGGTCTAACGTGACTTCCACCTGCTCGGCTATGTTTTGCCAGAGCAATTGTGGTCGCTTGATGCGGTAGTCTTCCAGCTTCACCGTAAAGGCAGCCTTCATCACGACCAGTCCGTTGGTCAACGCCAGGGTACCCGGCACGGTCACCTCCTGCGTCACGCCATGGATCGTCAGCTTGCCACGTGCCACAACAGGCTGTTCATCGCTGCGCGACCAGTCGAAGCCGGAAATCGTGCCGGCAAACGTGGCATTCGGGTATTGGTCACTCTCCATGTATTTTTCATTGAAGTGCTCCTGCATCAGCTTCTTGTCAAACTGAAAAGACGCCACCGGAATGATGAGGGCCACATCTCCGTTTGCACGATTAAAGAGTGCCGTGATTCGGGTGTTCACCGCCTTGATGTCTTCCAGCACGGCCTGTGAATAAAACTGGACCATACCCTCCTGCAGCGTATACTTTTGGGAATGCCCCGTCAGCAGAATGCCGGTCAGCAGTGCGATCGTCAGCAGCACCCGCATACGTTATTCTTCAGGGGTTCCGTGGTCGACCCAGCAGGCGATCTGGCTGATCTGTGCCTGCGTTAAGCTGGCATTGGGCGGCATGTTGCCGGATTGCGTACGCGACTTGATGCTTGCGGCACGAAGGCGTGCGGCATCATAGGTGAACAAATCACCGCGTGACGGGTGACAACCCCCGCCCCCGCAGTTGTTCTGAAACAGCGCCCGGATGCTGCCATTGAACGTTACCCCCGTAGCATTCGGTACCGCCACCGTCAGCGTGGTAACGCAGTTGTTTTCATCGCGCACAGTGAAGGTGTAGCTGCCGGCCCGCAAATTCTGAAACACGTTGCTGGCCTGGAAGGTGGTGCCGTTGCGCGAATAGCTCAACGTGCCGGTGCCGCCCGTGGCGTTGATGGTCACGCTGCCCGTGTCATTGTCGCAGCTGGCATCAGCAACAATGGCGTTGGCCGTGGCTTCCGGTGCGTTCGGGGCAGCGAGTACAATGTTGCTAATCGTGCCTGTACACCCGTTGCGGTCGCGCACGGTAACCGTATAAATGCCGGAGGCCAGGTTGCTGAACGTGGCTCCCGACTGAAAGGTGGAGGTGTTGTTCAGGTTATACGTATAGGGTTCTTCCCCACCGGTAGGCGCTACCGTGATTGACCCGTTGCTGACCGCGCACGATGTCGGGTTGGTGGTGCCGGCCACGGCCACGGTAATGCTGACCGTGGCACAATCAATGCGCACGGGTTCATCGTTGCTGGAGCAACCTATATACCCCCATGCAGAAAGCAGGAATAACAGGGCAAGAATTCGATTGGGTATGTGTTTCATCTGGATGTGAGTTCAGGCAGCGTAAATAACAAGCGAACGGGTAATGTGTTTCGGAATGCTTTTCTGTTCCTGCAGGCAATCCGGAACACCCGGTTTAAAAATATAGTGGATGAGTGGTTATTGGCGGTGACGATGATCACTGTCACCGCTACAATTCTTCCTACTTTCAGCCCTCAAACCAGTTTGCTATGAAGAAGATTTTCCTGTTGATTTTTCTGCTGCTGCCGGCCGTACCGGCACTCCACGCCCAGGGCAGTTCATCCAGCGGCACCATGCTGCTGCGCCAGCCCACCATCAGCAATGAACACATTGCCTTTGTGTACGCCAACGACTTATGGATTGTATCCCGTGAAGGCGGTGATGCCCGCAGGCTCACCTCCAACGAAGGCATGGAAACCAATCCTCATTTCTCTCCGGATGGAAAACATATCGCGTTCACCGGCCAGTACGATGGCAACACCGATGTCTATGTGATTCCCACCGAAGGCGGACAACCGGAACGCCTGACGTGGCATCCCGGTGCCGACCAGGTTACGGGCTGGACGCCCGATGGGGAACACATTCTGTTTGCTACCAGCCGGGAAGGAATGCTGCCCACCCTGGAATCAAAGATTTATACGATCAGCAAGAAAGGCGGCATGCCCGAAGCCTTGCCGATTCCCCGTGCTGTTGCCGGAGAAATTTCGGAAGACGGAAAATACATCGCCTACCAGCAGATCGGCTTCTGGGATCCTGAGTGGCGCAATTACCGCGGTGGCCAGGCCAAGCCCATCTGGATTGTGGATCTGAAAACGTACGACCTGAAGATGACCCCGCGTACCGACAACGAACGCCATACCGATCCGGTTTGGCTGAACAACGTAGTGTACTTTTTATCGGAGCGTGATTATGCCAACAACGTCTGGTCGTTTAACCCGGCTACCAATGAATTGAAACAACAAACCTTTCATGCCGACTTCGATGTGAAAAGCCTCGATGCCGGTGGTGGTTTGATAGTGTACGAACAAGGGGGTTATCTCCACACCTTGAATCCGGCCAACGGCACCACAAAAAAACTCACCATCAACGTGCGCGGTGATTTTCACTGGGCACGCGAGCGCTGGATGGATGTTCGTCCGACACAATTACAAAATGCTTCGCTGTCACCGACAGGTCAACGCGCATTGTTCGAACACCGCGGAGAAATCTTTACCGTGCCGAAGGAGAAAGGCAACTGGCGCAACATCACTAACGCATCCGGTTCGGCCGAGCGCTTCCCGGTGTGGTCGCCTGACGGCAAACGCATTGCGTACTTCAGCGATGCGAGCGGTGAATATCAATTGATGATCCGCGACCAGGAAGGATTGGAAAAACCAAAAGTGATTGCCATTCCCAACCCCACGTTCTTCTTCCGCCCCGAATGGTCGCCCGATGGAAAATACCTGGCCTTCACCGACACCGATTATAATTTATGGTACACCAATGTCAACTCGGGGGTAACCAAAAAAGCAGACACCGAACGCTATGCGCATCCGAACCGCTCGATGAACCCGGTGTGGTCGCCCGACAGCAAGTGGATTGCCTATGCCCGGTTGATTGACAGCCATTACAAAGTGATTAAAGTACACCACGTTGAAACCGGCCAGAACCTTCAGCTCACCGATGGTATGGCCGATGCTATCTCCCCCGTGTGGGATGCCACCGGAAAATACCTGTACTTCCTGGCCAGCACCAACTTTGGTCTGAATACCGGCTGGCTCGACATGAGTTCATACGACCGGCCAGTAACGCGTGCCCTGTATTTGATCGTGCTGAACAAAGACGATGCATCACCCCTTGCCCCGCGCAGCGATGATGAAAAAGACAAACCCAAGGAAGAACCTGCCGCACCGGCAACCGCCTCCAAAACCGGATCAAAAACTCCGGCATCACCTCCGCCACCAGCCAAAACACCGGTTGTCAAAATCGACATGGACAACATCGCCCAGCGCATTCTTGCGGTGGATATACCGCTGCGTAACTACATGGCGTTATACCCCGGTCCGGAAGGATACGTGTTCTATGCCGAGGCCGTTCCCAACCAGCAGGGCGCCACACTCCACCGCTACAACTTCAAAGACCTGAAAACCGAAGTGTACCTCACCCCGGTTAATGACGTGAGTGTTTCGAATGACCGCAAGGCCCTGCTCTACCGCAGCAACTCCACGTGGGGCATCCTCGGCACCAGCGACAACAACAAAAAACCGGGCGATGGAAAACTTGATGCCCTCGCTTCGCTGAAGGTGAAAGTGGAGCCCATGGCCGAGTGGAAACAGATTCTCCGCGAAGGCTGGCGCTACCAGCGCGATTTTCTCTACGTGAACAACACGCATGGCGCACCGTGGAATGACGTGTACAAATGGTATGCTCCGTGGGTTGATCATGTGCGTCACCGCACCGACCTGAATTACATTGTGGATATACTCGGTGGTGAAGTGGCCGTGGGGCACTCGTATACGAGCGGTGGGGATATGCCCGAAGTAAAATCGGTACCGATTGGGTTACTGGGTGCCGATTACGAAGTGGCCAACAACCTGTACCGCTTCAAAAAAATCTATACGGGCGAAAGCTGGAACCCCGACCTGAAAGCGCCCCTGCGCGAGCCGGGCATCAACATCAAAGCCGGTGATTACCTGCTGGAGGTAGAAGGCAAAGCCGTTACCGCATCCGACAACCTCTATCAATTTTTTGAGGGCACCGCCAACCGCCAGATCAAAATCCGGGTGAACAGCAAACCATCCCCTGAGGGTTCGCGCCTGGTTACCGTAGTTCCCGTGGAGAATGAAAATCAGCTGCGCATGATGCACTGGGTAGAAAGCAACCGCAAAAAAGTAGACGAGCTTTCTAAAGGCCAGCTCGCCTACGTGTACCTGCCCAACACCGGCCAGCCGGGCTATACCTATTTCAACCGCTACTACTTCGCCCAGCAGGATAAGAAGGGCGCGATCATTGACGAACGCAACAACGGTGGAGGCTCTGCGGCCGACTACATGGTAGACATCATGGCGCGCGAACTGCACGGCTACTTCAACAGCCGCGCGGCCGATCACCGCCCCTTCCTCACCCCCAATGCCGGCATCTTCGGACCGAAGGTGATGCTCTTCAACGAGCGCGCAGGCTCCGGTGGCGACCTGCTGCCCTACCTGTTCAGCAAGATGAAGATCGGG
>JALOMI010000225.1 GCA_025455465.1 Cyclobacteriaceae bacterium | reverse complement strand
ACCGGCAACAAACGAGTTACCGATAGCAATGAACTTGGAAAAGTTAGCCTGTCCGGCACCTCCTGAGCAAGGGTCAGCGCCTACGTTGGTTAAATCTGGTTCAGGCTGGGTAAGTTCAATTACTTCTTGCTCACAGGCACCCGTTAACAACAGTAACGAAAGCGCCAGTGATATGTATTTTAATTTATTCATAGTCATAAAGCTTTTGCGTTTATTTTCTACTATCTGAAGAATTCGTCAAACGTCAGTTGCAGGTAAAACTGCTGCCCTACAAAAGGAGCTCCGAAGTTGGTTCTGTAATCACCGCCCAACAGGTTCGTACCACCCACTTTAACAATGGTTTTGATGGAAGGAACACGGTAGTTGATCTGAGCATCCAAAACACCAAATTCAGGCACATCCCAGTCGCCAAAAGAAGATTCCCAGCGAAATCCTTCCTGCCAGCGGTAGTTAACATTGAAGCCGAGATTTTTGGCCACTTTTCTGTTGCCGATACCTACACTGAACTTGTTTTCAGGGGTGTTAAATCCGGAACGGAAATCTTCCGTGTCACCAGGGGCAACAAACGTTGCATAATTGTAAGAGCCGTTTAATGTGTACCCTTTAGAGAAACTGTACGTGATGCCAAGTCCGACACCGTAGGAGTCTATATTTTCCGGATTATTGGCATACAAGGAATAGAGTCTTCCGGGTGCATAGGTTACACCCTGATGAACAGTTTCTTGTTTGGCAGCAACGATTTCACCACCAATGAAGTCTTGGTATTGCGTGTAATAGGCATTCAGATCGACAAGGAATGAATTATTGTAAAGTCCTTTGTAGCCAATCTCGAAAGAGGTCAGCCTTTCCGGAGCAACATAAGGAATATTGGCGGTTACCAATAGGTTAGCGTTTCCGCCAACCGGGGTTCCGTTGGCATCAAGAACTCCGCCAGATGCGCGGAATGCGTTGTATGAACTTTGTGTCCAGGATCCACCATTGTGAACACCATAGCGTGCTGCATTGGCTTCAGTACTACCCAGCAGTGTTCCACCGGTTGCAGGAAAGTAAATGAACTGTGCTTGTGTATCCGGGTTACGGAAACCTGTTTGATAAGAAGCCCGGAAATTATGGTTCTCACTGACCGTGTAAACAGCAGAAAAACGCGGTGTTACTCGTCCCTCGAAGTTTTCATTTTTGTCGTAACGTAAGGAGGCTGTTAAACGGAGTGATTCACCCAGTGTTTTTGCAACTTGTCCGTAAGCTCCGTATTCAAAAATCTTGATTCGTTCATTTACGCCATCACCCTCAGGGTCTTCATTGAATACAGTACCGTCACTGAACAAATCGTATTGACGAACATTTCCACCGACCATGAAATCAACTACTTCGATTTGCTTGAATTGATAGTTGAATTCGCCATGATAGAGTCTTGAATTGTCAACAAATGATGAACCGGGAGGTTGTCTCTGAAATAAGTTCGCCCTCACCTGATCGGCTAATGCCTGAAATTGAGGAGTGCCAGGTTGAGGTCTGTCGCGGTCGGCAAATGCTCGTGCAGCTTGATGTGCTAATTCCGTGTTTCCGGCAGGTACACCGGGAACATAGCCTTGCATGGCAAGCACATAGGTTTGCGCATATTCCGGTGCCCATTTAGTGGCTGTTGGGCTGTAATATTCGTTCATAAATCCGCCCTGAGCACTCATGTTCCAGGAGTCGCCATCCCGGGTCTCTGTTCGGTAACCCCGGATAAAGAAGTTGTCTCCCTTCAGTTCGAGTTTGTTAAAATTCTGCGTGAAGTTTCTTAGAGCATATTTTTCTGTTCCCTGATAGATTGAACTGCCACCGCCATAGCGGAAATTGTACAAGATTTCAACCCGGTCATTAATACGGTAATGCAGAGCGGCATCCGCTTTCATGCTGGTAGCATCATTGTTATCAAGAATATCTTCTTCTCTGAATCCTGTTCTGCGGAGATCGAGTGTTCCAAAAGTTCCGCCAATAGGAACTGGAATCGGAGTTTCGTCTCCGTAGGTATTGAGGCCGTCAAAATTTGGTCTTCCGCTCAGATCCACAGTTGAACCTGGGTTCAAACGTTCTGTTCGGTAGTCATTACTGGTCCAGTCAGTTGCCTGTAGCATGGAGAAGTTGACTTTAAAAGCAAATTTGTTATTAAAGGCTTTTGCGTAACGAATGCCATAATTATACAACGGATGCATTCCACCGGCATTTGAATTGGTTACGCCTCCTTTGAACATGGCACTCAATCCCTGGTATTCAAACGGGCTTTTACTTTTCATCATCAGAATGCCATTGAAAGCGTTGGGTCCATAAAGAGCGGATGCGGCACCCGGTACAAGCTCCATGCTTTCTGCATCTAATTCACTCATCGCAACGATGTTACCAGTAGGGAAGTTTAACAGCGGAGCGGAGGTATCCATGCCATCGACCAGTTGAACAAACCGAACGTTCGCAACGGTGGCAAAACCCCGCGTATTGATTTGTGTAAAATTCAAACTTCCAGACGCGACCTGAACACCTTTAACACTGGCAAGGGCATCAAAAAAGTCAGGCGCTGTGGTTTGCTGGATAGCCAGCAGGTCGACCTTTTCAATTGTGACCGGTGATTTAATAATACTCTCTTCAACCCTTGAAGCCGTCACCACAACTTCCTGACCCAGTAAAAAGCTTTCCGCTAAGCTTACATTCAGGTTGGTTGTGTTTGCATCGGTCACATCAATTTCCTGGGTGGTATAACCGATAAATGAAAATACAAGGGTTACTGGCGGAGCCTGACTTACAGAAAGGTTAAATTCTCCACGGGTGTTGGTAATGGTACCTTGTACCCTTCCTTTCACCACGATGTTAACACCGGCCAGGCCTTCACCTGTAGCGGCATCTTTCACTGTTCCGGAGACAGTGGTCTGCGCATAGATTATCGTGGAGCACAGCAGCATGAGCAGCAAAAGCCCCATCGATCGTTTGTAAAACTTCTCCATAGAGTCTGATTTAATGGTTAGGTTTCGTTTATAAATTAAGTGACTGTTAGGTACTTCGGTACCTCTCAGAAAAGTACAAAATTAAATTAATACCCAAAGAAATCGGTTGCGATTTCGATAAAGTAATTATTTAAGTGTCAGCTTTTGGGAGAGTTTTGCTGACGGATATGGGTAATAAGCCGATCACATAGTGCATGGGTTTCAGAGGCCATGAACTCATCCCCGGTACTGGTTAAGATGCTCTGTCCCAACCCTCCCAGGCAGTCAATGAAAAAACGTTTCATCTCATCCACGGGCATATCCTTGGTCCACAGGTCAATACGAAGGGTATTTTTTTGCTGCTGATCCCATAAGGAAAGGCTGATGGATTTGGTTTCTGAAGGAGCCATTTCTGGCTTATCGGTGGCCTCCCATATAATGCGTTCAGGGACATTATTTTCATCCAGTTCAACCTGGAAATTGATGGTGGTTTTACGCATGATTCATCTTATTTAGTTCGTAGTTAACTCGGTTAGTTCTGGTTGGCAATATCGCTGAAGGCTTTCAGCGATGCTGGGTTGCGCAATGAGCCTGCATGAACGACTTTTTCCATTGGATGTCCCAGCAGTATTTTCTTAACCGGCATTTCCGTTTTCTTGCCGCTAATGGTATAGGGTACCTCGGCCACCTGATGAATACTGTCGGGTACATGGCGAGGACTACACAGGGTGCGCAGGGTATTGCGTATCAAATCATTTAAGGACTTATCCAGGATCAGGCCGTCCTTGAGTACTATAAACAAGGGCATCCAGAAATCCCCGTCTGGCTTTTCAATGCATACAATCAGGCTATCCGTGACTTGCGGCAAGGAATCCAGAGCCCGGTAAATTTCGCTGGTGCCGATGCGTACACCTCCACGGTTAAGGGTAGCATCCGAGCGGCCGTAAATGACTATTCCTCCGGTTTCTGTGATTTCAATCCAGTCCCCATGCCGCCAGATTCCCGGATACGTTTCAAAGTAACTTTCGAGGTATCGCTTTCCTTCCGGATCATTCCAGAAGTAAGCGGGCATGGAGGGCATAGGCCGGGTGATCACCATTTCGCCAACCTTACCGTTTATTGATTTACCATCCTCATCAAATGCTTCTAACCGGCAGCCGAGTGCCCGGCATTGAATCTCACCGCTGTAAACGGGTAGTATGGGGTTACCTCCAACAAAAGCGCTGCAAACATCGGTACCTCCGCTGATGGAGGCTAACCATACGTTCGGCTTAACATACTGATAAACCCAATCAAAGCCTTCTGCCGGCAGTGTGCTTCCGGTTGATCCAATGGAGATTAGTTCCTGAAGTTGAAATTTATTGGGCTTTATATCATTTTTCCGGCATGCCATGATGAAGGAGGCACTGGTGCCGAAATGATGGATGCGTGTTTCTTCCGCCAGTTGCCAGAGGCGGTTAAGGTCAGGATAGCCCGGGCTTCCGTCATACAAAACAAGAACACCTCCGCAGAGCAAACTGCTTTGAATGTAATTCCACATCATCCAACCGGTTGTTGTATACCAGAAGCAACGCTCACCTTCTTTAATGTTATTATGAAAGGAAAGGTATTTCAGGTGTTCCAGCAGTATGCCTCCGGTGCTGTGTACCATGGATTTTGGTAAGCCGGTAGTACCGGAAGAATACAGGATCCAGATCGGATGCTCACAAGGAACTCGTTCAAATTGTAATGGTTGAGGACGGATATCAAGGATGCGGTTCCAGTGAACAAAGCGTTCATCCGCCAATTCATCTTCAGTGTCAACAAGGATAATGTGTTGCACCGTTGGGAGAGCATGAAGCAGGTCCTGAACTACATTAGACCGGTCAATTATTTTACCATTGTAACCGTAGCGTTTTACAGTTATAAGAACTTTTGGTTCGATCTGAGCAAATCGGTCGATTACAGCCTGCAATCCGAAATCCGGAGAGCAGCTTGACCAGATTGCTCCGAGGCTGTTGGTGGCCAGGAAAGCCACTGTGGCTTCGGGTATGCAAGGAAGAAAGGCAGCGACCCGGTCACCGGTAAGAACACCAGCCTTCTTGAGAAATTGTTGCAAGGATGATACCCGGTGCTCCAATTGCTTCCAGCTTATTTCCTGCGGAGTATTCTTTTCACTGGCATAAATAATAGCCGGCCGTTCCGAAGAGGATTTCCTAAATATATGTTCTGTTTCCGGAGTACTGTATGTCAAAATAATCCCAGACAGATTTCCAGAATTCTTCAGGGCGATCAACAGACCATTGCCAGAGTTCATGATAATCTGAAAATTGTAAGCCTGTTTGCAGATGCAGCCATTGCATGTAATGGTTCAGATTGGATTCCGTCCGGAATAATTCTGAAGGTTGCCAAAGGATTTTATTCTGAAGACTCATACCCGCCAGTCTGCTATGCATTATTAAGAATCACTAAAGCACGTTCCTTATCCCGTTGCAGTTCGGCTTTCAGTGCCTCAAGGTCACTGAATTGCGAATCGAACCGAATAAGCTGATGAATGTGAAGTGTCAGTGATTCACCGTAGATATCGCGATTGAAATCAAAGATATTTACTTCGATAGAATGTCTGCCACCGCCAACCGTTGGCCGGTTGCCGATGTACAACATACCCTGAAAGATTTTATGCGCATAATGAACTGTTACTGCATAAATGCCATCACAGGGAATCAGCTTGTGGGCAGCGTCAACTTCGATATTGGCGGTTGGGAAACCGATCAGTCGTCCGAGTTTGTCTCCCTTAATCACACGGCCTGTGATACTGTACGGCCGCCCTAATAAGTGGTTGGCAAGGTCTACCTCACCAGACTCCAATGCCTTGCGTATTTTTGTTGAACTTACGGTGATATGATCAACATCCTGCCGGGGAATTTCTTCTACTGTAAAACCATATGCTGGGCCGTTAAGTCGCAGTTCTTCAAAACTTCCTTCACGATTTTTTCCGAAGCGATGGTCGTAGCCAATGACTAGTGTCTTCGTGCCAATAGTATCCACCAGAATGGAGGTGATAAATTGGACGGAAGTCAATGAGGAGAATTCACGGGTAAAGGG
>JALOMI010000224.1 GCA_025455465.1 Cyclobacteriaceae bacterium | reverse complement strand
CCAGAACTTGCGTGGCATTCAACGATATGGTATCAGCTACCTGCCTTCCCTTAATACCATACTGTGTATTGGGTATTCCGGCAATCACCTGCTGCCCAGCGGCTACACCATTGAAAAAAAGATCAAAGCGGGTTGTTCCAAATCCGCTGGCCATTACCGCAGAAACAAGTTTAATGGGAGAACCACTGACTATACCGGATACCGGAAAACGCAAAGTCAGTTCGGTGCTGGTGGCAAATGCTTCACCAAACCAATCACGGCCGGAGCGTAAAACATTTACGCGATCTATTTCATGATAGGTGAAGGCATCGTATTCCCGTACCTGTGGAAAATTTCCGCTGAGGTTGGGCGATTCACCAATGCGCTTACCGGGGCTGTCGGCTACTGTGATGAAATAATAATTCGATTTTTCATAGATGTGCTTTTCATACCTGAAGATATCCTTTTGAACATCGTACGATATACGATCAGCACCTTCGGCATAAAACAGGATGAAATCCTGCTGATGAAAGATGCCGTCCTGTTCGCCTTGAATATGAATGGCAATTTCCTGCAGATCAATTTTTCGATCCTGGTTGTTAGCCTGCGGCAACATGCCGCTGCCCTGCGTATATATTTTTATTCTTCGCGGATCCGTATTGTTCGGGTCGAAGCCCATGGCGCGAAATGAGGAAAAGTCGATGCGATAGACACCCGGCTTATCGACAGCTACTCTGAACCAGCTGCCCGTTGCCAGCACGGAAGACTGTGCCCCAAGGTAATTGCCGGCAACAGCCGTTAAGGCATGCAGCAGCACCACCAGGCTGAACGTCCGCACAGACCACCATTGCTTCATCCAGGCAAATATCCGGATTATTAACTAAATGCTTTTTGCACTAACGATAACCCGATATATAACAGTATAACCCAGGGAATGGCTGCTGTTGAAAAAATAAGCAACAGCGCCACTGCGGCTATCAGGAAACTGAAACGAAGTTGATTATCCTGCCAGCGAAAAGACTTAAACTTCAGGGCAAACAGTTCAATGCGTGACACCAGCAGCAGTGAAAAGACTATCGTGATGATCAACAAAACTACCGGGTTTTCAAGCCATGAGCCAATCACACCTGCCTGCAAGGGCAGCGCTGAGAGAAAAATCGCATTAGCCGGTGTTGGCAACCCCTTAAATGAATCTCGCTGGGTCTCGTCCACATTAAAGATGGCGAGGCGAACCGCAGAGAGAATGGCAATCAGAAAAGCAGCGTAAGTCATCATGCCGGCATCCTGTTCTTTAAACATGGAGTACATGATCACCGAAGGCAAAACCCCAAAACTTACTGCATCGGCCAGTGAATCAAGCTCCTTACCGATCGATGAACTTACGTTCAGCAGGCGTGCCGTGAACCCATCCAGAAAATCAAAACCGCAGGCCATCCAGATAAACCAGGCTGCCGGCCATGACCATGCCTCAAACGTAGCGACAATACCCAGTACGCCACATAAGAGATTCAGGGAAGTAAGAAGGTTAGGAAGGTGGCGAAGCATGCAGCTGGTTTGGAATTACTGAATGGCACAAAACGGATTGTTCCGCTTTTCATAACCAATGGTGGTTACCGGACCATGCCCGCAATATACGGTAACCTCGTCAGGCAACGTGAAGAGTTTGGTATGAATGCTCTCAATCAGGGTGTCGTAATCACCGCCCGGCAAATCAGTGCGGCCAATACTTTGCCGGAACAACACGTCTCCGGCAATAACGAGTTTGTGCGATGCGCTGTACAATGCGATATGCCCCGGACTGTGCCCCGGCACAAACAACACCCTTAACACGTCATTTCCCAGTGTGATGGTGTCTCCTTCTTTCAAGTAATGATCAGCCGTTGCTTCGTGGTATTGGTAAAAACCATAGTTGGGCGCATACGCTTTAACCGACTTCAACAGGGGTTCTTCCTTCGGATGGATCCAAAGCTTAACGCCAAAGGCCGTTTTGACAAAGGAATTTCCCAACACGTGATCAATATGACAATGCGTGTTGATTAGCTCCTTAACCGTCAGATGCTTAGAGCGGATGTAGTCTTGCAGCATCTGTTCTTCACTGCGATCAGAACACCCCGGATCAATCACCAGGCATTGTCCTGTTTCATCATTAACCACATAGGTGTTTTCCTGAAAGGGATTGAACTCAAATGACTGAACCGATAACATAACAACGATGTGTCATGCAAATTAATCCTGATTTTTGTATTTGTTTTGCCTGCAGACTGAATTTTAACGATGACTCAACAACCGGTAGATTATATTCTTGTCGGGCAGGGCCTGGCCGGTTCCTGCCTTGCCCTGCAACTGTTATACCGTCAAAAAAAAATTGTGGTGATTGATCAGCCAACACCCACCAGCGCCAGTCGTGTAGCTGCCGGATTGTTTAATCCGATCACCGGCAAAGTGATGGAAAAAACCTGGCTGGCCGATGACCTGTTTCCCTACCTGGAAAAATTTTACCGGCAGGCTGAAGCCTATACAGGTTCATCATTCTATCATCCAATGCCATTGTACCGGCCATTTATCTCGATCGAAGAACAAAATGCCTGGATGGGAAAGAGCGCTTCGGCCGACTATGAACAATACCTCGAACACATCCATCTTTCGACCTGGCATGCTAACGAAGTGCATAACCCGTTCGGTGGCCTGTTGCTGAAGCGCTGCGGCTACCTTAATACCAAAAATTTCATTCATGCGGTGCGTTCAACCCTGCGAATTCAGGGAGCTTTGCTGGAAGAATTTTTTGATGAGGATCAGCTTCAGTTTGAAGCTGAATCAGTTACTTACAAAGGCATCGGGGCTTCGTCCATTGTCTACTGTACGGGCGAGCAGATCCGCCACAGCCGAAATTTTTCCTGGCTGCCGATACGGGCCTTAAAAGGCGAGACATTAACCATTTCATCACCGGTTTCTGTAAACACCATCTACAACCGGGGTGTTTATGTTGTTCCGGACATCTGGAAAGTCGGGGCTACCTATGCCAAGGACGATTTGCGGCCGGAGATAACCGAAGCGGGTAAAACTGAATTGGTGGAAAAACTGAATGAATTAATTGCTTTCCCTTACCGAATTACCGGGCAGGAATGGGGATTCAGGCCAACCACGCCAGACCGCAGGCCCATGCTCGGGCTGCATCCGAAATACACGCAATTGGCGGTTTTCAATGGCCTGGGTACCAAAGGTGTGAGTCTGGCTCCGTATTTTTCGGAGATTTTTACCGATTGGCTTGAAAATGGAAGTCCGTTAAACAATGCGGCAGACCTGAATCGTTATAAATCATTATATTGGAAATCAGCCTAGAACGAGAGAAACGTGCGCATTGATAACATCACCTTTAGGTTAATAACATTACTCCTCCTTTTCGCCTCAATTCCGGCAGCAAAAGCACAGCAGGCCCGCGAAGTTTTTGGTAAAAACAGGCAGCAATACAAGGAATTCAAATGGCAATACCTCAGCGGAGAAAACTTTGACATTTATTACTATGACGGACGCAGGGGCATTGCCACCGAAGCCCTGCAGTTCCTTGAGCTGGAATTCGACCGCATTACCGACCTGATTGGTTACCCTCCTTTTTTCAAGACCAAGATTTTCCTTTACAATTCGCTGACCGACCTCCGCCAGAGCAACATGGGTTTGAACCATACCTTCTTCAACGTTGGGGGCGAGACCGAATTCGTAAAACCTTTTGTTGAAGTTGCCCACCAGGGCACCGCGCAGGAACTGAAAGAAGAGTTGCTGTTCAAGATAAGCGAGTTAATGCTGAATGAAATGATGTACGGTGGTAATCTGCGTGACATCTTTCAAAGTTCGTTGCTGATGAACCTTCCTGAGTGGTTTGTTAGCGGAGCCGCCCTTTATGTGGCACACGGATGGACAGCCGAAATGGACGACTTTATCCGTCAGGTTATCAATACGCGCAATGTAAAACGAATCATAAAATTTTCCGACCGCGAAGCTGCACTGATTGGTCAGTCGGTATGGAATTACATTGCCGAGCGCTACGGAAAGAGCAGCGTATCCAACATCCTCAACTATACGCGCGTTACACGGAATGAAGAAAAAAGTATTCTCATTACCCTGGGTGTCAGCTTTAACCAGCTGATGAACGAGTGGCACAATTATTACCGCCAGATTGAAAACGTGGTGTCGCAGACCTATATTCTTCCTCAGGATTCCATTCGATTCACCACGCGGCATAACAGAACCACTGAATTTACTACCATTAAATTAAGTCCTGACGGACGCTACCTGGCCTATGCCGAGAACGATCGCGGCCACTATGTGGTTAAGGTTCGTTCCCTGGAGAATAACAAGGAAACCATTATTCTGCGCGGTGGCACCCGTGTTATTGGTCAGCGTGTCGATTATCGGCTGCCCATTATCAACTGGGCTGATGCGAATACCCTGGGCGTAATTGGTGTGAAGCGCGGTGAATACACGTTCTGGTTGTACGACCTGGCTACGAAAACCAAACTTCCCCGCGAACTGGATCGATTCAATAACGTGCGCAGCATCAGTTTCTCCAGCAACGGAAGGCTGGTGGTAATCAGTGCCGATTTTGAAGGCCAGAACGATCTTTTCCTGATCAGTACACGAAGAGACCGCGTGCGCAGGCTCACCAACGATATCTACGATGATCTGGATCCTTCCTTCGTGCCCGGCACCAACCGCATTGTCTTCAGCTCAAACCGCGTTTCCGATTCACTGAATACAGGCAAGAAACCTTCCCTGGGAGACCTTACCGACAACTTCAATTTGTTTGTTTTCGATCTCGATACCACAACTACGGTACTTCCCCGAATCACCAACACACTCAGCAAGGATTATGCTCCGCTCGCTCTTAATGACAACATCTATTATTACCTGAGCGACCAGCGGGGCATCGTGAATATTTTCCGGTATGAGCGTACTTCGGGTATTTATACCCAGGTATCCAATTTTGCCTCCAGCATCCGTGATTATGATTTTAATTTCAGTCAGAACAAGCTGGTCTTCACCATGAAACAGCGGCTGCGGGATGATATTTACGTTAACCGAAGTTTCAATCTCAACAACGGCACGTTCACTCCGGCCACCCGCAGAAAAGAACTGCAGCAAGCCCGTTACATTCAGGAACGCAGGAAACAGGAAGAAGCACGGCCAACCAGTATCAAAGATCTGATTAATGCCCGACTGCGCGAGGCTCAGGGCCAGCAGGATACCGTAAAATCAAAACCGGATGTGGTTACCACGAAGCCGGATTCGCTTCTTCATAAAAAAGACACTGTAGCTCAGGCTCAAACTACAACACCTAAGAAAGACCGGGTGATCAACACCGATGATTATGTTTTC
>JALOMI010000040.1 GCA_025455465.1 Cyclobacteriaceae bacterium | reverse complement strand
CACATCAGCTATGGAGAAATAGAAGGCTTTGATGCTGCCGGAAATTCGCTCGGCACCTTTTCTTCCGGTGAAACCGCAGTGATGTTCAGTAAGAGTCATCAGGTGGGTAACTTCCGCATGGGCATCACTTCGAAATTTCTTTTCTCCAACATAGTTGGCTACCGGGCAGCTGCCTTTGCGGCAGATCTTGGTGGATTATTCATTCATCCGGAACAGGAACTCGCTGTGGGTTTGGTGATAAAAAACCTGGGATTTCCGTTCTCCAGCTATTCTGATTCGGATCAATCCGGGTTACCGTTTGATGTGCAGGCCGGCATCACGGTTAAACCGGAATACATGCCCGTTCGTTTTACGCTTACTGCGTATAACCTCGTAAGGCCGGGTGATTCCTATGATGATCCTTCCACGGAGGAAAGCCTGAGTACTTTTCAACAGGTGATGAACCACACTTCGTTGGGTGCAGAGGTAATTGTACACCGCAATGTGCAGTTATTGATGGGCTATAATTTTCTTCGGCAGCAGGAACTCCGGCTCGACTCCGGTGGAGGAGGATCCGGATTTACACTGGGAATGGCAGCAACGATAAGCACCTTTCAAATGATTGTTGCGGGCAGCCGGTACAGTACCGGAAACATGAATTATACCTTTACCTTAGCGGCCGAATTGAACAGAATGATTTTGAGAAAGCGAACGTTATGATGAATTCAAACCATTTAACACCCCGGCAGATAGTTGATGAACTGGATAAATACATTATCGGGCAGCAGGATGCAAAACGAAATGTAGCTATTGCCTTACGCAACCGCTGGCGCAGGATGAGTGTAACCGAAGATATCCGTGGGGAAATTGTGCCCAATAATATCCTGATGATCGGAGCGACTGGTGTGGGTAAAACAGAAATCGCCCGCAGGCTGGCTCGCCTGGCCGATGCACCATTTGTTAAAGTTGAAGCTTCTAAATTCACCGAAGTAGGTTACGTAGGGCGTGATGTAGAAAGCATGGTGCGTGACCTGGTGGAGCAATCGGTGAACATGGTAAAAGCACGCAAAAAAGAAGAGGTGCGTGAAAAGGCCGGCCAGGCAGTTGATGATATTATTCTGGACGCCCTCATTCCTCCGCTTCGGCAGCAACCTGCCCGTACCGGTTTTCCGGGCAGTGCAGAAAGTGAATCGGGCGAGATGCCTGCATCTGACGCTGAACTCAACGAGCGCACCCGTGCCCTCTTCCGTGAGAAGCTGAAAAACGGTGAACTGGAAAACCGGAAGGTTGAAATCAACATCAAAGCCTCCGTTAATCCCAACATCGGAATGATCGGTGCTGGCATGATGGACGAAGTGTCGATGATGAATATTCAGGAAATGCTCAGCGGCATGATGCCTAAGAAGGCCAAAAAGCGTAAGGTAACAGTTGCTGAAGCGCGTAGGATTTTGCTCGAAGAAGAAGCTGCAAAACTGATCGATATGGATGAAGTGAAGGATGAGGCGATCGAGCGCGCGGAAAATGCAGGAATTATCTTTATCGATGAGATCGATAAAATTGCCAGCAGCGCCCGCAAAGGCGGCAGCGGTCCTGATGTTAGCCGCGAAGGCGTGCAGCGTGATTTACTTCCGATTGTACAGCAAGCCATCCGATCTAATTCCGGAATTGCAGGGCCGCTTCCCGATACGTGTGGAACTGAACAACCTGACGGAACAAGATTTCATTCAAATACTGAAAGAGCCAAAGAATGCGCTGACGCTTCAGTACAAAGCATTGTTCAAGGCAGAAGACGTAGATATTACATTTGATGAGGAAGCCATTCAGGAAATTGCCAAAACAGCTTTTGTGATCAATGCTGAATTGGAGAATATAGGGGCGCGCAGGCTGCATACGGTGATGAGCCGGTTGCTGAATGAATTTCTATTTGATGTTCCCGATAAAATTGCATCCGGATCATCCATCGTGATCAGCGCTGCCATGGTGAGGGATAAATTAAGCAGCCTGGTAAAGAATAAGGATTTGAGCGAGTACATTCTGTGATGCGGTTCCGCCATTGTTGGCTGATGATAATACTTCTTCCGTTAGCTGTGCAGGCGCAGGAAGAGACAGACTCCTTGCGCGCTTATTACATCGAGGAATTCCCGGATAAATTCATGGTATGGCCTGTACTGAAGCAGCGCGATTTATATTTTACGCTGCGCGACAGGAACCAGCAGAAATCACGAATCAATTATTCGCCAAATAACAGCTTCACCTTTGGCATCGGTGCCTATCTTTTCGACTTGTTACTGGAAGCATCTTTCGCCATTCCGCTCAGCGAAAAAAGTAAATCCACCTATGGTGAATCCTCCGCCCGTGATTTTCAGGCGAACATACTTGCCAAGAAATTTGCGGCCGACATTTTCTACCAGAAGTACAGCGGTTTTTACATTGATGATCGGTCAGTGAATATACCTCCCGGTGCATCGTACCCGCAACGACCGGATGTCAGTATTCGCAATACGGGTTTAAACGGAGCTTATGTGCTGAATCACCGGAAGTTTTCGCTACGTTCTGCCTTTAATTACATCGACCGTCAACTGCATAGCCGTGGGTCTCCGCTGATTGGCGGGGCGCTGACCAACACAACCCTTCAGGCTGACTCCGCGGTCATCAGTACCAGACCTCCCGGGGATTTGGGAAGCGGATCTGATTTCCGGGTGTTGACCAACACGACACTGGCCATCACAGGTGGTTACTCGTATACGTTTATTTACAAGAACTACTTCATTAACGGTACGCTGGTCACAGGGCCGGGAAAACACTGGATCAGGTATGAAACGGATAGCGTGGACGAGTTTGGAGAAATGACCAACCTGATCACTACCATACGACTCGGCATTGGCTATAACAGCGACCGGGTGTTTGCCGGTATCAGCTATTCAGCCCAAAGCCGCAGCATCAATTTTGATGACATGCGGCTGATTACAACCACCTCGACTATGCGTGCGGTGATCGGTTACCGTTTTAATGAATTTGGATTTTTGAAAAAGCGAGCCGTGGATTTTTTGCCACGCTGAACTTAAACATCTTTTTTCGGAAAATCAAAAAACTTCACTTTGCCCGACTTCCAGTTGAGCTCTCGCCAATGATTAACTGGCAAGTTGATGGCCACAATCCCGCATGTGGGTATGTTATCGATCCGGCTTTTTGTCAAGTGGTTCACAAACTCAGTCAATCCCGGGTTATGGCCGAAGAGCATGACCATGTCCAGCTTATCATCCAGTTGCTGAACTATTTCCAACAGTGCTTCATCCGATGCATGGTAGATAGCCTTGTCGGTTTTAATATTTTTTTCAGCATAACCAATTCCGTTGGCGATGATTTCGCAAGTAGTTAATGCACGAACAGCCGGACTCGACAGCAGCAGGTCTGGTGCAAGTTCTTTTTCCTTCAACCTTCTGGCCATGCGCGGTGCATCTCGTTGACCGCGGCTGTTCAGTGGCCGGTCAAAATCACTCAGGTAGGGATCATCCCAGCTGGATTTGGCGTGTCGGACAAGGATCAGGGTTTTCATACAAATACAGTATATTCGCGCGCTTGCGTGTGCTATGAAAGTTAAGCATATCCGAAGAAAAATACGTTATGCGCTGATCTTCCAGCTGGTACGCTTCATGATCTTCATCTCGCGTCTGATGCCACGCAGCGCGTGGCTGGCGTTATGCGGCTCCCTGGGGTATGGTGCCTATTATATTGCTTCAGACAGCAGGAAGAAAACGCTTCGTCACCTGACCTGGGCCTTTGGTCATGAGAAAAATCCGGAACAACTGAAGCAGATGTCGCGTGAAGTATTTGTAATGCTGGGAAAGAATGCCGGTGATATTCTTCGCGCATACCCAATCACTAAAGAGGAGGAATTGCACCAATTTTTAAAGGTGAATGGGGTAGAGTATCTGAAGGAAGCATATTCGCGTAAAAAAGGAGTGATCTTTCTTACGGCACATATCGGTGCATTCGAGTTGGCTGTTACGGAGGTTGCCTTCCTGGGCATGCGCCCTTTGGTGGTGGGCACACCTTTGAAAGACAAACGGCTGAATAATCTCCTGTGGGCGCAGCGAAGCAAAATTGGTTCGGCTGCCATTGAACGTGGAAAAGAATCGATCCGCTTACTCAAGAACCTGATGAGCGGAGGCACGATGGGTATTCTCATCGATCAGGACACCCGTGTAAAAAGTGTGTTTGTTGATTTTTTTGGTAAGCCCTGTGCAACACCGGTTGGTGCTGCAGTACTCGCCTTAAAAACAGGTGCTGCGGTAGTGCCTACCTTTGTTCATTTACGGGAAGACGGCTTACAGGAGTTGAATTTTTATCCGGAGATAACAGTTAACAATACCGGAAATGAAACCGAAGACATCTTCATCAATACGCAGGTATTCAGTCTGGCCATCGAATCGGAGATAAGAAAGTATCCCACGCAGTGGGTATGGATGCATGAGCGCTGGAAAACAATACCCGGGGAGGAAATCCGTTAATGGTTAATCAATTAACAGAACAACTTTTGATGTTTTCATACGCGCTTTGAGCCACGTATCAATCTGTTGCAATTCATTTTTGGAATGTTTTTTATTGAAACGCCCGTATACCAGGAAAACGGTGTCGGCCTGATTAGTTTCTGATTTCATGAGCAAGGACTTGTTTACGGTAAACTGTGTCAGATCCGGGTAGAGTGCCTTAAGTTCGGGAAAAAGTTCCTGCGATAATGATGCTGTCTTTTGTGTGCTTATTAATTCATTTTCGAGCAGGCGAATTTTTTCATCTTTTGACCGGAGTGCCTGTTCATTCTGCTTGTATAACTCTTCAATGACACCACTACGTATGCTGTTTTCGATGTTCTGATTATTCAGTTTTGTATTATATCCCTGAATAACTACAAGTTCTGCATTCGGTAAGTTGTAATAAGGCAATTGCTTGCGTGCTTTGTCCAATAGTTCGTCAGAGACAGGTTCGCCTAACAAAGATACTTCGATACGTTGTTCGCCAGATGCATAATCAAATTTATGACTGATCACCCGGGCATTGTCAAAATTTAGCGTCTGGTCAATAAATTTCTGAACATTATTTTCCAGGATGCTCACCCTTACGGTTTCATAGGCCAGGTAAACGCTGGGCACAATGGTGATCATAACGAATATAGCAATCCAGGTTTTTACCCTCCGCTCACGGGCAGCATTCAGAAATTCCTTTTTGGGGTATCGAAGAAAACGTACGATGATAAACGTGGCCAGGCTGATGAAAACACTGTTGATGAAGTAGAGGTAAAAGGCTCCCAGAAAATAGTAAAGGTTACCCGTAGCCAGTCCAAAACCTGCTGTACACAACGGGGGCATCAGAGCGGTTGCTATGGCAACACCCGGAATGGCGTTGCTTTTTTCTTTACGCGATCCTGCAACAATACCGGCCATGCCTCCAAAAAAGGCGATTAGTACATCCCAAATAGTAGGGTTTGTTCGGGCAAGCAGTTCAGACTGTGCGGTGCTAAGCGGGCTTATGTAAAAGTAGATCGTAGAGGTTACTACACTGAAGATGGTGGCAACCATGAGGTTTTTGAATGATTTCTGCAGGAGTTCCAGATCGTTGATAGCAACACCCGTTCCGATACCCAGTATCGGCCCCATCAGTGGAGAGATTAACATGGCGCCAATGATTACCGCAGTCGAATTGACGTTTAATCCGATGGACGCAATGAAGATGGCAAAAATCAATATCCACAGGTTGGCTCCGCGAAACTCAACACCTTTACGGATGTATTCAATAGTTTCCTGGTCATCAGCCTTGTCACTTTCCAGGTTGAAGCGATCACGAATGAATTGTGTGAAAACCACGAGCAGGCGTTTTCCCGATGACATACTTGAGTGTATTTTCTCAAACAAAGTAAACAAATCTTGATACACAAGGGCTATTTTGTTTATTTCACCGCATGAGAAACCAAACAATATTTAAATCAGGGATGCTGTTGTGGATGATCACGTTGTTAGGTATCTCCGCCACCGCACAATTCAAAAGCATCCGAATTGACAACGAACCGGACCGGTCCGGCAATCAACCTACGAATGTTTCCGTAGCAATTAGTCGTAAAAACCCGGATATCATAGTAGCCGCCTCATCATCAGATAATGTCTACTATTCTGCCGATGGTGGAAAAACCTGGAGTAAGTCAACGATCACATCCCGTTATGGTGTTGGAAGTGACCCGGTAGTCATCGCTGATTTTTCAGGTAATTTTTATTACCTCCATCGGGCAATACTTGAAGGAAAAAGCGGCAGTGGGGAAACAGAGTCTGGCCGAATCGTGATTCATAAATCCAAAGATGGCGGTAAGACCTGGGACAGTGGGGAACCGGCCGGCAGCAATACGTCCAAATTGCAGACCAGGCCTTGGATGACTGCTGACAGAAAAGGAAACTTCCTTTTAACATGGACCGAATTTGATCAATACGGAAGCGAGGATCCGGAATGCAAATCAGCGGTTTTTGCGAGCAAGTCATCAAATGGATCGAAATGGTCAAAACCGATAAAAATTTCGCAGTATGATGGTGATTGCCGCGATGTAAATGATACCCCTCGTGGGGTGGTTCCCGTAGCGACCAATGACGGTAAATTATTTATTGCATGGTCTAATGCCGGTTATATCTGGCTGGACCGATCCTATAATGGCGGGGAATTCTGGTTATCCAATGACATTGCCATTACGAATCAAACCGGAGGCTGGAATTTTAACGTGCCGGGTTTTAACCAAGCCAATGGCATGCCCATCATCGTATCAGATAACAGCACCGGCATGTTCAGCGGTGCCCTTTACCTCGTCTGGGCTGATCAACGAAACGGAGAAGATGACACAGACATCTGGTTCTCACGTTCCTTCAACTATGGCGACAACTGGACATCTCCCATGCGAATCAATAATGATGATCCTGGTAACCACCAGTTCATGCCCCGCATGTGTGTTGACTCCGGCAACGGTCATATTTATATACTGTATTACGACCGGAGAGATTTTGATGACAACCAAACCGATGTTTACCTGGCGTATTCCATTGATAACGGTGGCACCTTTAAAAATCTGAAGATCAGCGAATCACCCTTTCTACCACAGCCGGATGCACTATTCAGTGATTATGCCGGCATCACGGCCCACCAGGGAAATGTTATTATGGTCTGGACACGCATGGATGAAGGTAAAACCAGTATCTGGTCCAGTGCGATTAAGATGAGTGATCTGGAGGAAACCAAAGAAGCGCCTAAAACCGGTAAGAAAAAGGGCAATCGTTAATTTCCGGGCTTGGGTTGTTCGGTTGCCTGATCCAAAACTTTTATCCAGGTCTCCATTGGCTGTGCACCGGAGAGCGCAAAACGGTTATTGATGATGTAGAACGGAACCCCGCTTATACCCAACTTCTGTAGTTCCAGTTCTGCTTTATGCACCTCGTTTTGTGATTCCGTGCTATTCAGAGTTTCTTGTATTACATTTTCCGGTAAGCCCGTCTGTTGCGCAATCGAGCTAAGTACGGCATGGTCGGCCAGGTTCAACCCATCTGTGAAGTAGGCTTTAAGCAGGGCTTCTTTCAGCTCGGCTTGTACACCATAAGCTTGTGCCTGCAACAGGAGGGCATGGGCAATGCGTGTATTTGGCAAGGTTTTCTGGATATCAAATCGAAATTCTAGTCCTTCTTCGCGAGCGACTGCAACAACCTGTTGCATCAGCTGCTCATACCGGGCTTCCCCTCCAAATTTGTTGATGAGAAAAGCACGCTGCTCCACACCGGATGCCGGCAGGGCTGGGTTGAGTTCAAAAGGATGATAAGTAATGTTAAAATCGTACCGATCCTGCCACGCAGCCAGGGCATTTTCCAGGCGTCTTTTGCCAATGTAACACCAGGGGCAGACGACATCCGAAATCACATCGATACGGATAATGGGCTTTGTTGGACTTTCCATGAATTGACAACAATTTATCAAGGGCAAGGTTCGTCAAGATATCGATATTGAAAGCAAAGAATGATGTAAAAGGCAATTAAAGGAATTTTAAAACCTTTGTGGTATTTTTGTGGTTTGAAGAACTGTTAACCCAACAACAAATGGTTGAGACACTCAAATACAAAGTAAAAGACATCTCCCTGGCCGAGTGGGGCCGGAAAGAAATCAAACTGGCGGAAGCCGAGATGCCCGGCCTGATGGCCATTCGTGAAGAATATGGCCAGCAAAAGCCATTGAAAGGCGCCCGTATTGCCGGCTGCCTTCATATGACTATCCAAACCGCTGTGCTGATTGAAACACTGCTCGAACTGGGTGCAGAAGTATCCTGGTCTAGCTGCAACATCTTTTCCACACAGGACCATGCCGCTGCGGCCATTGCTGCTGCCGGTGTTCCTGTTTTTGCCTGGAAGGGTATGAACGAGCAGGAATTCGACTGGTGCATTGAGCAGACCCTTTTTGCATTCAAAGATGGACTGCCACTGAACATGATCCTTGATGACGGTGGCGACCTTACCAATATGGTATTGGATCGATATCCTGAACTGGTTCAGGGCATCCGCGGAATTTCAGAAGAAACGACCACAGGTGTACACCGGTTAATTGAACGTGAGAAAAACGGTAAGCTTCCGCTGCCGTGTATTAACATCAATGACTCAGTGACCAAATCCAAGTTCGACAATAAATACGGCTGCAAGGAATCACTCGTGGATGCAATCCGCAGGGCTACCGACATCATGCTGGCCGGTAAGGTGGCTGTTGTTGCCGGTTATGGTGATGTAGGAAAAGGTTCCGCTGCTTCCCTGCGCGGAGCCGGTGCCCGCGTTATTGTTACTGAAATCGATCCGATCTGTGCACTTCAGGCTGCCATGGACGGTTATGCTGTTAAGCGCATGGATGATGTAGTCGGTGAAGTTGACATTGTCGTTACCGCTACCGGAAACTGCGATATCGTAACTGACCGTCATTTCCTGAAGATGAAAGACAAAACCATCGTCTGCAACATTGGTCACTTTGATAATGAAATTGATGTGGCCTGGTTGCGTAATAATGGTGCGTGGGATACCGTAAAACCTCAGGTTGACCTGATCACGTTAAAGAATGGAAACGAGATTATCCTGTTGGCCGAAGGCCGCCTGGTGAACCTTGGCTGTGCTACTGGCCATCCTTCATTCGTGATGTCAAACTCATTTACCAATCAGACGCTGGCGCAGATCGAACTTTGGAAGAATTCGGATAAGTACGAGAACAAAGTGTACATGCTGCCGAAGCACCTGGATGAGAAAGTGGCATTCCTCCACCTGAAGAAAATCGGAGTGGAACTGGAAACCCTGAACGACAAGCAAGCCGGCTATATTGGCGTCAGTCAGCAGGGACCGTTCAAGCCCGACTATTACCGCTACTGATCCTTGCTTTTGTTTATAAATGAATGCCCTGTTCCGCCTGTCGGTTCAGGGCATTTTCATTATTCTAAAACCTGCATGATCTTTTCATTAAGCCGTTATCTTTGTTGCCCATGAATCGTATCAGCGGACCGCTCATCATCGTGCTTATCGGTTTACTCACGGGTATGAAACCCGTACAAATGGAAGTGAAACTGGAGTGCGTCAAACGTCAACATGCTACCCGTTCCTGCCACTATAATTTTCTGGTAGACGGTATTCCGCATCATTATGTTGATCATGGATGTAAGAGCAAACGGGAGGATATTATCCGAAAAGCGGAAACCGGAAAACTTGGGTTGCATAAAGACTGGAAAATCGATTGCAAACCAACTCCGAAAAAAGAAAACTAAGTCATTTCATGATGTTCATGAGCCCTGCGTTCCAGCCAGGGGCGGAATATCACCCGGTCGATTATTAAAAAAGCAAGGGCCATATTCATCAGGATAATCCCATTGACCAGAAGTTTACCATCCAATGAAATGGACGGAAGTGGTTGTGTAATAATTTTCGGTTCGGTCACGAATTCATTCAGGTTAATGGTACCGGGTGCGTCAAACAATCCGCTGCCCAGCAACACCATGGAGAGAATAATGGCTACAATTACTCCCATAAGCAACAGAATGCCATTACGGATCGGAAGTTGCCGGTTGGCTGCATAGTGCCCCAGGTTTTGCATGACCTGCAGTGTAAAGTTTTTCGAAGGCTGATCCGTGTTCGTTTGATTCAGCAGGGTAACAATCTCCTTCAGTTCCTCCAGCCGGTTGCTCAACTCAGCGGAACGGACCAAGGTTTCCTTGACCATTTCAAGTTTATCCGGAGGCAATGAGCCATCCAGGTATTCCAGTAAGGTTTCATCCCAGCTAGTTTTTTTTGTGTTCATACCCATGCTGCTATAAAGTTAATGCTTCTTTCTTCAGTAGTCGTTTAAGTTCTTCGGCCAGCCGGATGCGGGCACGGTGTATTCGCACCTTTACAGTATTAGCCGGCATACCGGTGATGCCGGCAATCTCTTCCAGCGAGAATTCCTGCAGGTAAAATAAGGTGATAGCAATTTTATCTGCCTCGCTCAGCTGGTTAATGGCCTTGTCCAGGTATTTCTTTTTATCCTGACGTTCCAGCATGCCTGTGTCTTCCGCCTGATACTCAATAATCGCAGACTCAATTGACTGGTGATGACCCTTTTGTTTTCGCTTGTAACTGATGGCCGTATTGAAAACAATCCGGTATAGCCACGTTGAAAAGCGCGAGTCCCTCTTAAAAGCACCAAGATGATGGTACGCCTTGATGAACGCATCCTGCGCAGCTTCCTCAGCCTCGGCCCGGTTACCCAAAATCTTATTCGCCAGCGTGAACGCGTAATTTTTGTAGCGGTTTACCAGTTCGGCATAACCTTGCTGATTGCCTGCGACAATGCCATCTATTAAAGCGAATTCCGGGTCTGTCATGACAGGGCTTGGACGCGCTAATGAACGATTAAGTTACAACTAAAAAGGTCAGGCTATAGGGTTTTACACAGAATTCTCGCGGCAGAAATATTCTTTGCAACAGGTTGTAACCGGCCCGGAGCAGCCTGCGTCAAAAGGGCAAAACATTAAACAAGAATCCTTATGATCGTCCCGGTATTAGGTATTATGGTTCCCATCGTCAGTGTGATCGGAGCTTTTATTATGGTGGTTTACCTGCGCAAGTATGAAAATGCGGAGCGTATGGCCATGATTGAACGCGGAGTTGACCCGACACTTTTCACCCAGAAGAAGCAAGGTGTGAGTCCGGGTACATTGCGGGCTGCCTTGTTATTCATTGGAGCAGGCATTGGGTTGCTCATTGCTTATTTCCTCGATCGTCAGTACGATATGGCTGAAGTTGGCTATTTCTCCATGATCTTCATTTTTGGCGGGCTGGGCCTGGGTGCAGCCTATTTGGTGGAGGACCGGAAATTCCGGGCACAGCATAACAACAATCAGTAACAGCAGCTCTTTCAATGGAAATCCGGTCCGGCAACTGCAGGGTTTGTCGGCCGGATTTTTTTATCCGAAGATTTGCTCAAGTAGTGTTATGGAAACGATCCAGATGACAATTACCGAAATAACATTCAGCCAAATGCCGGCACGCACCATATCCTGCATACGGATGTAACCGCTGGAGAAGACAATCGCATTCGGTGGCGTAGCAATAGGCGACATCAGTGCGATGCTGGCGCCAAGGGTTACTGGCAAGCCCATGAGGATGGGATTCACCTGCATCACCGTAGCGATACCAAACACCACCGGAATAAAAACATTCACCAACGCCACATTGCTCATCAGTTCTGACAGTGATACGGAGATAATGATGAGTGTGAGTGTGAGGTATATATTGTAGGAATTTTGTCCGGCTATCCATTGGCCCACGGCTGAAATAATGCCGGCTTCGTTGAGGCCTTCCGCCAGACACAAGCCGCCACCGAAAAGAAATAAAATTCCCCAGGCCATTTTCTCGGTGTCTTTCCAGTGCAGCAGAAATTCACCGCGGTTGAAATCAACCGGAGTAATAAACATCAGCAAGCCACCGCACATGGCGATGATGGAGTCGTTAAGGATTTCAGCAGGAAGCAGTTTGTTAATGGGTTGTTGGAAGATCCACATAAAGGCCGTCAGGCTGAAGATCACTAAAACCATTTTTTCTTCCCTGCGCATGTTACCCAGTTCTTTCAGTTTATCCATCAGCAGATTCTCTGAACCTTCTATTTCTTTCAGTCTATTCGGAAAAAGAATACGGGTAAGCAACAGGTAGTTACTCAGTACCAGGATAAAAGCCACCGGAAAACCGATGGCCAGCCATTGTGAAAACGTAATCCGTTGCCCGAAAAAATCATTGAGCAAGGCCACGAACACAACGTTGGGTGGTGTTCCGATAATTGTGGCGATACCGCCCAGTGAGGCCGCATAGCCAACAGACAGCATTAGCCCCAGGGCAAAGTTACGCTTACCCTTGTTTTCAATAGCCTGAAGATTTTCGGTATCCTGAATAATGAGTTTCACAACCGAGGTGGCTATCGGCAGCATCATCATGGCGGTAGCCGTGTTGCTGATCCACATGCTTAATAACGCTGTAGCCAGCATAAATCCGAGAATGATTCCGTTACCTGAAGTGCCGGTTACCCGGATCAGGTTAAGAGCGATGCGTTCATGGAGTCGGTGTTTTTCCAGTGCGAGCGCAATCAGAAAGCCTCCTAAGAAAAGAAAGATGATGGAGTTAGCATAGGGTGCTGCTGACTGGCTGATTTTCATAACACCCAATAGGGGGAAGCCGACCATTGGCAGAAAGGCAGTAACGGGTATCGGCACAGCCTCACTGATCCACCAAACGATGATCCAGGTTGCCAGTGCAATAACTTTGGGTGCTTGTGGCGAAATCCAGTCAGCGGGAACAAATAGATACAACAATACAAAAAGGGAAGGCCCCAGAAAGAAACCGATACGTCTGATGGCGTTCACAGAAATCTGGTCAGTATACTGCGGAAAGGTATAAAAAAAAGCCCCGGAATTTTCCGGGGCTCAGGTATACTTTTCAAGTCGCGTTAACTGGCCGGTGATTTCGGATTGGCCGGTTTTACAATGATCACGCGTCCATCCAGTTCTTTTTCATTTAGGCCGTCAATTGCTGCTTGTGCCTCGCTATCGTTGGGCATTTCAACAAATCCGTATCCTTTTGATCTTCCGGTGTCGCGATCTTTAATGATCTTAACCGTTGAAACTTCGCCAAATTGAGCAAAAGCCTTTTCGAGGTCTTCTGTGCGGGTCTTGAAGTTGAGTTTGGCAACAAAGATGTTCATGAAACTGTTCTATTTGATTATTGAAATTTTACCAGGCTGACGTCCAGCGGTCAACCTCCTAATCAAATATAATGAATTATTTATTTTCCATCATTAAGCCATGAATCGTTTCAGGTTGCTTATTCCAAAGCCTTCACACCCGGCAGCACTTTACCTTCGAAGTATTCCAGCAGGGCGCCACCGCCAGTGGATACATAACTAACCTGTTCGGCTACTCCGAATTTGCTGACTGCTGCCGCGGAATCACCGCCACCAATCAGGGAGAAGGCACCGCTTTGTGTCGCGGCCACCACAGCCTGGGCAACGGTTTTGGTTCCGGCCTCAAATTTTGCCATCTCAAAAACACCCATCGGACCATTCCAGAGAATGGTCTTTGATGATCGGATAACGCCCGCAAAAACCCGGGAAGCCTGCGGACCAATATCCAGGCCCATCCAGCCATCGGGAATAGCATGGTTGTTGGCAATATCCGTATTGGCATTGGCATCAAAGGCATCAGCGATGACGGAGTCAATCGGCAAGTGTAATTCAACACCTTTGGCCTTGGCTTTTTGAATCAGGTCTTTGGCCAGGTCGAGTTTATCTTCTTCCACCAGCGACTTGCCGATGTTACCGCCCATCGCTTTGAAGAACGTGTACGCCATACCGCCACCGATGATCAGGTGGTTAACACGTTCCAGGAGTTGTTCAATGATCAGAATCTTATCCGATATTTTCGCGCCACCCATAATGGCGGTAAAAGGTTTCTCTGCATGCTGCAGTACTTTCTTCGCATTATCGAGTTCTGCGGCCATCACGTAGCCGGCACACTTATCGGTGAAGAATTGTGCCACGATGGTGGTGGAGGCATGCGCGCGGTGCGCTGTACCGAAGGCATCGTTGACATAGACATCACCGTGCTTGCTTAGTTTTTCAGCGAACGCCAGGTCGCCTTTTTCTTCCTGCTTATAGAAGCGGAGGTTTTCCAGAAGTAAAACCTCTCCTGGTTTCAGTGCAGCGGAGAGTTTATGTGCTTCATCACCAATGCAATCCGAGGCAAATTTTACAGGCACGCCCAGCAGGGCTTCCGTAGTTTTGATCGTGTGCTTCAGTGAATATTTTTCTTCAGGCCCTTCTTTCGGACGGCCGAGGTGCGACATCAGTACGCAACTTCCGCCATCAGCAAGAATTTTCTTTAGCGTTGGAATAGTTGCCCGGATCCGGTTGTCGTCTGTAACCTGGAAAGACTTGTCGAGCGGAACATTAAAGTCAACACGAATCAGTGCGCGCTTTCCGGAGAATTTAATTTGATCAATGGTTTTCATTATTGAATGAGTTGGGTTTTAAAGAATTGATTAGTCACCGAATGAGATGCCGAGGCCTTTCGCGGCTTTCACCAGAAAGGAATCTTTATCAACAAAGTTGTAGTTCCTCGTGGCTTCTTCGAGAGAAACATAACTTATTGAGTTGTTTTTCAACGCCACCATTTTTCCGTATTCACCGTGAATGACCAGCTCCATCGCTTTCACGCCAAACAGGGATGCCAGTACACGGTCAAAGGCTACGGGGGTTCCGCCTCGTTGGGTATGGCCGAGCACAGTTTCACGGATATCGGCTTTTACACCGGCCAGTTTCAGTTGTTCGGATAGCTGAAAGGCAACTCCACCAAGGCGTACATGCTCAGAACCTTTATCTCCCTGCCGGGCAACCAAGGTTCCATCTTTTGGTTTTGCTCCTTCAGCAATTACGATATTCAAAAATCCGTTTCCATGCTTGTAACGGGCATCGATGCGCTTTACCAGTTTGCTGATGTCATAAGGTATTTCCGGGATCAGGCAGATTTCAGCGCCACCGGCAATAGCTGTGTGTACAGCAATCCAGCCTGCATCGCGCCCCATTACTTCCATGATCATCACACGGTGATGGCTTTCTGCCGTGGTCACCAGCTTGTCAAAACTGTCGGTGGCAATTTGAACCGCTGTCTGAAAGCCAAAGGTCATGTCGGTAGCTGATAAGTCGTTGTCAATGGTTTTAGGAACACCTACGATGTTGAGGCCTTTCTCATACAGTTCTTTCGAAATACGTTGTGAGCCGTCACCACCGATGTTGATCACAGCATCAAAACCAAGGTCTTTAATTTTTTTGATGAGTTCCTCACTGCGGTTCACTTCCTTAATGGTGCCGTCCGGTTGGATGTAAGGGAATTTTAAGGGATTGCCTTTATTGGTTGTCTTCAATATGGTACCCCCTTTGACATGAATGCCTGCAGTGCGCCTGCTGGTGAGTTTAACTATTTCAGTGGGCTCGTTCAGCACGCCATTGAAGGCTTCGATGCTGCCATACACTTCCCAGGTTTTTTCCTTACGGGCGCGTTTGGCGATGGCTCGTATAACGGCATTCAGACCGGGGCAATCTCCGCCACCGGTAAGAACCAGTACTTTCTTTTTTGGCTGATCCATGAGGATTTGTGATCGTTTGTTGATGTTTTAAAATAACAGCATGAAAAGTACACTCCGCGGTGCGGTTTCCCAAGGACATTTGTCAGGTTATTCCGAAGCAGCTGCGCGTAACAAACGGTCGTTAATGGCACGCCCCAGGCCTTCCGGGGGTAACAATTCCGTAACAATGGTATCAATGGGCATCTGATCGAAATCACGGAGGAACTGAAATAGATTGGCGGCTGCCTCTTCCATGTTTCCAGCCCTGGATAATATCCGCTGATAGGGTGAATGAAAATCACGTGTAAACGTAAGGATACCCGTGCTGTGGGCAGGATATTGCTGGAGCATTTCATCCAGGTTGCCGACAATCAGTTTTTTCCCGGGTGCATAATGGCTCTTCAGTTGACCTGGTGCTTTTGGATTGGAAGATGAATGCGTCATGACCTTTACCGTACCGACTATGGCTTCGATACGCTCGATGCTGAGGCCTCCTAGACGAAATATCACGGGCACGTTGTTTTCAAAGCCGAGTATCGTAGATTCAATACCTACCGGGCAGGCGCCCCCATCGAGAATGTAACTGATTTTTTCACCAAGCTGGTCGTTGACGTGTTGCGGATTGGTAGGACTCACATACCCGAACGGATTCGCACTGGGTGCAGCCAGCGGAAAGGGCAGCATGCTTAACAACTGTCGTGTAAGGGCATGATCCGGACAACGCAAACCCACTGTATCCATGCCTGCGGTGACCAGCGGTGGAATTATACCGGGCTTTTTTTTGAGCACTATGGTCAGCGGCCCCGGCCAGAAGAGTTTGGCAAGACGCACTGCTTCCCGCGGAACATCCTCCACATATTTTTCCATGTCGTTCGGTGCCGGTACATGCACAATCAGCGGATCGAACTCCGGCCGGTTTTTTACAGCAAAAATTCGGGCGACCACTTCGGTATCCAGTGCATTGCCGGCAAGACCGTAAACCGTTTCCGTAGGCACGGCTACCAGTTCGCCTTTCTGCAGCAATGCAGCTGCTTTGTGGATATCCCGTCCGATTTCTGCCATGCCTCAAAACTATCATTAATTTGCCATATTGCCGGTGCATACCAATATCTGTCAGATTGATGTTTCTCAGGAGGAATTTACTGCTTCACGCCTTGCTGCTGTCGCAGGTATTTACTTCGTGCAGGCCACCGGCTGAGCCTTCCCTTCAAGACTTGTTAACGGAGCGGATAAAAATCTTTCGCGGTGATGTGGGCTTATATGTGCATCATCTGGGCACCGGAGAAACAGTAGCCATCCGGGCTGATTCGTTGTTTCCTACAGCCAGCCTGATCAAAGTGCCCATTATGCTGGGTGTGTTTAACAAAATTGAAAAGGGTGAATTGGATTATCACGCGCAGCTGACTTACCACGATTCGCTGTTGTATCCCGGTGAAGACATCCTGGGGTCATTCCGAGATGGTGAAAAAATTTCATTGTCAAAGGTGCTCATGCTGATGATCACCACCAGCGACAATACGGCCAGCCTGTGGTGCCAGCAACTGGCCGGAACGGGTTCAGCCATCAACACCTGGCTGGAAGAAAACGGTTTTCGTCACACACGGGTAAACTCACGCACTCCCGGGCGCGAAGCTGACCGGGAAAAATTCGGCTGGGGGCAAACCACTCCGCGTGAAATGGCTGACATGCTCATCCGGATCAGGAGAGGGGAGTTGGTTAGTCCGAGGGCCAGCGAGCGCATCTACCGCAACCTTGCCCGTATTTACTGGGACAGCGAAGCGCTGGCTGAAATACCACCGTATGTACAGGTGGCCTCCAAGCAGGGAGCGGTTAACCAATCGCGTTCCGAAGTGGTACTGGTGAATGCACCCCACGGAGACTATGTTTTTTGCCTGATCACCAAAAACCAGGAAGATCAAAGCTGGCAGCCTGCCAATGGAGGATTTGTGCTGCTGCGCGATGTGTCGCGGATACTGTGGAATTATTTCGAGCCCGGGTATGGCTGGCATCCGGCCGAGGGCGCAACGGGATGGTACTAATCATACCGCATAACGATAAACTAC
>JALOMI010000223.1 GCA_025455465.1 Cyclobacteriaceae bacterium | reverse complement strand
ACGATGCAGGGCATACATGAAGGAGCCTCCCCCGCCCATCGACAGGCCGGCCACAGCCCGGTAGCGCTTTTCACTTTTAATGCGGTAGGTCTTCTCCACGAAAGGCATAAATTCATCGAAGAAAAAGTCTTCGTAGCGCCAGTCTCCTTTGATGCTGTTGAAGTACCCCATCTGCCCGGTTTTGGCATCGGGCATCACGATGATCATCGGGGTGGCGGTGCCTTCACGGATAGCCTTGTCAGCAATGTGCAGCACCTCCCCGAACTGTACCCAGCCGGTCTGATCATCTCCGGCACCGTGCAGCAGGTACAGCACCGGGTAGCTGCGCTGGGAGGTTTCATAGTCCGGGGGAAGATAGACCGCATATTTGCGCTCCATCTTGAGGATCTTACTGGTCATGCTCAGGTTATCAAACACCTTACCGGTCTGGGCCAGGGCCAGCACGGGCAGCAACAGGCAGAAGATGATTAATTTTCTCATAAGAGTATAAATCGATTTTTGTTTCTTGTCAACAACAGGTAAGCTGCACGTTGCTTGGAGCTTGAGGCCTGAGGCTTGCAGCTAAAAACATCCAGGGTCACCGATAACAGCAACAAACTATTTTAAAGCTACTAATTTTGACTAATGAACAAGCTGATTGTTATACTGCCGATTCTTTACTGTACATCACTGGCGGCACAGCCGGATGGAAACGATAAAATGAGCTGGTTTGCCGATGCCAGGTTGGGCATCTTCATCCACTGGGGCATCTATGCGGTGGATGGCGTAGACGAATCGTGGGCCTTCTACAACAAGAAGATGAGCCATGCCGCTTACATGAAGCAACTCAACGGATTTACGGCCAACCATTACAACCCCGAGGCCTGGGCGGAGCTCATCAAAGAATCCGGAGCCCGCTACTCCGTCATCACCACGAAGCATCATGACGGTGTGGCCCTGTACGACTCCAAGGCAGGACCGTTAAACGTGGTTAAATCAACTCCGGCCAAACGCGATTTGCTCAACCCGTTTTATGATGCCCTGCGCAAGCGGAACATCCGCACCGGGGCATACTTCTCCCTCATCGACTGGACCCACCGTGATTATCCGGCCTTCACGAAAGACAGCACACGCTATGCCGTGGCCAACGATCCCCAACGGTGGCAGCGCTTCCGTAATTTCTTCCAGGCCCAGATCGGTGAAATCAGCACGTTATATAAACCGGACCTCTTCTGGTTTGACGGTGACTGGGAACACCCTGCCGAAGCATGGGAAGCGAAAAAAGTCCGGGAGCAAATCCTGAACGCCAATCCGAACGCCATCATCAACGGCAGGCTGCAGGGCTACGGAGATTATGAAACACCGGAACAAAACTTCCCGGTAGAAAAACCTGCATCCCCGTATTGGGAGCTGTGCATGACGATCAACAACAACTGGGGCTATCAACCCAGTGATCAGAACTGGAAGACACCGTACGAGATCATCACCATCTTTGCCGATGTGATCAGCTATGGGGGCAACTTATTGCTGGATATCGGACCGAAAGAAGACGGCACCATTCCGCCCGAACAGGTGCATGTACTGAAGGAATTAGGCCGTTGGAATCAGAAGCATGAAGCGGCCATTTTTGGAACACGGGCCGGTTTACCCAACGGGCATTTCTATGGACCTACTACCTTATCGAAAGACTCGGCAACACTTTATCTGTTTATCCCGGCTAAAACATCCGGACCGGTGATGATCAAAGGACTGAAAAGTAAAGTCACTACCGTAAAGGTTGTTGGTACCAACACGGTGTTAAGCCATAAAATTGTCGGGAAGATCAGCTGGAGCCCGGTGCCTGGTTTGGTTTACATTGATGTGCCTTCCTCCGTTCATGATGATTACGTGACGGTGCTGGAAGTGAAGCTGGATGGTCCGGTTTCGCTGTACCGCGGGCGTGGCGGATTACACTAACAAAAACACAGATACACCATGCATCGAATCATCTGCTTATGCCTGGCACTTGTGCCGTTAAGCCTCCGGGCACAACCTGTTCCTTTTCCGGAGACCAGCCTGGGAATATGGAAGGGCGCCTTGCTGATTTACAGCGGTGGGCAATTGCGCGACAGTGTGCGGATTACCCTGACGGTGGCTAAAACCAGTCAACCCGATGAATGGACCTGGCGCACCGAGTACCATTCCGATAAACATCCGATGACCAAAGACTATTCGCTGCGGCTGGTGGATCCGGAAAAACAGCTTTATGTTACCGATGAACACAACGGCATTGAATTACTTACTTACCGGCACGGAAACAAGCTCTATAATGTCTTCGAAACACAAGGCATTCTGCTGACCTCAACCTATGAACGATCGGGGGATAAACTGATCTTCGAAGTAACCTCCGGCAAACGTGCCGGTGACGAGCAAGCAGGTGTGCAGAACTATTCGGTGACTAATTTACAACGTGCCGTGTTGCATAAAATCCAATGACCGAAACGCACAGAAAAATACGGCACACAAACGCCATCATCCAGAAGCAAACACCATGAGAAAGATAATTTACACATCAACACTCGTGCTCTCACTAGTCGCTTTGACACGTTGCACGATGAAAGAGCATCAGACCGCTTCATCGCGCGACTATCACCTCGGCATCATCACCGCCTTTGCCGAAATGGTTGCCGCGGATGTCAAGCGGATCGCGCTCAGCGAACCGATGACACCCGCTGAACTGGATGACTTGTTTTCCGCAGCCTCATCCGTTGCTGAAAAGTACGGAGTGAACCTGTACCGGGAAGCAGCCTTACCGGATACCGATCTCTTTCCTTCTTCCGCGATGGAAGGAAAAGAAGTATTGGTGATCTGCCGGGGCACAGCCCTGGCTGAATACCGGCAACTGCATGAGGATATCCGGCAACTCAAAGCCACGGGTAATTACCATGCATGGCAACGGGAAGAAATGTCGAGGCGGTTCGGCCGGTTGCTGGGCTATCCGAATACACATATCAATAACCTGATGGCCGCCAGCAGCGAATTCAGAACGATGCCGGATTTCGGCATCCGCGGCACCAACGTGTTTTTATACTACCGCGATCTGAAACGGGCGGAACGCTTCTATGCCGATGTACTCGGTTTTGAACTGGTGGCTGATCACGGCATGGCCAAAATCTTCCGGATGACCAAACATTCCTTCCTGACGTTAGTCGATGCAACCAAAGGCATGCACACAGCCGATGAACCGAAAACCGTAGCCATCGCCCTGGTGACAGAAAACCTTGAAGCATGGCACGATTACCTGAAAAAGCAACCGGTTAAATTCAAATACGAATTCAACTACAAACCCAATAAACCCCACGATGGCTTTGTGGTGGAAGACCCGGAAGGCTACCTGCTGGAATTTGAACGCTTCAACCCGCACCGCGAAAATGAAAATTTCTTACCCGGCCTCGTGAACAAGCCGGCCGTGCGCGTCAGCGGAAAACCGTCACCCCTCGCACCGGAGCTGTTCATTCATACAACAGTTACCTGGTTGTACTACAACGATATGTTACGACAGCAACAATTCATGGAAGACGTGCTGGGCTTTCCGCTCGTAGTCGATCAGGGATGGGCGAAAGTTTATCGTGTGCTGGGCAGCAGTTATATCGGGTTGGTAGACGGGCGCAGGGGCATGCATACAGCCACTGACAAGAAAGCCGTGAATATCGGGTTTATGCTGGATGACCTGGACGGATGGTATACGTATACAAAAACACATCAGCGATTTCCGCTTTGGGAACATGGCATCAAGACCGGTCCGACCAACAACCACCGTGAGTTTGTGGGGTTTGATCCGGAAGGGTATTACCTGGAATTTGATGAATTTCAGGAACACCCGGATAATCAGTTATTAGTAAAAGCAATGGAAGAACAGTGATCATTGCCGATGCATAACTAAAGCTGCCGATCTTCACGTTGCGCAATTACCGGAAACCTTTCACGCAAAGATCGCAAAGCAAGGCGCAAAGGACGCGAAGATTTATAGTTAAAAACTTTTCCTACTGCTCTAATATTTCTCTGCGTTCTCTGCGGAACCTTTGCGCACTCTGCGTGAAACCTTGCCTAAAAGAAAATAAACTATTCAGCATCGGTTTTCGCTTCGAATGATATTTACGGAATTACGGATATATGAAACTTATCGGCATCACCATGGTATGTCGTATAGGATGTCCATTTTCCCTGGCCGGAATCCATCGCGGTGAATTTTTAATCAGGCGTATGGCTTCTGCATCGCAGGATTTTGATAAGCTCTTGATAACACGAATGTCTTCAGATAAAATAATCCCGGTCGAATCGATGACAAATTGCACATAAACCTTACCGTTGATTCCACGGTCATCCCTGGGCATGCGAATGGTGTTGATTACATAGGTGTAAAATTTTTCCATCCCACCCGGAAAGGAAGCCGGCTCGAATGTGCCCGAAGGAATGGTATCAGAATTTGTTTGATCACCATTGTCAGCAACCGGGATTTGCGCTTTCACAGCCAAAAAACCAAAAAAGAACAAACTGTAAATTACCAGACGTTTAACCATGAGAATTAACATAGATCAGCATATTTCGATTGATTTATTGTCTATCGAGTTTCAGAATGGTGTGCAGCAGTACATTGGCACCACGGGCCATGTCCTCGGGTGTTGAGTATTCTTTTGGTGAATGACTGATGCCGCCCACACTGGGAATGAAGATCATGCCCATGGGTGCGAGCAGCGCCATCTCCTGCGCATCATGCCCGGCACCGCTCGGAAGAAAGAGATGCGTATAACCAAGGTCTTTAACGGCTGCAACTATGGTTTGCTGAATGAAGGGATCGGCCATGGCCGGCTTGCTGGAAATACTGAGTGGCTTGATGGTGATCGTTGTTCCGGTTTCCAGAGCAAGAGCCTTTGCTTTCGCTTCAATGGCTGAAAACACCTGTTGAATTTTTTCTGCAGACAAATCGCGCAACTCGAGTGTGAAAACCACCTTGCCAGGAATCACATTCGGAGCGCCTGGAGCAACAGCAAGTTTTCCAACCGTTCCGACCTGGCGACCTTCAAAACTGTTGACGGTTTCATTCACCGCAACTACCAGCTTCGATGCCGTGAGCAAGGCATCCTTGCGCATGTTCATCGGTGTGGTGCCTGCGTGGTTGGCAAAACCATCCACGGTCACCTCCCACCAGTTCAGTCCGACAATTCCTTCCACCACGCCAATCTGAATTTTCTCCCGCTCCAGCGTTCCGCCCTGCTCGATGTGAAGTTCGAGGAAGTACTTAATATCACCTTTGTTCCGCTTCACCTCACCGACTCTGCCGGCATTACCGCCAATGGCGTTGATACCTTCACGCATGGTAAGACCGCTGTTGGTCATTTCATCCAGCGCCTCCATTCGCAGCTGTCCGGCCAGGGCGCTGCTGCCCACCACTCCGCCTTCTTCATTTGAAAAGATGATCACCTCCAGCGGATGGCTGGTGATGATCTTCTGCTCGTTAAGTATTTCAATCACTTCCAGGGCGCTGATGGAGCCGTAACATCCGTCATAGTTTCCTCCTTTGGGAACCGTATCAATGTGAGAGCCGAACACGATCGGCTTTTTTGTAGGATCTTTTCCGGCTCGCTTACCAATGATATTGCCGGCATAGTCGATCATTACCTCGAGGCCAGCCTGCTTCATTAACCCGATGAAATAATTGCGACCGTCAATGTCGGCCTGTGTGAAAGCCACCCGCTCCGTATCTCCGTTTTCCATGCGGCCATATTTTGCCAGTTCATGAATGCGCTGTTCGATACGCGACTGGTTTACCTGGACCGGTGTTGCTTTGGTTTTGCTTCGTTGAGCGAAGGTGATTCCTGTAATGAACAAAACAGGAATCAAGAGGAGTACACGCATACGTCAGTTAATTTATGGATGCTAAAGTATCATTATCATTGAATTATTGCCCATCTATTTTACAGCCATGCGATAAGAGCTTTTTTGTGTCAAC
>JALOMI010000039.1 GCA_025455465.1 Cyclobacteriaceae bacterium | reverse complement strand
AAAGAACTTCTCCTATTTAACAGAAAGCGAAAAACGAAACTTTTACCTGAGGAATGCACTCTTCGTTGATGAATACGCCTACTTTGCCCTGCTCAAGTCTGGCGCATTACCCTTCGACAACCTTCCCCGGGATCAACTCTCCAAAGCCAGTCTGGCTGATTTGTATAACCTGCGGTTAAACACAAAGGGGCTCTTGTTGAATGCTACTGCCAAAATGAAGCAGCAACTCTTCAGCAGCGGGGATTCAACATTGGTAAAGCAATACCAGCGCTGGGAAGGGGTAAAAGAGGAAATTGCACGGCAGTATAACCTTCCTTCGGCCAACCGGAAAAATGTAGACAGTCTGCTGTATTTCGCAGATATCTATGAGCGTGCGCTGGCCGGTTCTTCAGCTTCCTTTCAGAAGGGATTTTTGAATCAATCGGTTTCCTGGCAAGACATTCAGAAAAAGCTTAAACCCGGAGAAGCTGCGGTGGAGTTAATCCGGTATTTTGACGGGATAATTTATGCTGCCCTCATCATTACCCCGAAAACAACCCGTCATCCGGAAATTGCGCTGATAAAAAGCACTAAAACCAGGGACCTTGAAAAAGGCTTTTTATCCTTTTACCGGAATGCGATCCGCCTCAAACTCACAGACACTATTTCCTATCAGCAATTTTGGAGGCCGGTGTACGATACACTACGGAAATATTCCCCGGGTATCAAAAAGATTTACCTTTCTCCGGATGGCATGTTTAATGAAGTTAACTTAAATACGCTGCTCAATCCGGAAACAAATAAGTATGTCATTGATGAGGTGGAGATTCATTTGCTGAACAATACCCGCGAACTCGTTGCTGGTCATCGCAAGTATAAAAGAAGCCAACGGTCTGCGGTCTTAATTGGACGTCCTGATTACGGAGAACATTCTGAAGGAACCAGTGGAAGGTGGCGGGAGCCTTTTACTGATTTGACAGGCACCGAGACTGAAGTCCGGGAGATTGCAGCTGTCATGAAAAAACGTTCGTGGAGCACCAGCCTATACCTGGGCAAAGAGGCCACGGAAGAACAGTTAAAAAGAGTTGATCATCCCCGGGTGCTCCACATTGCCACTCACGGATATTTTAATGCTTCTGAAAATAGTAATACCCGACTTTCCCGTCTTGAAGCTATGCTCCAATCCGGAATTATTCTCGCGCATGCCTGTAATCCGCAACCGGGAATGGAAGATGGATTACTAACTGCGTATGAGGCCATGGGATTAAATCTGGAGTCTACACAATTGGTTGTGCTCTCTGCCTGTGAAACCGGTTTAGGCACAATAGAAGCAGGGGAGGGTGTATACGGTTTGCAACGTACCTTAAAAGTTGCCGGAGCTGAAAATATTCTGATGAGTCTGTGGAAAGTAGACGATACCGCCACACAGGAACTGATGAGATTGTTTTACAGAAAATGGTTGCACGGTAAAAGCATTCGCACGGCATTCCGGTTGGCTCAATTGGAGTTGAAAAACAACTACCCGGAGCCTTACTACTGGGGTTCGTTTGTGATGACAGGAAACTGATTCACGGTGCCTTTCTGTTCAGGCCAATCCGGATAGATACAGGTTGAATTCCAGCGCACTGCAGGTTTCGAATGCATCCGCCTGCAGATCGTCCTGGATATCCTCATCAAATTCCATCTCACGGATATGTCGCTCCCCGTCCGGGGAGATGGTAATTTCAGTGCCGGTAAACAGGTAGGGATTAACCTTCACCAGGATGCGGAATCCGTCAGGCAATTGTTTTTTGAAATATTGATGAACAATGTTTTGAGCTTTCGCCATAAATCGTGCTAAGTTTATCCCCTGTGAATCGGTTACAGCTTCCGGAAAAAATAGAAACCGAACGGTTGTACCTGCAGCGGCTAAGGTACGAAGACGCAGAGGAAATTTTTTATACCTACGCCAGCAAGGCAGAAGCTACCCGCTATGTATCGTGGCCCACGCACAAGTCGATTCGTGACACCCAGCAGTTTCTGCGCTATGCCGTCAATGCCTGGAATGCGGGTGTTGATTTTACCTACGGCATCCGCCTGAAAGATAGCCACCGCCTCATCGGCAGCATCGGCATCATCAATGACCAGGGAAAAATTCAGTTTGGTTATATCCTAAGCCCGACCCAGTGGGGAAAGGGCTTTGCCACCGAAACCTGCCGTACCGTTCTGGAGGAATTGCAAAAGCATCCCGAAGTTTACCGGATAGGCACGATGGTGGATACTGAGAACGTGGCCTCCATAAGGGTGCTGCAGAAGTGCGGCCTGCGTGAAGAAGCACGTCTGCCGAACTGGTTCCGCTTCATCAATCAAAATAACCTGCCGAAAGACTGCATTCTGTTTTCGCTATGATCGTACCGGCAACTACAGGAAGACCGGTTAGCGTTATGATAATTTTGCCGGTTTACAAGGAAAGCCACACGGATTGAATTATCTTTGAGCTACCTTCCTGTTTTGAAAAAGGTTCTGCCTGCCGTTCCTTTTACGCTTCATAAAGGGAAAACAAATTGATCACGAAACATTAACTATGTCAAGACCAAAGGAATCATTCAACAAAAGAGAATTAGAGAAAAAGCGCTTGCAAAAGCGTAAAGAAAAAGAACAGCGCAAAGAAGAACGCAAAGCATCAGGCGGAGGCGGTAACTCGTGGGAGGATATGATCGCTTATGTGGACGAGTTTGGTAACATCACCTCAACACCTCCTGATCCGGCAGCAAAATCAACCATCAACGCTGAAGACATTGTCATCGGCTCTCGCAACATTGCGGATGAAACAGAGACAGAACAACGTTCCGGCAAGGTGATCTTTTTCAATGAAGCGAAGGGTTTCGGATTCATTGAGGAGCAAAAGACCCGTGAACGCATCTTTGTTCACAGCAATGATATCCAGGTTGTTCTGAAGGAAAATGACCGGGTAGCGTATGATGTAGAGAGAAGCTTCAAGGGCTTTAAAGCCATTAACGTGAAGCTGATTCCATAAGGGTCATTCTTCACCGGTATACAATAAAAAAAACCACCTTAAGGGGTGGTTTTTTTGTGCGTTATAATCGGGATATTAATCAACCAGTTTCACGCGTACGGCATTGAGGCCTTTTTTGCCCCGCTCCACTTCATACTCGACCACATCATTCTGGCGGATCTCATCGATCAGGCCACTGGTGTGAACGAAGATGTCTTCGCTTGAATTGTCGGGTTTAATGAAACCGAAACCTTTGGTTTCATTGAAGAATTTTACTGTTCCTTGCATTGTTGTTAAAAATTTTAATAAAAACATCGTAAGCTGTAGCCAGCGCGGTAATTGCCATGAATGTTTCTGCTAAAACTTCCGGAGACAACCGGAGAACTTGTAAGGAACACTAATGCTATTCACCAGGAAAAAAAGAAAACGATGGATGTGACTTTTCTCCTGCGTACGAAAACTACGATGCAAAGGTACGTTGAATACCCAAGCTTACCTACAAATCCGTCAAAATACAGTTAATTAATTTCGTAATCCTTGTTTGAGGCCTGCAATCAAAGAATAATGGTAACGGGTTGTTCCCGTTTGTGTATGTCACTGAGTTGAATTCGGCCCAGAAGTTCCTGTTCCAGCAAGTTTGCCCAGGCGTTGAGATACTTGATGACATCTCCTTTACGGTTATGCACCAGGTTGCGTTCTTCCTTGGGAAGTGAACGTAAAACAGCAGGATCAGAAAGACGCTCCAGGTGTTTCAGTTCATCAGCATCAAAGCCGAAAGCAAGCATTTCGGAGATCACATCATCCATTGGCAATCCGCTGGTTGGGCAGTAGTCTTTCAGCTGCTCACTCCAGTCACCGTATCGTTCCATGGCCCGGTGGTGAAGCTCCTCTTTTTTAAGTGAGGTGATCTCCTGTGCCAGGAAACCGCAATTACAGGAGCCCATGTGCCCCCACTGGTAGTTGTTGCTTCCTTCCAGTTTACGGGCGGTATTCCGCAGGGCGTCAATCAGGGGTAGGGATACGCGTGCCATTCGTCAGCCGTTTTTGGTAAAACAAATTAGCGTGCATTTGGTTTGCTTTCAACGGTTCAATGGGAAATAGAGTCCTGTGATTCCGTTGAAACGGATCCGCGACCGGATTTTGTAATTCAACAACGCTTTACTATACTTGCCCGGTAATTTTTATTTCCATGGGAAAAGGTGATAAAAAATCGAAAAAGGGTAAGCAGTGGAGAGGCAGCTATGGCATCTCCCGAAACCGTAATTCTATCAAGACCCGCATCAAACGGGCAGCCTCCAAAAAAGTAACTGCTCCGAAAGCGGAAGAAAAGGCAGCCAAGCCTAAAAAGACTTCCCGTAAGAAAGCGGAATAAGCGATGATTAACTACAACACGATAGCATGGTGGTGGCACAGGTTCTGCTTGAATCGGTGGATGGCTATGCGTTAGTGTAAAACAACGAAGTTTGCGGAAAGCCCGCCCCGATTCAACGGAGCGGGCTTTTTGTTTTTACCGGATTGAATGAACAGGAATGAACTACCAACTGAAAATACTAACCAAAAAGTTACTGGCCGATACACTGACACCCGTCAACATCTACCTGAAACTGCGCGATGTTTTTGCCGGCAGCATCCTGCTGGAAAGCTCCGATTACCACGGGCATGAAAACAGCCTCTCGATGATCTGCTGCGACCCGATGGCCACATTTCGACTGGAGAATGAAAAGATATACAGGGATTATCCGGATGGCTCCCGCTATGTGGACGCAATTAACAACAGGGATGAAGTAGTGCTGAAACTGGAATCATTCTGCCGGCAGTTCGAACCGGAAGCAGACCAGCCGTTGAAAGTTCCGGGTATCGGACTCTTTGGTTACATGACGTACGATGCCGTGCGCTATTTTGAGACGGTGGATATCCGGCAACGCAATCCGTTGATTCCGGATATGGTCTATTCGCTCTACCGGTATGTTATTGTGGTGGATCATTTCACCAACGAACTCACGTTGGTTGAACATCAGCGGGCAGGTAAAGAGGAGGCATCAACCCTCGACCGGATGGAAAAGCTGATTTATAATAACCGGCTGGCGACCTATGCTTTCCATCGGGTAAATGATGAAACATCAAACTTGACAAATGATGAATTTGTTAACTCCGTGAAGCAGGGCATTGGTCATTGCAACCGGGGCGATGTTTTTCAGCTGGTATTATCGAGGCGGTTTACAACGATGTTCAGGGGGGATGAATTTAATGTATACCGCGCCCTGCGATCGATCAACCCGTCACCCTACCTCTTCTACTTTGATTACGGAAACTTTAAACTGTTTGGTTCATCACCGGAGGCGCAGTTGCAGATTGGACGGAATGAAGCCAGCATATACCCGATAGCAGGTACCTTCCGCAGAACAGGTGATGACGCGCGTGATGCTGAGCTGGCCAGCCAACTGGCGGCCGATGAAAAGGAAAATGCTGAACACGTGATGCTGGTTGACCTGGCGCGCAATGACATGAGTCGGCATGCCGACCACGTGGAAGTGGAGGTGTTTAAAGAGATTCAATATTATTCGCATGTTATTCACCTCGTTTCGAAAGTAACAGGCAAGCTCAGCAGCCAATACGATTCCCTTAAAATGGCGGCTGCTACCTTTCCGGCCGGTACGCTGTCCGGAGCGCCTAAACATAAGGCATTGACGCTGATTGAACAGTATGAAAATGTTAACCGAAGCTTTTACGGTGGCGCTATCGGATACCTGGGCTTCAACGGTGATTTTAATCACGCAATCATGATCCGAACTTTTCTGAGTAAAGACAATCAGCTTACCTATCAGGCCGGTGCCGGGGTGGTCTCCAAGTCGAACCCGGAGAGCGAATTGAATGAGGTAAATAATAAGCTGGCGGCCTTGCGCAAGGCGATTCTGATGGCTGAAACTATTTAATGTATGAAGATCCTAATCCTCGATAACTACGACTCCTTCACCTACAACCTCGTTCATATCATTCGTGAGCTTGGTTATAACTACGATGTTTTTCGTAACGATAAAATCACACTGGAAGAAGTGAAGCAATACGATAAGATTCTCTTATCACCGGGGCCTGGTATACCCGATGAAGCAGGCATCATGAAGCAGGTGATTAGGGAATATGCTCCGGTAAAAAGTTTACTCGGTATTTGCCTCGGCCATCAGGGAATAGCCGAGGTGTTTGATGCGGAACTCTACAACATTCCGAATGTCTTGCATGGCGTAACTTCACAGACACAGGTTGCTGATCCCGATGAAAAACTGTTTGCCGGTCTGCCGGTAAAATTTCAGGTCTGCCATTATCACTCGTGGGCCGTGAAGGCGGAAAGTATCACACCGGATTTGAAGGTTACGGCCGTCAACGAGGAAGGCATCATCATGGGATTACGGCACGTGCGTTATGATGTGCGCGGCTTGCAGTTCCATCCGGAATCGATCATGACACCTGAGGGGCCGAAGATGATGGCTAATTGGCTGAGGTTGTAACGTGTTTAGGTGTTAACGTGTGGACGTGTTAAGGTGTTTATGTGTTTAGGTGCTTATGTGTTTAGGTGTATAGGTGTATAGGTGTTCAGGTGTTTATGTAATGAAATAGTGATAATGAGGAACAGAATTTTGAAGGTATGAAGGCGATCTTGAATGAATTGATCGAGCATCAATCCCTCACGAAGGAGACTGCACGGCAGGTGCTGATGGACCTGGCATCGGGAAAGTATAATGCCAGTCAGATGTCATCGTTCATGACGGTGTACATGATGCGCACCATAACCGTTGATGAGCTGGAAGGCTTTCGCGATGCCATGCTGGAGTTGTGTGTACCGGTTCAGTTAGATGCCCCTGTGATGGATGTATGCGGCACGGGGGGTGATGGAAAAAATACCATTAACCTTTCCACACTATCTTCCTTTGTAGTGGCTGCGGCCGGCCAGCCGGTGGCCAAGCACGGCAACTATGGCGTATCGTCTCCCTGCGGTTCGTCCAATGTGCTGGAGTACTTTGGTTATCAGTTCACCAGCAACACCGATGTGCTGAAGCGAAGCCTCGACCGAAACAACATTTGCTTCATGCACGCTCCGTTGTTTCATCCGGCCATGAAAAATGTAGCCCCCATCCGCAGGGAGCTGGGGGTAAAAACCTTTTTCAATATGCTCGGTCCGATGGTGAACCCGGCCTTTCCTAAACGACAGCTGGTTGGTGTGTTCAGCCTCGAACTTGCGCGCCAGTACGGTTATCTGTACCAGCAGACCAGTAAAGAGTATGTGATACTCCATACACTGGATGGTTACGATGAAGTATCACTCACCGGATCATTTAAGTTTTATTCGAACACCGGGGAGCGAATGGCATCACCGGAAGATCTGGGTTTGCCGCGACTCATGTATACGGATATTGCCGGTGGTGATTCCATTGAAGAATCGGCCGCCTTGTTTTTGAAAATCATTCAGGGTGAAGGTACACCGGCTCAGCAGGCTGCAGTGATTGCCAATGCCGGTATGGCCTTGTATTGTGCCGATCAGCAATCCGGATTTGAATCTGCGATGAAGAAAGCGGAAGAGGCAATTTTGTCGGGGAGGGCCTTTCAGGTATTTAAGCAATTGATTAACGGATAACATGACGATACTTGATACCATTATTGCTCATAAGTTCATGGAAGTTGCCGAACGGAAAGCGCAGGTGACTGTTGCATCCCTGGAGCAGCAACCAAACTTTGCCAGGACGCGTTATTCACTCACCGCTTCGCTGAAACAACCGAATGCCTCCGGCATTATTGCTGAGATTAAGCGTAAATCACCGTCACAGGGAATCATTCACCCGAATGTAAGTGTAGAAGCTTTAGCCAGCGGGTATGAGCAGGCCGGTGTTTCCGGTATTTCGGTGCTGACAGATCATAAATTTTTCGGAGGAACAGATGATGATCTTCGCGCGGCAAGAAATACCGTGCAGGTTCCACTGCTGCGCAAAGAATTTATTGTTGATGAATACCAGATCATCGAAGCCAAAGCGCTGGGCGCAGATGTCATTCTGCTGATAGCTGCCTGTTTATCCCCTGATCAGATTAATCAATTTACGGCACTGGCGCATTCCCTTGGATTAGAGGTTCTGCTGGAAGTACATAATGAAAACGAATTAACGGATAACCTGGAGTCCGGAGCAGATCTGCTTGGCGTGAACAACCGCAACCTGAAAACCTTTGTCGTATCTGTTGAAACGTCAAAGCGAATGATTGATCGGATTCCTGATTCGTTTTTAAAAATCTCCGAGAGTGGCATAGATGCGGTGGAGACAGCAGCCGAATTGCGCGCGCTGGGTTATGACGGCTTTTTAATGGGGCAAAATTTCATGAAGCATGACCAACCCGGACAAGCCTGTGAACAGTTTATTCAGCAGCTTAAGATGTGGAAGTCATGAGCAGCCTGAAAGTAAAAGTCTGCGGTTTGCGTGATGCAGAGAATATCCGGAGTGTGGCTGCGCTGGAGCCTGATTATCTGGGCTTCATTTTTTATGAAGGCTCTCCGCGGTATGTCGGTAAGTCCTTTTTCATTCCGGATGATCTGCCTAGTACCGTGAAAAGTGTAGGCGTGTTTGTCAATGAATCCGCACAAAGTATTCAACGCCTCGCATCCCTTCATGCATTGCATGCCGTTCAGTTGCACGGGAATGAATCAGTTGAGCAATGCCTGCTGCTGAAATCCTCCGGATTGGAGGTCATCAAAGCTTTTGCTGTCGATAACGATTTTGATTTTTCATCATTGAAGCCGTATCAGGGGTCAGTCGATTATTTTCTGTTTGATACCCGCGGAAAAAACTACGGTGGAAACGGAATGCCTTTTAACTGGGAGTTACTGAATCGTTACGATCTTAATGTACCGTTTTTTCTCAGTGGCGGCCTGTCGAATCAAAACATGCAGGAAGTTTTAAAATTATCCTATAAGAACCTGGTGGCACTGGATGTCAACAGTGGTGTGGAAACAGCACCGGGCGTGAAAGATGTACAGCAGGTTGAACAGTTTATTCTGTATACTCGTAATCAATTAGGTGTTCAAAAATGATTTAATAACAATGGACTACACCGTTAACGAACAAGGCTATTACGGCAACTTTGGCGGAGCCTACATCCCCGAAATGCTCTATCCCAATATTGAAGAGCTCCGTGAGAGCTACATGAACATCATCCATGAACCTTCATTTCAGGAACAGTTTCATCAACTGCTCAGGGATTATGTTGGGCGCCCAACGCCACTCTGTTTCGCACCACGTTTATCCGAACGTTACAGCGCCCGCATCTACCTGAAGCGGGAAGATCTCTGCCATACAGGCGCGCATAAAATCAATAATACCATCGGACAAATCCTGCTGGCCAAACGTCTTGGCAAGCAAAAGATAATTGCTGAAACCGGTGCCGGCCAGCATGGAGTGGCTACAGCGACAGTCTGTGCCCTGATGGGAATGGAGTGTATCGTATACATGGGTCAGCTTGACATGGAACGTCAGCGGCCGAATGTAGAACGCATGCGCATCCTGGGCACGAAGGTGGTACCCGCAACATCCGGCAACATGACGTTGAAAGACGCTACCAACGAAGCCATGCGTCACTGGATCAATCACCCCGCGGATACGCATTATATAATCGGTTCAGTGGTTGGTCCGCATCCCTATCCGGATATGGTGGCCCGCTTCCAGTCGGTGATCAGTGAGGAGATAAAAGCACAACTCACCGAAAAGGAAGGCAATCCTTTTCCTGATTATGTACTGGCTTGTGTTGGCGGTGGCAGCAATGCAACTGGTGCCTTTTATCATTACCTCGATCATGAACATGTTCATCTGATAGGCGTGGAGGCAGCAGGCAAAGGCATCGATTCCGGTGCGTCTGCGGCTACCACAGCTTTGGGCAAACCCGGTGTGCTGCACGGAAGTAAAACGCTGCTGATGCAAACCGGGGATGGACAAGTTGTTGAGCCCTATTCCATATCAGCCGGACTGGATTATCCCGGCATCGGACCGATGCATGCGCATTTGTTTGAAACCGGTCGCGTGCAATTCATCAGCGCTACGGATGATGAGGCCATGCAGGCCGGTATTGAATTGAGCCGAACCGAAGGCATCATTCCTGCCATCGAAACTGCGCATGCCATGGCTGTGCTGAAGAAGATGGAATTTGATACGGATGATGTGGTGGTAATCAATCTTTCCGGAAGGGGAGATAAGGACCTGGAGACGTATATTCGATGGGGGAAATATTAATGAGTCAATTAGTAATGAACAAAATAGCCCCGGAGGGGCGAGATGTTTTTTTGACAACGGGCTTTAGCCCGTGGTAGAAAGAAATTGTATTAAACGCGCCACAGGCAGGCGTTTGGAATGTGATGTATGAATTTAACGCAGAAGGCGGGATTAACGAACAATGAACAGAAAGCAGTGAATAATAGTGATGGTTAAAATCACATTCGCAATTCGTCATTTCAAATCTGAAATCTGAAACTTGAAATTTGAAACTTGAAAGCTGAAATCTATAGTGATATGATTCAAAAATGGATATACGCAGCATGCCTTGCATCGATGGCCTGTTCGTCCCCTGTTAAGGATAAGGCAGTTGATGTTGAAGCCTATCAAAAAGAAATCCAAGAATGGCAACAAAAACGCAATGCCTACCAGGTGAGCGAACAAGGCTGGGTAAACCTGGCCGGTTTGTTCTGGATGAAGGAAGGCATCAACACGTTCGGCAGCGGAAAGGATAATGATTTCATTTTCCCGGAAGGAAAAATCCCGGAGCGTGCCGGTTATTTTTTGTTGAAGAATGGAGAGGTTGCCATCGAAGGATTGCCCGGTGTAGAGTTTATCATCAACAACGAACCCGTTTCTAAGAAAGTAATTGCCGGTGAAAGCATTCCGCGTACCGAAGTAGCCTACGGTCCGCTGCGCTGGTTTGTGATCAAACGCGATGATAAATACGGCATCCGCTTGCGCGATTATGAACATCCGGCACTGAAGGATTTTCATCCGATAGACTATTATCCGGTTGATCCGCAATGGCGATTGACCGGAAGAATTGAATGGGCCGATTCATCCCACACCATTGAAATTACCAATGTACTCGGACAAACCGGTCCGCAGCGATCACAGGGCAAATTGGTATTCACATATCAGGAAAAGGAATATTCACTGGATGCACTGGATGAAGGAGATGATAAAGAATTCTTTGTGATCTTCGGTGATGATACCAATGCCGGTGAAACCTACGGTGCCGGCCGGTACATGTATGTGGAGTATCCGAAAGAAGGTGATGAGGTGATCATTGATTTCAATAAGGCCTACAACCCGCCTTGTGCCTTTACCGAATTTGCCACCTGTCCGCTGCCACCCAAACAAAATGTATTACCCTTTCCCGTGCGAGCCGGAGAAAAGAACTATGGAAGCCACTAAGACCATGAACCGCATTGATCAGCTCTTTTCATTGAAACGTGAAAACATTCTGTCTGTTTTTTTTACGGCCGGATATCCATCGTTAAACGATACGGTTCCCATTGCACAGGCCCTTGAACAAGCCGGTGTCGATATGATCGAAATCGGTATTCCGTTTTCCGATCCGATTGCCGATGGCCCCGTCATCCAGGCCAGCAGCAAAACGGCCATCGACAATGGCATGACGTTGAAATTGTTACTCGAACAAGTGAAGGAGGCAAGGCAAACGGTAACGATCCCGATTATCCTGATGGGCTACCTTAACCCGGTGTTGCAATACGGCATGGAACATTTTTTTACGGATGCCGCTGCAGCCGGTGTGGATGGGTTAATCTTACCCGACATGCCGATGGATGAATATAAGCATTCGTTTCAGGAAAAGATGAAAAGCGCGGGGCTGCATAATATTTTCCTGATCTCACCGACTACCGTTGAAAAGCGCATCCGGCAGATCGACAACCTTTCGAATGGTTTCATCTATGCGGTGTCATCTTCAAGTACCACCGGAGCCAGAACGGGATTTCAGCCGGAGCAGCTGGCGTACTTTGAACGGTTGAAATCATTAAACCTGAAAAATCCTTTCCTGATCGGTTTCGGTATCTCTAATCAGGAATCGTATAACACAGCATGCCAGTACAGTGCCGGTGTTATTATAGGCAGTGCCTTCATTCAATGGCTGAAAAAGGAAGGAAATTCAATTGGTGCCATCCCTGAATTCATGCGTCAGGTGAAGGGGTAGGTGTTCTATTGCGCGGTACGATTATCTTTGTGCCCTTTTCATCATGGAACTCAAGCTGCAAACCGGCTATAAGCAGATTCTGGGCATGGCACTGCCCATCTCCCTCGCCATGCTGGTGCCGCAGATCAACTTCATTACAAATAATATCTTCCTTGCCGGCCTGGGCGAACGCGAACTGGCCAGTGCCGGCATCACCGGAGTATATTATTTAATCTTTGCCGTAATCGGTAACGGACTCAATAATGGTCTTCAGGCATTGATAGCACGCAGGGCCGGACAAAACCTGCCGAAGGAAATCGGAAGGTTATTTTACCACGGTGTTTGGGTGGCGCTGGCCTATGCAGCTTTGGGAATAGTGATCACCTACAGCCTGGCACCGGCCATTCTGAAATCCACCCTCAGCAGTGAAGCGATCGCCACCGAAGTGATCGACTTTCTCCGGATTCGTATTTGGGGGTTGCCCTTTCTGTACCTGTATGTGATGCGTAACGCCCTGCTCGTAGGCATTAATCAAACGCGCTTCTTGGTGTGGGGAACGTTGTCGGAAGCCATCGTAAACATTGTACTTGATTATGGATTAATCTACGGGCACTTCGGCTTACCGGCCATTGGATTCAACGGTGCTGCGTATGCTTCGATCATCGCGGAAGCCACCGGATTACTGGTCATCTATGTGATCATTCACTGGAAGGGATTTCACAAGCAATTCTCCTTCTTTGAAGAGATCCGCTGGGATGGGGCGCAGTTCAAACTCATCCTGGTGTATTCTTCACCGCTGGTAGTACAGTATGCCGTAAGCATCGCCAGCTGGGAATATTTCTACATCCTCATCGAACACCATGGCGAACGTGCACTGGCCGTTTCCAATACCATGCGCAACATCTTCGGCTTGTTCGGTATTTTCTCGTGGGCGTTTGCTTCCACCACCAACGCCATGGTGAGCAATGTGATCGGACAAGGAAGGCACGATGAAGTTATTCCGCTGATCAAGCGAATTGCTTCTATCAGTTTTTCTTTTTCCATGATGTTATTCATCCTGCTGAATGTCACGCCTGAATCGTTTCTGAATTTTTACGGACAAGGCCCTGAATTCATTGCCGCTGCTTTGCCGGTAGTGCGCATTGTGTCCCTGGCCCTGCTCATGATGTCGATCGGAACAGTCTGGCTCAATGCCGTGACCGGCACTGGCAACACGCAGGTCAACCTTATTATTGAGCTTATTACGATTGTGATCTACAGCGTGTATGTGTACATCACCCTCGAGTACCTCGACCTGCCCATCACGTGGGGTTGGGCCTCGGAGTGGGTGTACTGGGTTTCGATGTTCGGGATGGCGTTCTTCTATATCCGTTCCGGGAAGTGGAGAAAGAAAGTAATCTGAAAAACGAAATTCCCTGGTCGGTGTCTGCACTGACCAGGGAATTATAATTATTCCGCTGCACCTGATGAAGGAACAGTGGTAATCGGTCCGAAGAACAACGCATTCAAAAACAACTTATTGGTACCGTACCAGATGCCGCGGAAGTTAGGGTTGTCAGAAAACATAATGATTCGTCCCTGCCCCTCACCACTCAGCAAAATCGCAGCGGAGTTGGCCACCTTAGGTGCAACCGACTTGTGCAGATAACCTCCGATGAGCGGATTGGCTTTATACTTTGCTATGGTGGTGTACGGATTTTTACTGGGCTGCAGCAGCGTTAACCCGTTGCGGTAGATCGATACGTTACGGTCGGTGAAACCAAAGCCTACCGGACTGGTAATATCCAGATCCACCTGAAAGATCGAGCCACCGATTTGCCGTGCGCCTTCGGTATTAGAGGCGTCTTCGTAATTAACCCGGTTGCCTTTTTTCGTAGTATCAGCGGGTAGCAGTTTCTCCTTCGTTAATCCTTGTTTAATGGCCCACTCACTGGCCGTCTTGAAGGTGATCAGTGTACCTCCGTTCTGAATCCAGGCTTTGATTTTATCGGTGGAGTTCTTATCGAGATTATAGGTGCCGCTTACCATTACCAGCACATTGTATTTGTCCCAGTTCACGCGACCGATGTTGCCCACATCCACTTTCGTGATGGGCATGTTGATGCGTTGATCAAGCAGGTGCCAGGTTTCACCGGCCTCATACTGCGATACACCATTACCAATCAGCATAATGCCCCGTGGCTTCTTCACGGCCACGGAGAAATTGGAACCGAGATCGATGCCTTTCAGGCTATAACCGGTCTCTGCGGAAACCACATCAACGGCACATTGCCGGCTGGCTTTCTGAACAGCCTCAAATACAGCATCCGCACTGAGCTTCTGATCAGCTACCGGAATAATCAGTGTTCCGTGCCGGAAGGCACGCTCCTTACCGTTAACAGAAGCGCTGAACGACCGGAAGGCAGTCTTAACAATAACCCCTTCTTCCTGCAGTTGATAAAGCGCCCGGTGAACGTGGTAATCGGTGATGTCGATCAGGTAGGCATAGCTGCTTTTGGTAACCGGGGCAATTGTCTTTACCAGGTCCTGTTCGATTTTGTTGCCCCGTGTTACCGCTCCGCGAATTTCCGCATGGGGGAGATTAAAGGCATGCACCAGCGACCAGGTAGAGGCATCGTAGAAAATGCTGTCGGTATAGGTAATGTCTTTCTCAAACACCGAGCGCACCATGATATAATTCAGTTGTTCGGTAGGCACGATGAAGGCTTTTCCTTTTTCAAAATTCTTTCCGCCCATGGTCATGTCTTTCGGTACATCATAGACTTCGATTTCGTGCATGCGCAGCAGGTTCACAAACGCATAGGTGCGGGTTAAGTCGTTGCCATCACCAAAGACATAGCCTTTCACCGGGTTGGCTTTGGCCTGGTTCTGTGCCGTGCGGAAGAAACTCAGGCGAAGGTTAATCAGGCTTTCTTTTTCGGCCAGTGAAGCACGCACCGTTGCCAATGATGCCGTGAACTGATTGCGGATAGTGAACGCAAAGGTGAGCGGGATGGTGTTGGTTTCCTGCAGATGTCCGCGGGAGCTGGCCTGCTCGAAAAGAAAACCTGCGCCTCCGTAAAAGTTCACATAGCTGGAGCCGTATCCGGGATAAAGTTTATCGAAGGCTTCTTTGGTGAAGTACTGTGAGCCAATGCTGTTCATGGCTTTGGCAAAATATTCTCCGTACTTGGGGTAGATCACATCGTAGAGATAAGCCGGCACCACCGGGTTGTTGCTGGAGTATTTTCCCGGATCAAAATAAAACGTGGAGTTGGTGCCCATCTCGTGATGATCGGTCATCACATATGGGCGCCACTGATGAAACAGTTTCAGTCTGTTTCGACTCTCCGGATGAACCCCTAAAAACCAGTCGCGGTTAAGATCAAACCAGTAATGGTTCGTTCTTCCGCCCGGCCATACTTCGTTGTGCTCACGGTCGAGTGGATCAGCCACCAGGGGTGACGCTTTATGCATGTTAGCCCAATGCGTATGCCGGTCGCGACCATCGGGATTGTAAACCGGGTCAACAAAGATCACCATGTTCTTCAGCCAGTTTTTGGTTTCGTCATCTTCACTGGCAGTTAGGTAATAGGCTGTCAACAATGCTGCTTCCGTGCTCGAAGGTTCATTGCCGTGTACATTGAATCCAAGATGGATGATGAGCGGAACGTCATTAAATTGATTGGACGTATTTCGCTGTAAATGTTTTTGTCGGATGTCTTCCAGGTTGGTGTGATTTTCCGGTGTGGTGATAATGGCCGTGATTTGCGACCGATGTTCATAGGTCTTGCCGATCTCGAGCAGCTTGACGCGGTCCGACAACTGGTCCAGCAATTGGAAATAAGCTACCACCCGATCGTGCCGTGTATGATGCGCCCCGATCGGGTAACCTAGAAATTCTTCCGGAGTAGGAATGTTGCGGTTAAAGTTCCTGGCTAGTGGATAGAAATAATCGGGCTGAGCATTAATATCTATGCACAGGATGCCCCCGGCGACCTTGACCTGGC
>JALOMI010000222.1 GCA_025455465.1 Cyclobacteriaceae bacterium | reverse complement strand
GGCTCCGCTTTCCAGCAACAGGCTTACTATTTCCGTGTGCCCGCACCGGATCGCTTCCATCAACGCTGACGTCATGAATTCCGGATGCTGAAAATTAATATCAATCCCGCTCCGGATGTAATAACGAACCAGCTCCACATCATTGCGCTGAACGCCTTCCATCATCGCTTTCCAATCACCGTGAGCCATCGTGTTTGCTTGATCAATTCAAAACCTGCTTAACGTCCTAAAGGTGGTTCATAGTCCAGGGGTAACAGGGTTGAAATCTTTTCCGACCATGACCAGTATTGTTCTATAAACATACTCTTCACATCTTCATAATATCCATTGCCATAGAGCTTAAGCGGCTGGAGGATATGAACAACGGATTGTTGCTTTCGAATGGTATCGGACCGGCCTTGTGATTCCGCATACCGCAGCTCTTCATTCTTGCGGTACGTCACCTGAAGAATGCCCTGAAAGTTTTTGAACTCCGGTGAGGCAGACATGGTAAACTCCGCACCGGATAAGGATTCATTGGCCACACTGTCAATTTCCCTGGGCTGGTCGCGAAGTTTGGCGTAATACGTTAAGCTGTCGGTCAGCACACTGTTGCCTTTTAACGGTAGAATTCCGTTTTGCTCGACACGTGTCAGTTGCTTGCGCAAGGCATTGATCTTCGCAGTAAGAAACTCATCAGAAGGTCGTTCCTTGTTAGGAATACGATACAACCTCGCCACCCGGAAGCCCTGCTCCTGCCACTGCTGCGCGAGCCAGGCGCGGGTAAAATGAAGCATGGAACCCTCATATACCGCTTTACGGTTTCGCTCCCACCGTTTTTGCTCTGCTGCACTTTTAGGTTGAAGCCTTTCAAACCTCGGTATTCCAAAGATGGTTAAGATGCGCTCCCTGGCGACATATTCAAAATGATGCAGGTGGTAATAAATGCGGTAGCCGGTCAGGGTGTTGTCAATGATGATCGGGTTTCGGGCGTGGGCTACCAGGGTAGCCGTGCCGGCATCATAGAATAAATGAATATCAGATGCATTGCGGATAATGGCATTTTCTGCATAGCGGGACGTCCCCAGGAAGTGATACGTAAATTCCTCATAGTTTCTTCGCCAGTGTGTTGTGTCCGGCTTCACGGTGACGGAGTACAGTTCAGTAACCAACTCAGACAAAACAATGTCTACCTGCAGGGATTGATCCGTTCCAAATTCAACCGCCTGCTGGTGCGGTTTATATCCGACAAAGGTTACCGACAAATCGTATTTGCCGGGCGGAAAATTGGTAAACAGAAAATTACCGTTGTTATCCGTACTGCTGCCGAACGTGGTGTTGGCAAAGTAGACACTGGCGTAGGGAACAGGTTCTCCGCTAGCTTCATGGATGACCCTTCCCGAAATTCTGTTCTGAGAAAAGGCGTTAACCGAATACAGCACGATTACCATCAGGCATGCACCAAGGCGTATCCAACCGCTGCTCATCGTCTGCAGCATTAACCCTGAAAAATTTCGAATTTCCATGACCCTCCTTTCACTTCATTGAACCTGATAACCAAACACTATTTTCGATGATCCTGACAATTCATCAGCGATGGTCAGCCTCGCGTGAATCAGCCGATGAATCCTTATTGACAAACGATTTGTCATTGAATAAGGTTATCGTATCGCGCAACACAATAAAACCGAACAGCAGCAACGCCATTCCGGCCAGCGGCAGTGTCAGCATTCCCAGCCAGGGCAAAACCATCCAGCCGCAATTCCCTTCATGGCAGGGTTGACCGGTTTGCTGCTCCGTGATCCAGGCTCCGGCTATGCCGATGAGGACGGGTGATAATCCTGCAGTAACAATACCCAATAGGGCTAACGGAACCCGCGTCAGATAATGCCTCCGTTGGGTGATGATTGGCTTCATGAATGTTGATGGCTGGAATGCAATAAAAAAAGAATTCAGTTCGGATTCTTGAATAATGTCATGGTATAATCCAGCAATTCCTTTTGACCATGCGCTCCGTGCCCGGGAACAACGTAGCCAACCTGCGGATAGGCCTGCTTAATTCTGGATACAGTTTCTGACCACGAGTCCACCCGTGCATCACCTAAATACCCTTTGCTTGCGTTCAGTTCTTTGATCAAGCATCCACCAAAGAGAACCTGATCAGCCGGAAAATACCCTACAACATTATCGACTGTATGTCCTTCACCGAAAAAACGGACTATTACCTTTTCCTTCCCAAGCGTGAGCGTCAGTGAATCCCTGAAGCTGTTTTGGGGTATCGTGAACTGACGTTCTGTGGCCAGCGCAATCGTTCTGTAGTTGGCAAAGGAAGGGATACCGCGGTCATGAAATGCCTGAAGCCCGCCCAGGCAATCATCATGAAAATGAGTGGGCAGTATTCCCCTGATGGTACACTGAAGATTATCCTGTATCCATTGAATTAACGCAACAGAAACTGCATCACTGGTGGGAGTGTCGAAAACAATAACTTCCCGGTTACTTCGCACCAGCATACCATTACACGGCACATTGCCAAAATCATTGGTTTGCAAATACGTGGTGTGGATAAAGGTGTTGGCAGCGATCTGGGTGATGACTAAGGACTCGGATTGAAAAACAAGGGTTGGTTTGAATGCTTCCGGCTGCCTTAAACCACAGGCCTCAAGTGTAATAAAGATAGCAATCAGTAAATGTGTTTTGTTTAACGTGCTCATACAGTCAGGAAATTCTATCGATTCGATTAATCAGGTTCAGTGAGTTAAATTTTCCAACAACTGATCGATTTCGTTGGCTATATCCTTTGCACCTGCGGCACGCGGATTGACCATAGTTCCGTTCTGATCTATCAGCATATGCGTAGGCGCGAAGTTTATCTTATAAGGCTTCATCGCCTCATTGCCAAACTGCTTTTCGGCAACGACATGCACACCGGGAAACGGCTTATCCAGGAAGCGTTTGTATTTACCTGCGATAAACTTACGCCACCGAGTAATATCCTTTTCATCATATTCCAACGCGACATACAAAAACACTACCGGTTTATCCTTATAGGATTCCTGCAGTTTTAATGCTTCGGGAATTTGCTGAAGGCAGGGACCGCACCAGGTACCCCAGACATCGACATAGACTATTTTGCCCCGGAAATCACTCAGTTTTACCGGATTCCCGCTTGAATCAGGCAATGCGAAATCAGGGGCCGGCTTGCCGGGCGCCAGGTTTAAGTAACTCAACACATTCCTGCGATACAATGCCAGGTTGGAGGGTTGACTGAACAGGGTACCGGCTCTCTCATCAAATGACGTGATCTGCCCGAAGAAGTCTTCATTCAGCATCCCGAATGAATATTCGTTTATGACACTCAGCAGCAGTAAATCATTCCAGGCAGACGGTGGCCGGGCCGCAACATACTTCAACCGCCAGGCCAAATGCATCTTCCACCAGGCTTCCTCATCCGAGTTCTTGAGGGCATACCTTGCCTGGTTGGTCAAATAACTTTGAGCAAGTGATTTCGCGCTGGAATGCTGACTGAAGTTTTCGTCAAATGCAACATCAGCCAAAAAGGAGTAATACGATGAATCGGGATAATGGTAGGTAAATTCGCCTGACATCGTAAAGTTTCTTCGTTCGAGATGATCCAGTAATACTTTGGCTTTTTCCGCATAGAGACCATTTAAGCTATGCCTTTTCAACGGTTGAGGAAAGGATGTATCAGCAGTTATTGCTGCCATGCGCAAGTCAAATGCACTGTCGATGAATGATTTGAACAACAGGGCATTTTCGAAACCTTTCCCGGAGATGGTGTCATCATATTGTTTTGTAAGGTGCTTATTGTCGTTCACAAGATGCTGCAACTTCAATGCACCTTTACCGGAGATCACAAAGGAATGATTTTGCCACTCCTGTTCAATAAAGAGGGAGTCACCTGCTTCAAGGTAAATATCATACTTCAACCGATGATAATTCCGCTGGGTCACCTGATAAAAACCGGAATTGATTTTATCTGAACGGAAGATGAAATTCCCTGCGCTGTCCGTCTGTGTTGACAGAAGTTCCTTGCTGACAGGTTCCAGGCCGGGGAAATAGTCATTCAGGGGAATCAGGGTGATTCTTTCATTTTTATAATCCGGCAATCTTCCCGTCAGTATGGTAACCGCTGGCTTTTGTTCACATGCGCCTGCCAGGAAAAGCAGGATAAAAAACCAACTCAGAACAGGCTTGTTGCCGAACATGTTATTTATCACAGGTCAGGGATTTCACACCAAAACATTGAAACATATTTCTGTTCAGAACAATTTAATTCATACCCATTAAATATTATACATCAAGGACAGTCACCAGCACTTTATCAATTCGTGCCCCATCCATATCCATAATTTCAATTTTAAAATTCCGCCAATAAAGCTTTTCACCGGTAGCAGGTATTCGCCTTAGCAGATGCAATATCAGACCACTGATCGTATTATACGGATAATCATTTGTCAAATCCTCCAATTCAAATTTTCTTAAAAATTCAATTAATGGGTACTGTCCATCAACAAGCCAACTTCCGTCCTCGCGCTGAATGAAGATAAACTCATTCTCATAAAACTCAGAAAAATCTCCAACCAATGCCTCCAATAAATCATTCATTGTGATTAAACCTTGCATTTGAGCGTACTCATCAATGACTATCGCCTGATGCGATTTGCTGGTTTTGAATAACTTCAATGTCTCGTATGCAGATAAGTTTTCAGAAACAAATTGCGGTTGTCTGATATGATCGGTGATCTTGAAAGTCGGTTCATGTATATACCTGAAAAGATCTTTCAGAAACACAATGCCAACAACCTCCATTTCATTGTTAACTACAGGATAAACGGAATGCATTTCCTTATTAACAAGGTCACGAATTGCTTCAGAATCATAATCAGTCTTAAGCTGTATGATTTCATTCCGATGCGTCATCAGTGATGACACATTTCTGTCGCCCAATGTAAAAACCCGTTCAACGATATCCTGCTCAATTTCCTGAATAGCCCCTCCTTCTGTTCCTTCCTGAACAACCGCTTTAATTTCCTCCTCTGTGATCCTACTATCACCGGATGGTTTTATCTTTAATACCTTAATGATTGTATCCGAAGTAAACGTGAGCAACCAAATGAATGGAGCTGTCAGAACCGATATCCAGTACATTGGGAAAGCTAAAATCGTTGAGATCTTCTCAGGCATTGTCAGTCCGATACGTTTAGGAACAAGTTCACCTAATACCAACGACAAGAAAGTAAGTGTAACGACAATTAACGAAACAGCGATTGTTTTACTATAATCTCTAAGCCAGCCAAATTGATTAATGAACATGATTAAGTCATCTTCAATTTTTTCTCCGCTGTAAATACCCATTAATATTCCAATTAGCGTAATACCGATCTGAACGGTGGAAAGAAACTTTCCGGGATTAAGG
>JALOMI010000221.1 GCA_025455465.1 Cyclobacteriaceae bacterium | reverse complement strand
GTCAGCGGTAGGAGCAGGCACCGAAAATACAGCCATAATCAGCATAACGATCAGTGCGATCTTAATCAGCATCAGCACATTGAGCAGGCGGGCACTCATCTTGATACCGGCCAGGTTGATAGCGTAAAGTATGGCGATGGAGGATAAGGTTATAATCTTGATGGCTGTGCTCTGTTCCGTTTCCGGCAACAGTATGGGATGAAGGTATTCTGCACCGATGATGGCTACACTCGCTGTCGAAGCCGCATTGGAGATCACTGTCATCCAGTTTACCATAAAGGCAAAACCGGGATGGTAACAGTGGGAGAAAATGCGATAATACCCACCAGCCACCGGATAACGCGAGCCGATCTCGGCAAAAGTCAGTGCACCAAATAAACTGATAACAGCCCCAAGTATCCAGGCCATAAAAAAGATGGCCGGAATGCCTGCCTTCTGTGCAACTTCCACCGGGGTGCGGAAGATACCCATACCGATGACGAGGCTCACCACAATCATGGTGAGGTCGAAACGGCTGAGTTTAGGTTTGATCGGCATGGTGACGATGATCGCAACAAATTAGGAAAAATAATTAGCGGATTATTTCACCGGCAAAAACAGTATGACAGGCAGAAAGCAGGTAATTTTGAATCCTTGATTGAATACTATGCCGGAGCCCATTAAACGTCACATCAATCTTCAGCCGCTGAGCCGCGACCATCACTTCGGGTTGTTGTTGTGTTTTAAAATACGCGAAGGCTTTCGAAGGAAAGTGGAGCCGGAACGCATCAAGCGTTATGCCGACTGGTTCTGGCAGCATCATCTCGTGCCGCATTTTATCACGGAAGAAAAACACGTGTTTCCTATACTGGGCAATGATCATCCGCTGGTCGGGCAGGCGTTGGCCGAACACCGTCAACTTCAGCAGTTGTTTGAAAAACAGGAGGATGTGTCTGCTACATTGAGTCAGATCGAGGAGGCGCTTGATGCACACATCCGTTTCGAAGAGCGTGTCTTGTTCAATGAAATTCAAAAGATCGCTGCACCCGAACAACTGGCCGAATGTGAGAAGCATCATCATGGCCCTTTTGAAGGGGAGCCCTGGCCAGATGAATTCTGGATGGGCTGATGCCACCGAAGGAAAAGTAATAGCGCTGCATCGAAGAATCCATTAGCTTGGATTTTCTTAATCGATCCGTATGAAATTCTATACAGTTTTGTTGCTTTGCCTGGCCATTAGCACTACAACCCTGGCTCAGTCTTCTGCCTGGAAAATGGTGGAAGGACGCATTGCAACACCGTGGGCAGAAAATGTAAATCCTGCTCAAGTCCATGCAGAATATCCGCGTCCGCACCTCGTGCGGGATACGTGGATGAACCTGAATGGATTGTGGGATTATTCAATACGGTCTGCAAGCACGTCTAAACCTGATTCGTATGACGGACAAATTCTGGTGCCCTTTGCTGTGGAATCTGCCTTGTCCGGTGTCGGTAAGACGGTAGGCATCGATAATGTCGTGTTTTATAAGCGAACGTTTACACTCCCTCCATCCTTCCGCGGCAAGACGATATTGCTCCACTTTGGCGCTGTCGACTGGTTAGCTGAAGTATGGGTGAATGGGACCAAAGCCGGTGAACATATAGGTGGTTATGATCCCTTCACGTTTGATATTTCAGGAGTACTCAAATCATCCGGGCCGCAAGAGGTAATCGTGCGTGTATGGGACCCTTCGGATGAAGGACCGCAGCCTCGGGGCAAGCAGGTTAACCGGCCGCGCAGCATCTGGTACACACCTGTTACCGGCATCTGGCAAACTGTCTGGCTGGAAGCAGTACCAAAGACCTATATCGCCAACACGAGACAAACACCGGATATCGACAAAAGTATACTGACAGTTCAGACCACAATCCAAAATCTTCAACCGGGTGATCATGTGCGCGTAACAGCCTTTGATGGTTCACGAAAACTGGCCGAGCAGGAAGTGCAGGCCACTGAGCAAGCGGTTCTGTCCATCATCAACCCGGTGTTCTGGTCGCCCGATAATCCCCACCTGTATGATCTGCAGATTACTGTGGTGCGCAAAGGAAAGGTAATCGACCATGCGAAAAGCTATTTCGCCATGCGCAAAATCTCCATGGCACCCGACAAAAATGGTGTGCAGCGCATGCTACTGAACAATCAGTTTCTGTTTCAATACGGTCCTCTTGATCAGGGCTGGTGGCCCGATGGGTTGTATACAGCACCATCGGATGAAGCGCTGAAGTTTGACATAGCGAAAACCAAGGACATGGGCTTCAACATGATCCGCAAGCATGTGAAAGTGGAACCCGCACGCTGGTATTATCATTGCGATAAACTGGGTATGCTGGTGTGGCAGGATATGCCGAGCGGAGATATGGGCAACCGGTGGGAATCACGCCCGGGCATTATCGGCATTGGCACGGAACGCGAGCGCACACCGGAGTCGGAACAGATTTTCAGAACCGAGTGGAAGGCCATCATGGATGCGAACTTTAATTTCCCGAGCATAGTAGTGTGGGTCCCGTTCAACGAAGCCTGGGGGCAATTCAAGACAGAGGAGATCACAAACTGGACAATGCAGTATGATCCAACGCGTTTGGTGAATAGTGCCAGCGGAGGGAACTTTCATGATGTTGGACACATCATGGATTTTCATAATTATCCCGATCCGGGCATACCCGATCCTAAGCTGTTCGGAAAGAAGCAGATTATCGTATTGGGGGAATATGGTGGATTAGGCTTGCCGTTGGAAGGACACACGTGGCAGGGAAAAGACAATTGGGGTTATCAGAGTTTTTCGAATAGGGAAGAGTTGTGGAATAAATATGAGTCGTTCATCAATCGGTTTGAAAATTTGATCCGGCTTGGAATGTCGGCTGCCGTATACACACAGACTACAGATGTTGAAATAGAAACAAACGGACTGATGACCTATGACCGCAAGGTGATCAAGATGCCGGAGGAAAAACTGCAGCAACTGCACCGGTCTTTATACACAATAAGTCCTGAATAATCCAATCTAAGTGATGTTCTCCATGCAACCTATCCGAATAGCCACGGTACAGTTTGAAAATCACAACGGTGACAAATCCTATAACCTTAAACGCATCGATCGGATTTCGGAAGAAGCGGCACAGCAAGGTGCGCAGGTGGTCGTGTTTCATGAATGCTCTGTCAGCGGGTACACCTATGCCCGTCATCTTACCAGAGAAGAATTGCTGGCGGAGGCTGAGTACGTTCCCGATGGGGATAGCGTTAAGCAATTGATTGGTATTGCAACAATGCATCAGGTAACCGTGCTCGCTGGTTTGTTTGAAAAGGATGAACAGGACAGGGTATACAATACCTATGTATGTGTTGATCAAAGCGGACTGATCGCGAAGCACCGCAAACTCCACACATTCATCAGCAAGTATTTGACTGCCGGTGATACATATACGGTGTTTGATTTGCACGGATGGAAGTGCGGCATCCTCATTTGTTACGATAATAATGTTGTTGAAAACGTGCGGGCCACAGCCATGCTTGGTGCGCAGATCATTTTCATGCCTCATGTTACCATGTGCACGCCCTCATCACGGCCGGGTGCAGGTTTTGTGGATCCGCAACTGTGGGTTAACCGCGAACAGAATCCGGAAGCCTTGCGTGCAGAATTCGATGGACTGAAAGGTCGTGAGTGGCTGATGCGCTGGTTGCCGGCACGGGCATATGACAACGGAGTGTATGTCGTATTTTCCAATCCGATTGGCATGGATGAGGATCAGCTGAAGAACGGCTGTTCCATGATCCTTGATCCGTATGGCGGTATCATGGCAGAATGCCGTAAACTGGGCGATGATTGGGTCATGGCAACTCTTGAACCCGGAGACTTGACAAAAGCGGGAGGTTACCGGTACCGCCAGGCAAGAAGGCCGGAGTTGTACAAAGACATCATCGCCAGTGAACATCAATCCCACCTGCAGGTGAGTTGGCTGTCCAATAGTCAATAGTTAACAGTACAAAAAGTGATTAGGATTTTTTTGGCTGATAGCGGATTACTTCCGCTGCTTCAATAGTAATCAGTGCTCCTCCACCGGCCTCGGTAAGCATCATATCGGCAATTGGAAGAAATGCATCAATTTTCTCTTGTGTGTCTACGATTTCAACAATGATGGGCAGGTCAGAGGAAAGGTCCAGAAGTTTTGTAGTATGAATACGGCTGCTGGGTCCGTAGGAAAGTATGCCACGGAAAACCGTTGCACCGGCAATACCTTCTTTTTTGGCACTGAGAACGAGCGCTTCATATAATGGTGTACCACGGTACCTATCGAGTTCACCCATAAAAATACGCAGGAGTTTGGAGTCGCGTTCGAGTTTCATAGTGCACGAATTAAGAAAATTCCAAGAAAGGTTGCACCAATACAGGCAACAACGCTGATGCCCGTGTAAAGAGAAAAATACAAATACTGATCTTCACGGATAAGGTTAAAAGCCTCATACGAAAAGGTTGAAAACGTGGTAAACCCTCCGCAAAATCCGGTGGTCAGGAAGAGCCGCCATTCGGGAGTGAGTACATTCCAGCGATCAGAAAACGCATAGAGTATACCGATGAGCAGGCAACCGGCAATATTTACCGCCAGTGTACCGAAAGGAAAAATTACCGGCAGCATTTTGCTGATCACTTGTTGCAACAGGTAGCGGGAAATGGTCCCGATAAAACCGCCCAAACCAATAAATAACAGTAGTCGCATGACTTAAAAATCAGTGTTCAATACGTTGAGCAGGAGTCATCAGCCTTCAGGCGGTTAATGGCGAACTCCATCGCCAAGCCCAAATTACTGCGGTAAGCAGCTACTTCCAAATAGACATAATCACAATAAGGTCTTCACAGCAAGGTTTACGGGCATCAGATTTATATGTCTAAGCTCGCTATAAACTAAACGTCTCCTGTTAACTTGAAGCAGTATTAAGATGGAGTGTTTTATGAAAAGTATATTTTCGCGTGTTTCCCTGGCAGTAATTTTCATTGCTGTCTCCTGTTCCAGTGATAAAGAAAAATCTACAGAAACCATCGCGCTATTCAACGGTAAGGATCTGACCGGCTGGTATGCGGATGTACCGGCCATGGATAATAATGATACGGTGACTAGTCCGTTTATTGTTCGTGATAGTATGTTGGTCAGCCTGGGAACACCGGGAGGTCACCTGATCACCAAAACTGTTTATGAAAATTACCGTCTTGAAGTGGAATACCGTTTTGCAGGCATACCTGGCAATTGTGGTGTGCTTGTCCATGCGTCCACACCAAGGGCGTTATACCAAATGTTCCCGAAATCCATCGAAGTACAGATGATGCATGAAAATGCCGGTGACTTCTGGTGCATTGTGGAGGATATCACTGTGCCCGATATGGAAGCGAGAAGAGGTCCTCAAGAAGAGTGGGGTATAACCGAAGGAAAGGCGCGCAGAAT
>JALOMI010000220.1 GCA_025455465.1 Cyclobacteriaceae bacterium | reverse complement strand
ACGCGGCCCTTTCCATCCTTGCGCGGAAACTTGAGATGGATGATGGAGGAGGCCGGACAGCTGTCCGGGTAATCGGCTTCTTCAAAAAATCCCTTCCATACCGTGGTGGTGCTGCACTCCACTTCCGTTGGAAAATCTACCGGTAAAATCCGGAAGAAGGGATCGAGAATGTGGCACGCCATGTCACCAAGTGCACCCGTGCCGAAGGGCCACCAGCCGCGCCAGTTGAACGGATGATAGGCCGGATTGTAATCCCGGTAAGGAGCCGGGCCAAGCCACAGATCCCAGTTCAGATTTTTAGGCACGTCATGTTTACCAGCAGGTGTCGGTATGCCTTGTGGCCACACCGGGCGGTTGGTCCATGCCTGTACCCGTGTTACTTCACCAATCAGGTCGGCTTCAATCCACTCCTGCATCATGCGCACGGGTTCATCCGATGCATGCTGGTTGCCCATCTGGGTGACCACTTTGTATTTGCGTGCGGCTTCGGTGAGCATGCGCGCTTCATGGATGCTGTAGGTCAGCGGTTTTTGTACATACACATGTTTTCCCAGTTGCATGGCGGCCATGGTGGCCACGGCATGGGTATGATCAGGTGTGGAGACGCTGACGGCATCAATGCCCTTGCCTTCTTTCTCCAGCATCTCGCGGTAGTCGAAGTAGAACTTTGCTTTCGGGAAATTCTTCCGCGAGTCTTTCGCCATGTTTTCATCGACATCAGCAAGCGCAATGATTTTTGCATTCTTACTTTCTGCGAAGCCGGTGAGGTCGCTGGTGCCTTTACCGCCCACACCGATGCCGGCAATGTACAGTGTGTCGCTGGGTGCGATAAAACCTTTGCCCAGCACATGGCGGGGCAGGATAAAAAAGCCAAGGGTTGAAACACCACTGGCCTGAATGAATTTTCTTCGGCTGAGGTTGGATGGTTTAGTCATAGTCAGAGATAAAATAACGTGATTTTATGTGTTCGGTAGCTTAGAGCCTTCGTAGATATCGGCCAGTGGAATGGAAATGCTGAGTGAGGGAATCATCAGCTGGTTTTCCAGGGCTGTACATTCTTCCAGTTCCCAATGGTTTCGTTCATTGATCCGGTAGATTTCAACAGCGATTGCCTCGGAATCGACCAGGATATATTCTTTCAGTGTTGGGATGCCTCGGTATAATTTAAACTTATCCCCCTTATCATAATTGCGTGTAGAAGGTGAAAGTATTTCGATCAGAACAACCGGATTAACTGCTGTTTCCTCATCCGGTGCAGACGCTACTATTTCGCCACAAATGATTGAAATATCTGGATAGGTGAATAACGTGTTTTGCTCAACATAAATACGCTGGTCGCTTCCGTAAGGCCTGCAGGGTTTGCCTTTAAGACGTTGGGCTAATTCACCAAAGAGATTAGAAAAAATGACGTTATGCCTTGGTCCTGCACCGGACATCAGAAAAATTTCACCCCGGAAAAATTCATGCTTCTCCGGACTGCTTTTCTCAAACTCCAGGTATTCTTCAACCGTAAACCGGGTTTTGTTGTAAAGGGCTATCGGGTCTCGGACTTCGATCATACTCTTAAAAATAGGCAAAATCGATAAAGAAACGGCTGGCCTTTCATCAAATCAACGAATCCTTTTATAACGAAAAAGCTATAATTTTATAAACGATCAACCGCATGCGCCATCTTCTGTTTTTGGTGATATTTCTAGCTCTCTTTTCGCTCAGCAGTTGCGGAAAGAAGGAGGGAATTGCCGATCAGGTAGACCAGGTTGACTACAACCTTCACATCCGTCCGATTTTATCCGATCGTTGTTTCAAATGTCATGGTCCGGATGCCAATCAGCGCAAAGCCAACCTTCGGCTTGACACTCCGGACGGGGCACTGGCTGCATTGAAAGACAATCCGGAGGCTCATGCAATTGTTCCCTTCAAACCCGAGCAGTCAGAAGTGTACCTGCGTATGGTAACATCCGATACTTCCTATCAGATGCCTCCACCGGGTTCGAACCTGTCGCTGACGAACGATGAGATTGCCTTGATCAAAAAATGGATCAAGCAAGGAGCGAACTACAAGCCGCACTGGGCGTTCATTCCGCCCGAAAAATCAATATTGCCTGACGTGAAGCGTGCTGCTTGGTGTTCCAATGAAATCGACTTCTTTATTCTCGCTAAAATAGAGCAAGCTGGCCTGCATCCTAATGAACAAGCCGACCGCGAACGGTTGTTGAAGCGGGTCAGTCTGGATATCACCGGCTTGCCGCCATCCCTGGAACTGCAGAACCGTTTTCTTTCCGATAAATCGGATGATGCCTATGAGAAGATCGTGGATGCATTGCTGGCCCAGCCGCAGTACGGGGAGAAGATGGCAATTCATTGGATGGATGTGGCACGCTATGCCGATTCACACGGCTACCAGGATGACGGTCTGCGCACCATGTGGCCGTGGCGCGACTGGGTGATCCATGCCTTCAATAAAAATTATCCCTACGACCGGTTTGTAACCTGGCAACTGGCGGGTGATCAGTTGCCGGATGCCACCAAAGAACAGATCCTGGCCACGGGCTTCAATCGCAATCATAAAATTACGCAGGAAGGTGGTGTGATCGATGAAGAGTATCGCGTGGAATATGTAGCCGACCGAACACGCACATTCGGCAAAGCATTTCTGGCGCTCACCTTCGAGTGTGCCCATTGCCATGACCATAAATACGATCCCATCTCACAGAAAGACTATTACCGCACCTTTGCCTTCTTCAACCAGGTGCCTGAAAAAGGTTTGGTGGGCGACATCTCCCTGGCATCGCTTGCGGATCCGCCCAAAATAAAAATCACCGCAGAAGAGGTTCAGGAGATACTGACCTTCATCAATAAGAAAGACCCCGCACCGGTTGAAGTGATGGTGATGAAAGACTCAAGCCGGAGGCGGCCCACGTACCTCCTGGAGCGCGGCAATTATGATGCCCATGGTGAGCGCGTACAGATCGGGCTGCCACAAGCCATCCTGCCTTTTGATTCAACCCGTTATGGCAACAACCGGCTGGCATTAGCCAGGTGGCTGTTTGATGAAAGGAATCCGCTCACGGCAAGGGTGTTTGTAAACCGCATGTGGCAGGAATTTTTCGGAAGAGGTTTAGTAAAAACCAGCGGGGACTTTGGTTTACAGGGTGAAATGCCATCGCACCCGGAGTTGCTCGACTGGCTGGCAGTCGACTTTCAGGAAAACGGATGGAACATCAAGCGGCTGATCAAGCAACTGGTGATGTCTTCCACCTACCGCCAATCCTCGGTTGTAAGCAAAAAGAAACAGGAAGTTGATCCGGACAATGTGTTGCTGTCGCGGGCACCACGCTTACGACTGACAGCAGAAGGCGTTCGTGATCTGGCCCTGTCCAGCAGCGGACTCTTAGTAAAAGAAATCGGTGGCCCCAGCATGAAAGTATATCAGCCGAAAGGTATCTGGGAATTATCCACCTCCGGCCGCGGTGTGCTGGCACGGTACGTACAGGATCATGGCGATAAACTGTACCGAAGAGGACTTTACTCGTTTATCAAAAGAACCGTTCCGCCTCCGGTTATGCTGGTGTTTGATGCCAGCAACCGCGACCAATGTGAAGTAAGCCGTCTTCAGACCAACACCCCGCTTCAGGCCCTGGTGCTGCTCAATGACCCGACTGTGCTGGAGGCATCCCGGGTTTTTGCCGAACGGTTGATGCTGGAGCAAAGTATGGTCAATGAAAAGATCGAAAAAGCGTTTCGGTCGATTGTGTGCCGGTCACCGAAGAAGGATGAATTGAATGTCTTGCTGGCGCATTATGAAGATGAGAAGGGAGTGTTCAGCAAAGACTCCAAAAAAGCCCGGCAGTTTATTCAGGCCGGGGAATATCCGCATGAAAAAGTAAGCGATATCATTTCACTTGCCGCATTGATGCAGGTGATCCATACGATCTATACCATGGATGAAACAATAGTCCGCACCTGATCATGAGCAAGGAATTCACCGATCACCGGTTTCATATTACCCGCAGGCACTTTCTGGGCAAGCTGAGCCTGGGCATCGGCTCGGCTGCATTGGGTTCGTTGCTTGTTCCCGATTTGTTTTCCGGAAAGGAAAGCATCAGCCACCTGACTGGCTTGCCTCATTTTGCGCCCAGGGCGAAGCGTATTATTTATCTCTTTCAAAACGGAGCGCCATCGCAGCTGGAGAGTTTTGATTACAAACCGATGCTGAACAAAATGACGGGTGAAGAATTGCCGGAATCGGTTCGCATGGGGCAGCGGCTCACCGGCATGACATCGGGGCAATCGAAGTTTCCACTCGTTGGTTCACACTTTAAGTTTGCCCGACACGGCCAATCCGGTGCATGGGTGAGTGAGTTGTTTCCCAACATCGCCAGAATTGTCGATGAGCTTTGCATCATAAAAACGATGCATACCGAAGCGATTAATCACGACCCCGCGTTAACGTTTATGCAAACCGGAGCGCAAACCGGCAATCGCCCGAGTATGGGCGCATGGCTGAGTTACGGCCTGGGAAGTGAAAACAAAAATCTTCCGGCCTTCAGCGTGTTATTGTCGCGAGGACGCGGCAACGGGCAAGGTGTGTATTCAAAGCTGTGGACCAACGGATTTCTCGACAGCGTTCACCAGGGGGTGCAGTTCAGTGCCAGTGAAGAACGCGTGCTGTATTTGAAAGATCCGGAAGGACGTGACCGCAATGACCGGAGAAACATGCTCGACCAACTGGCAAAACTCAACGACCTGAACTACCAGGAGTTTGGTGATCCGGAAATACAGGCAAGGATTCAGCAGTATGAAATGGCCTACCGCATGCAGACTGCAGTACCTGAACTGACGGATCTTTCCAGGGAACCGGATGACATCATCAAAATGTACGGAGCCGACTGTCTTGTGCCGGGCACGTATGCTGCCAACTGTTTGCTGGCGCGAAAACTTTCGGAAGCCGGTGTTCGGTTTGTACAACTTTACCACCAGGGATGGGATCAGCACGGAAATATGGTTGGTGAAATGCCCTTGCAGGCACAGGATGTTGACCGCGCCACGGCCGGGATGATTCTTGATCTTAAGCAACGTGGCCTGTTGGATGAGACACTCGTGATTTGGGGCGGTGAGTTCGGAAGAACAAATTATTGCCAGGGCAACCTCTCCAAAGAAAACTACGGTCGTGATCATCACCCGCGGTGTTATACCATCTGGATGGCAGGAGGTGGTGTGAAGCCGGGCATCAGCTACGGGGAGACTGATGAGTTCGGTTATAATATTGTACGCGACCCGGTGCATGTCAATGATTTTCATGCAACCGTCCTTCACCTCATGGGGCTTAATCATGAACAACTAACCTTCAAGCATCTCGGCAGACGCTACCGGCTTACGGATGTAGCGGGAAAAGTGGTGGAGGGATTAATTGCATAACTCAATACCAAAATCACGAATGCCAAATACCTATACACAAATTCATATCCATGCAGTTTTTGCTGTACAATTCAGGGATGGACTTATCGCGAAAGACTGGCGGGAGGAGTTGTATAAATACATCACCGGAATCATT
>JALOMI010000219.1 GCA_025455465.1 Cyclobacteriaceae bacterium | reverse complement strand
ATCCGGATTAGCAGCCGGTAAGCCATTCATATTTTCCACGGAAGACAAACTGGATGCTGCTATTGCAAAAGACCCGTACCTGTATCGTAAATATCTCGAAACCTACCTTAAATTTTTATCCGCATTCACAGGTGCAGATTTAAAACAGATTCTTGAATCGGTCTACCGCGAAGTATCCCCGTATTATAAACAACCGGATATCATCGGCATGTCGAAATATGACAAATATGGTACTACTGACCTGGCCCTGTTGAAAAAGGATATCACCAATATTTACCTGACCATTTATTTAAGCATCGAACTGAGCCGTCAGCAACTCATACAGGCGCTGAAGTAATGAGACTTGCTTCAAATTAAGCCTCGTTGAAAATCGTTAATTGTTTAGTTTTACAAAAAACATCAGATATGGAATTTATTATCGTCACTGAAAATTACGAACCCGGCATTGCCCTGATTCAACTCAACCGCCCCAAGGAGCTGAACGCCCTGAATAAAAAACTGATGGAAGAGGTACGCGACTCCCTTCAGCAACTTGATAAGAATGAATCGGTGCGCGTCATTATTATCACCGGCAACGAAAAAGCATTCGCAGCCGGAGCAGACATTAAACAGATGGCCGACAAATCAGCTATTGATATGCTGATGATTGACCAGTTCAGCACCTGGGATATGATCCGCAAAACGAAGAAACCCATCATCGCGGCTGTTTCCGGTTTTGCCCTTGGCGGTGGCTGCGAGTTCGCTATGATGTGCGATATGATCATAGCATCAGAATCCGCACGGTTTGGTCAGCCGGAAATCAAGATCGGCACCATACCTGGTGCGGGCGGCACGCAGCGCCTGACCAAAGCCCTGGGCAAAGCAAAAGCCATGGAACTCATTCTCACCGGCCGTTTTCTCTCAGCCGAAGAGGCGCACGCCCGCGGATTGGTCAACAAAGTTGTGCCGGTAGAAATGTATTTGCAGGAAACTGTTTCGCTGGCAAAAGAAATTGCGGCCATGTCACCGGTTGCCGTTCAATTGGCCAAAGAAGCTGTTAACCGCTCTTTCGAAACCCACCTGGATGAAGGTCTGGCCTTCGAACGCAAAAACTTTTATCTCACGTTTGCTTCCGCTGATCAGAAAGAAGGCATGCAGGCCTTTGTGGAAAAACGCGCGCCAAACTTTACCGGTAAATAGCATTTATGGCAGAAGAAAAAACCACGGCCGGATTGCGGGTGGAAAAGGTGGCCGCCTGGTTTGTCATCCTGGCCATCGTTATCTTTTGCCTCAACTACTTCAGCAATTTTCTCCAACCGATCGTTATTGCCGTCATGATCTGGTACGGAGTATATGAACTCAAGCGTATCCTTGGTAAAATCAGAATCAAAGGGAACTCCCCTCCAAACTGGCTGCTCACAACGCTTGCGTTCGTCATCATCCTGCTGATCAGCATGGGTATTTATGAGATTATTACCCATAACCTGGAACTGATCATCAGGCGCTTACCCATTTATGTGGAAAACTTTAAATCCATGATGGCGAACCTGAATACCCTGGATGGATTTCATGATGTTCAGGATCGTTTCATGAAATGGATTGGCGAGTTCGATCCTAAACCGGTGCTGACCGGTTTTCTCAACAGCCTCACCAATCTGGCCGGCAACCTCTTAATCATCATCATCTATGTTGCCTTTATGTTAGTAGAAGAAAAATACTTCAACAGTAAATTACAGGTGCTGCTGAATGATGAACGTAAACAAGTTAATGTTTATGGCATGATTAACCAGATTTCCAGTTCCATCCGCAAATACATCACCGTAAAAACCCAGATGAGTGTACTGACCGGAGTGCTCAGTTACATCATACTTTTGCTCTTCGATGTGGATTTCCCGGTACTGTGGGCCTTTCTCATTTTCCTGCTGAATTATATTCCCTACATAGGTTCCTTCTTTGCTACGCTGTTACCGGCTGTGTTTGCGTTGTTCCAGTTCCAGTCCTTCTTCATGTTACTATGGGTATTCCTGGCCATCCAAGCGGTGCAGTTGCTCGTAGGTAATGTTCTCGAACCAAAAGTGATGGGGCGTTCATTGAACCTCAGCCCGCTCGGGGTGTTGCTGGCCTTAACGTTCTGGGGTGTGATCTGGGGCGTGCTGGGCATGTTTCTTTCTGTACCGATAACATCCGTCATGGTCATTACCTGTGCCCGTTTTGAAAGCACCCGGTTTATCGCGGTATGGCTTTCGGAGACCGGTAAAATCGACTGAGAAATGTCATCCCTCTCCATGAAGTTTTTTTTATGATGCTTTTCCGGCAGGCCATTGAATCTGTGTAACTTTCTACAATGTTGCGCATGTTCATGCGAGTGATTTTTACTTTGGTAATTCTTACAGGGATAACCGCAGTTAGTACATTCGCCCAGAAAAAAAAGTCAGGCGAAGAGAAAAAATCAGTTGTGCAAAACGCCTACCGGGAAGGCCTGCGACTGATTACCACCAACCCCGGTGACACCATTCAGAGTGAAGAAAGCACAGAACGATTCGAACCCTATTCCGGATACATCATCCGGAATATTTACAGCCAGCGTATCAATTTTGAATATTCCATCTATGACTCCGCTAAAAAAATCAATAAGACGCTGCTCACCGTTGCCAATGCCCTGCATGGTAACACCAAAGAAAAGATCATTTACAACCACCTGTTTATCAAAGCCAATGAACCGCTGATCCCCGGAAAGGTCAGCGACAATGAACGCTTTCTGCGCGATTTGAATTTTATCCTCGACAGCCGCATCATACCGTTACCGGTAGAATGCACGGATTCAGTTGACCTGATTGTAGTAACCCGCGATATATTCAGCCTGGGATTCAATTCCGGTGGTGCATCTGATCTTAATCCCTTTGGGGCAGGCAGTGCATCCGGACCCAAACTTTCAATTTTCGATGCCAACGTTAACGGCCGTGGCCAGCTCATTGAATATACGGCCATGATCAACCCGGACCGTTCACCAAACATTGGACATGCCCTCCGTTATCGCAAAAGCAGTTTCCTGGCCACGAAGGGAAATCTCGAATTTGGATATACACAAATCAACACCGGCCGCAGCTTTGGTGATGAAAATGAATATGCCGTGTATACCCGTTACTTCAGACCATTGGTGTCGCCCTATACTCGGCTGGCTGGCGGATTTGAAATCAGCCGGAACTGGTCTGAAAATGTCTACGGAAGACCTGACAGTGAATTTCTAAAATATGAATACAGTATTTACGATTTCTGGCTTGGTATCAATATTGGTATCCATCGGGCCATCACGAATCGAAACCGCACCTTCCTTGCTTACCGATTCTTTGACGGCAATTACCAGGATCAGCCGGAACAGCCTGAATTCCTGGCAGAGCGAAAATACAACAACATGACCGGAGCACTCTCCGAGTTAACTTTCTACCGGCAGGATTATTTCAAAACCCGTTTTGTCTATGGCTTTGGCCGTACGGAAGATGTTCCCTATGGATACTCATTGGGCTTTACCGTTGGTTATGTACAGGAGTTAAATGATTTCAACCGCCCCTATGCCGGCATCAGGTACAGCTATTCTTTTGCCAGCCAAAAAACAAATTTCTATGATGTAACCCTGCAGATCGGTTCCTATTTCAATGATAAAACTTCCTCTTTTGAAGACATCACATTGCTAGCACACCTGAACTACTTTTCCCAGGTGCTGAATTTAAACCGATATAAAATCCGGGGATTTTTATCAGCCCAGTTTGCAACAATTAAACGTCAGCAGACTTTAGAATGGATTACCATCAACCCAAGAATTATTCCGGGGTTCACACCCGAAGATTTCTTCACACAAAGAACAATGATCAATGTGGGTGGGTCTTTGTTTACACCCTGGTCACTGATCGGATTTCGAATAGCTCCGATAGTAACAATGGATGTCGTCAACGCAGAATGCCTTAACTGCAATACTAACAAACAAACTTTCTTTGGATTTACCGGTGGCATGCGTATTCGAAACGAAAACCTGATTTTCGGAACTATTGAAATGAAGCTGTCCGTTATTCCGCGAAATGCAGAAGGAGATACTGAATTTGTTTTCCGTTTTAGTCAGAATTTGCGCATCAAAAAAACCTCATCGTTTGTCCGTCCTCCAACAATCCTGAACATCAATCAGTGAATCCGGCTATCTTTACAACTATGAAACTAAGCTTAAAATTAACACTGTCATGCCTGTTGATATTTTCTGTACTACAGCTATCAATGGCCCAGGGTAAAAAAAGCCGGCTTCAGCCGGGAAAATTCTATGAAGCCGGGGAAACCATTTATGCACCGAGATTCGGTTTCACGGCAAAAATCCCGCAAGGATGGCAAGGTTCCCTCCCGCGTGAAAGCGAAGTCTTCCTGTTGCAAACCGTAACGCCCGATGTCTTTGGAGAAATCTACGTTTTTGGCCGGGCGCAAGGTGACCTTCAAACGCTGAAGCAACAGTGGCTGCAAGGAGTCGATCTCAGTGAGACCATCCGCATTAAAGCTACAGATCCGGTAATGAAGGGTGACATGCTGGTTAGCGAAGTTATTGGCGAAGGACAATCCATCAACAAAGGCAACCGCGCTCATGTAGCAGCCCGGTGCAATCCGGATGGCCCCTGTGTCATAGCACTTAGTGTTATGCCTAAACAATTTTATGAACCCATTAAAAACGCCCTCGAGGGATTTATGAAAGAAGCCTATTTTGAGCCACCCAACAACGCATCACCCTATGCCAACCTGAACTGGAATGAATTTCTGGCCGGCAAATTACTGGTGACGTATGCGTATGCACAAGGCGGTTCGAAAGACACCGAAATTCATTTGTGCGGAGATGGAACATTTACCGGTAACATTAAAAAAACGGGCTTTATGAAGAATATGAATCCGCAATACAATGGCAGATTACAAGGCACCTGGGTAACTAAAGGCATCGGAGAATCAACCAACATAACCTTTACCTTCAGCGGTAAAAGCAAACTCCCGCCCGTTGAAATGACGTTGACGATAAAAGACGATCAGGTATTCGCTAACGGAGAACGGTACTTCGTGGGGCAATCAACCAAATGCAAATAGCTACCTGGGCCGATACTGCTGCTCAGTAACAATTCGAACTAACGCACCTTCCGGCAGGGATTGATCAACAGATGTGTTATTAAATAACGTGATGAATTGCTTGCTGAGCCGGTTGTTATTTCGCTGCGCTGCTGCAAGTAATGTTTCATTGGTGACGGCAGGAACAACACGCAGCAGGTAAATAGTAACGCGGTCAAGTTCATTACTGTGGACCTGACGAAAACTGGTCAGTGACTGATGAACAATGCTGAAATAGTTTGTCTTTGAAAGCCCGGTTAATTGATAAACATTATTCTGGTGAGTCAACCAAATGATTTCCATCATCAGTGTTTCCTTTGAACCGTTACTTCGTATGCGCAACAGGTAACCGGGCAGGGAATTAACAACGGTATCCGTTGCCTGAAGCACAGTAACAGAAGTTTGCTGCCTGTATTTTTCCAGCACTTCTTCTCCTGATTGACGCGGAGGTTTGGT
>JALOMI010000218.1 GCA_025455465.1 Cyclobacteriaceae bacterium | reverse complement strand
AAACCACAGACTTAATGCTATCTGCAAAACCAAGGTGAAAGCCCATCTGTGTTTGGGCCTTTGCACCAAAACCAAATAACAAAAAGACAAAAAGGACAGCGTATTTCATGTTAAGTAGGTTGAATCCTAAAAGATGTTTATGATGTTAACTACGACATTTCCCTTCTTACGAAAAGATTCCACATAAGTATGTGCTTCCCTGATTTGTTCAAGTGTATATCTTCTGTCAATTACCGTAGTCAGTTCTCCGGCTTCAATCAAATCCTTTAAGGTTGTCAAGTCATTAGGCCTTGATTTCGGTGAGCCCATAACAGTAACATACCTACCACCTGATGCTAGCAAAGTCTTGCATTCAGATTTAGATGTTTTTCCAACTGCATCAAAAATAATATCGAACTTCTTTTCGGTTTTCAGGAAGTCCGTCTTGGTGTAATCAATTACGTGGTGTGCTCCAAGTTGTGAAACCAGTTGGATGTTTGCCGTGCTGCACACCGCAGTAACCTCTGCACCATACGCCTTTGCAATCTGAACAGCAAATGTGCCCACGCTACCTGAAGCGCCATAAATCAACACCTTGTCACCTTCCTTAATTTTGCTTTGTCGTAAAAATCGCAATGCAGTAAGTCCGCCAATCGGCACAGTGGCGGCTTCTTCAAACGACATGTTGGAAGGTTTGATGGCGATCAATTCATTTACCGGAAGACAAGCATATTCCGCATAGCCACCGAACCTAAGTCCACAAGATGCGAAAACAGCATCCCCCGGTTTGAACAACTGAACCTTACTTCCGACTTCTTCGATTACTCCGGCCAGTTCAAATCCCAATACTTTTACTCTCTTAGGTTTGAATAATCCATTAAATAATCTTGCCAGAAATGGATCCGCCTTTCGCAAACGCCAGTCACCCGCTGTTACGGTGGTGGCATGTACTTTTATTAATACTTCATTTTCTTTCGGTATAGGTTTACTAATATCTTTTAATTCGAGCACATCAGGTGCCCCATACTTTTCATAAACAACTGCTTTCATATGTTTGAGTTTTTAAGATTTTTATTATGATCGTTTATGCCTGTTCAAACTCTTCCATGACAAGTTCTTTGTTCACCATCATCCCGGCCGTGGTTCCCATGGCTACGGCATTGGCCACTGTGCGTATGCGCGTGGTATTGTCGCCACAGGCGTAAACCCCATGAACAGTTGTTCTTTGAGAATTATCAACCTTGATGTATCCATCCTCGGTCAATTCACATCCCAAAACTTCAGGTATGGAACACTGCTGTACAAATGAAGGACGAACATATAATGCCTTTATAAAAGTAGCCGTACCGTCTTTGAAAATAATCCGTTGAAGTGAACCATTGTGGTGATCAAGTTGCGCTATGGCTTTTTCAACAATAGGTATTTGGCGGTGCCTAATCTTTGCGGCTTGCCCCGGTGATAAGGTTGACTGGCCATTGGTAAACAATGTAAGTTGGCGCGTCCAATTTGAAATAAGCCCTGAAAATTCAAAACCGTAATCGCCATTACCTAAAATACCGGTAGTTTCATCGCGCACTTCGTAACCATGACAATACGGACAATGCAGTACCGACTTACCCCAGCAATCCATAAGCCCTGGAATGTCTGGCAACTGATCGATAATGCCCGTAGCAAAGATCATTTTTTTAGTGTAGTAGGTTTGACGTGAATCAAGCTGTACAACAAATTCATGCTTCTCTTTCTCTACCTGGGCCAACAATCCTTCCATGCGCTTTACCGTAACATATTCAGCAACCTGCTTTCTGGCCAATGAAGCAATTTCAACTGGTGGTCGCCCATCATGCGTAATGAAGTTGTGGGAGTAAGGTGTAAAACGATTAGCAGGCATGCCTCCATCAATGATCAATACTTTTTGTAAGGCACGTCCAAGGGCCATTGCTGCTGACAAACCCGCGTAACTGCCCCCAACTACTATTACATCAAATGTTTCTTTCATTTTATTACTTGCATCAACATTAATAAATGGAATCGCAAAGTCCGCCAGTACACTGCATTGCTAAAGGATTATTTTTCGGCCTATCAATATACAACGTCTGATAATCCTTATTTGCGGATTGTTTCTGATGAGAACCTTCTAAGGATGGCATCCACAAAGGGAACACCCACAAATACAATCCACGGTACCAACGTAATAGTTAACAGAAAGGTGCGCTGATATAGGGGGAGTACCGACAAATCTTCTCCGAAAAGTGCAAGGAAAAGTGTAATGGAAGGATAGATCACAGCCCATATTTTAAGCGAGGCTACTAATTTCATTTTCGTCTTCATGTGTTGCTTATGTTTTTTGTTTTACTAACAACAAAAGTAGGGGATGGAGCCCCCGGCCTGATAGGACAAATATGAAATCGAATGGTACTTAATGTAAGTTCTTGCGGAATGCCTCGGGAGTCGCACCCGTGCGTTTCTTAAAGAAGCGAATGAAATACGAAACATCTTCATAGCCCAATTCAAAAGCAATTTGGTTCACCTGATTGGTGGTAGCCAACAGGTATCGTTTGGCTTCAAGCATAATCTGATCATCGATTAGTTCGGCTACGGTTTTACCCAGCAGACTTTTGGTGATGGAATTGAGTTGAAAGGGGGAGAGGTGCATCTTATCGGCATAGGCAGCTACCTGCCTGGTGGTATGTATGTTGGCCTCGAGCAGGTCCATCAACTCCTGCAATTTTTCCTGTTGGTACGTATTCGCTTTCGCAGATGCAGGTTCAAAATGCTGACGGTACCGGAGAAACTGGATCAGAAAAATTTCCAGGTTCGCTTTCATCACCGTTTCAAAACCTTCCTTTTTCAATTGGTATTCATCCAGCATGGACTGCAATGGGGTGCACAACGTTTGCATGCCCGCATTGCCAACTTTGCAAAAGTTACGGTTAGCCGCTTTACGTAACAACGCATTGCAGTTGGCCGAAAATTGAAATTCTTTATTGAATTCAAGCAAGTAGCCTTCGCTGCCGGCTTTTAACCGGAGTTTATGCACTTGCCCTGGGCGCATGATATAGATTGAGTTATTGGTTACCGGATAGTCAATAAAATCAATTGCATGAGAGCCTGTACCTTTTGTTATGATCAGCATGAAATAGAAGTCATGCCGGTGCAAATCCTGGTTCATATCTGTTCCACCAAGTAACTCGTTGATACTTCGTATTTTAAAACCCTCAAACACATCAGGTCTTTGATCTTTTGGCCGGATGGATCGAATGGGTATGGTTTTCATATTACAACAAAGTTATTTAATGCTCAGGCGCAATGTTAATTAGCCCGCCCGGCTGACGCCAGTCGGACGGGCTTTGGCTCAGGACCCAACCTAATATTAATAGAAAGTTTTTCTAGTGCGGGATTTTCAGCAATCAATTTTTCTCTTTCACCCCAAGCTGGCCTGTCCCGATCACAGCATCGGGAGGCAGCGGCACTCTTTGGCTGGCTTTGGTCCCGATAGCTATCGGGATGGAGGCTTGTCAGCCAAAATGAAATACAGGCAGGGTTGCGCGCCTATCCGTCTGTAGCGTAACGAAGGCGGGGCCTGACAATGGGTGTTGCCGTTAGGTTAGTACTATTGACTACTTCAAAATTCTCTGAAGCTGTCTTGCCGTTTTAAAGCCACATTGTGATGCAATATAATCCATAGTGTAATCAGGATTGTTAAGTAATGTTTTTGCCGTCTCCCTGCGAAGCTGAGTAAGATATTCAACAATGGTCAGCCCCGTTGAATCTTTAAAAACACGACTCAGATTTCTTGGGCTCATGGCCACCATTTCCGACAAGGTCTCAATAGAATTTTCCTTCTCCAGATTATTGATGAGGTAATCCTGCACTTCGTGTATTTTGGGGTTAATGTGGTTTCTGAAATCCAGGTAAATGCTTTTTTGTGAATGAGATGGATCTCGTCTGTGGTATACCACAAGCCCCCTGGCTACTTTATGAACGAAATGAGGACCTTTCAGGGTTTCTAAAATCGAGAGTGCGAGATCAATGCCTGCGCTAATACCTGCGCTGGTGTAAATATTTTCACTCTTTACATAAAGAATATCAGCCAGCACTTTTGCTTTAGGAAAACGAGTTTTCAGTTCGTCTGTTCGTCTCCAGTGCGTAGTACACTCCCTGTCATCAAGCAGTCCGGCTTCGCCTAAAAAGAAGGCACCTGTGCATATCGAGCAAGTGTTTACTTTTTTATCTGCACATTCAGCTATCCACTTAAAGAAATCTCTTTCCAAACCAAACTGTGTGCTTTGCAAATAATCATGATCTGTACCGGGTATAAATACAAAGTCACCAGTATTTAAATTAGCCTCTTTGTAATTTTTAATCTCGCCAAAACCAACGCCCGATGTAGAAATATTTTTATCATGATAACTATAAAATTCAATCGCTGCATCGAGTCCATAGGATTTGGCCTCCGTAAAAACCTGGGCCGGGCCGGCAAGATCCAATAACTCAACATGGGGAGGAACAACAAAAGCTACCTTCAGCATACCTGTTTTAGTGTTAACTACAACAAGTTACCGATAATTTCTAAACGTAGCTACGCGAAGACTGGCGCCTGTAGAAATGTCTTTCCACTATAAGGTCTATGGTTAATTTACCGGTTTCAATTTGAAGTAGAAATATAAGGCAAGCAAGATATCTATTGTGATACAAAACACATCGTAACCATGTGGTGCCACCGTGCTTACGTGGGGAAAGACAACGTCCCATAACCCATGCAGTACAAGCCCAGCAACTGTTAGTATGTAATTCCTTTTATAACCCCAATACGCAAACAGTAAGAATAATGATGCTGCCGGAACTGTAAGTATAAGGACGTGCGGATCGATTGAAAATCCTATATAAATAAACGGTATTACCGCTAAGCTCAGCGAAGCGAAGAATTTCAGGTCTATTTTACTGAATATCTCTGCGAAAGCAATTATTGCCAGTGTGGTACAAAGACCGATTGTTAAGGCTGTCATATCTTAAGCATTAAATGCTAACAGCAATGTTTCCTCTTTTGTGCCCCTTTTCAACATACGCGTGCGCCTCAACAATTTGCTCCAACGGGTAAATTCGATCAAGCACTGGCTTAAATACACCCTTTTCAACAAGCTCCTTTAAAAAAATAATATCTCCCTTGTTATGACTAATTACACCTGTAATTATTTTCCTTTTGCTCGTCATGGAAAACCATAGCCCCTGAAGCATTTCCATCATCCCTGCTGCACTTAAAATCATGAGACCCTGCTTAGCAAGTGATTTAAGAGAACGGGAAACAGATATTGTATTTACCGCATCAAAAATCACATCGTAGACTTCACCACTTTGCGTAAAATCCTCCTGCGTGTAATCGATCACTTTATCCGCACCAATAGATTTCACCAAATCAATATTGGACGTGCTGCACACACCCGTTACTATGGCCCCATACGACTTTGCCAATTGAACGGCAGCACTACCAACCGCACCAGAGGCACCAACGATTAGAACCTTTTGATTTGTCTTGATCATGGCTTTCTTGATAAAATGTAATGCTGTAACTCCACCAAAAGGAACGGCTGCTGCTTC
>JALOMI010000217.1 GCA_025455465.1 Cyclobacteriaceae bacterium | reverse complement strand
GTGAGGCAATAGAAATAAGCCACGTAGAGATTGACACCTTTTTCTGAAGCCTCACTCCTACGCACTAATTCCTGTAATAGCTGATCACACTTGTCAGCCCGTCCGGTACGGTTATAAGCAACGGCCAGGTAGGCAATCATCGAAGGCGGACGAATCACTGCGGTTGCCAACCCATTGGTTATTGTCTGAATGACTTTTTCATACTGTACTGTCGTTAAGTACGAGCGTGCGATAAAATCGTAAAACCTGACAACAAAGGGAAAGCGCTTCAATCCCTCCTTCCAGGTCGCTATGGCCTCATCATACTTGCCGTTGAGGTACTGGCACATGCCTTGGTAGTTGAACCAGGCCACGCTGTGAGGTTCAATCTTGTTGGCTTTGGCGATGCAGGCTTCAGCCTCATTAATCCTGCCCATCATGCAGAGCAGGTAGCTGTAGGTGTACTGTACCGTTGCGTTATTGGGGCCCAGTTCCATTGCCTTCAGCAACAACTGCTCAGAGGCGGCAAAGTCCTTATGAACAAAAAATTCAACAAAGGCCTTGGTGAGGTAGTCGTTGTCAGTCGCACCGCGTTTCCAGGCTTCTTCCAGGTAGGGTGTTATTTTAATGACTGCTTCCTGCGGTGACAGGTCACCGTTCCAGCTCATACGGGCTGAATATGAACTGGCCAGGTATGAATAAGCCTGCTTGAATTCAGGATCTTTCTCTATGGCTTTCTTGAAATATTCCGAAGCTGTACGGTAGCCCTCTACATTCCACTGGTTGAAGGCATGCCGTCCTTTCAGGAAGAGATCGTATGCCTCGAGATTCTTGGTTGGTATCTCCTTTAGCTTCTCGTTTTCCTTCGGATCGAGCGAAGACTGCAGTTCCCCGGCCACTACTTCAGCCACGTTGTTTTGGATGGTGAAAATGTCGTCCAGGCTCTCCACAAAAACCTTTGACCAGATGTGGTCATCCTTCATGGCATCGATCAGCTGAACATTGATCCGGACTTTATTGCCGGCAGTCTGTGCGCTGCCTTCAAGGATATACTTCACACCCAATTCAGCAGCAATCTCAGGAGCTGTCTTCGTGGTCTTCTTATAGCGCATTACCGAGGTGCGCGAGATCACCCGCAGGCTTTTGATGCCCGCCAATTGAATGAGAATGTTTTCCGTGATACCATCGGCAAAGTAATCCTGGCTGGCATCCTGTGCGAGGCTGACAAAAGGCAAAACCGCGATGGATTTTTCATTAAGCTCCTTTTCCTTCCGCGCTTCCTTTTCCTTATCCGCAACCAGTGCCTCGGCTTCATCGAAGAGACTGCGATAGGTAGTTTCCCCAACGCGATCCGGGTAACGTATACCGTTGATAATCTCCTTGATGGCATTAGCTACCTTATTGATTTGATCCCGGTAGAAAAGTTTATTTGTGCTGTCCTCGCGTTTGTCTTCCTTTCGCAAGGGCCTGTTGACTCCGGGTGACCGGAAAATGAAATCAACAGCACGAAGCTTGGATTGTGTTTCCTGCTCGAAGGTATTACGGTCTTCAAAATCGAGGTCGTGGATGAGCACCGGTAATATACGACTGGCCACATTGCCGTTGCGCAGCCTGATATCGCGTCCGTATGTCTCTGCCTGAGCGGTGCGGTTGAAAACGCAGAACTCCTGTTGCCACGCAAAGCTCCGGGTATCGCAATATGTTTGTGAGAGTATCGGAATGAAAACCAAGGATTTCAGCCTTCCCTCGAGGCTCTTGTCCACATCATGGGTTTCCAGCAGCCCATCGTGGGGATTTTCATCGAAATAAATGGTAAGGTCTTCTTTGAAGAGCGTTTCCAGTTCTGCTTTAAGGGCCTGCACAAAAGAAGACACCCATTTCTCCCCCCGGTTGTCCTTCTGGCGGTAGCTGATGAATATATCGTTGTCGTAACCCGGTAACAGCGCAGGCATCTTCTTTCAGGAAAAAGCAAAAACAAAGATAGATAACACCGAGGCAAAATTGGATTTAAATGGCATTTAATAATGAAACTATTAAACCTTAATCGATACGTCATAGATTCCTACTGCCCCCTGTGAAACAGTTTCATCCGATTGCAAGATGCCGGCATAGGTAAGTCGGAACTTCTCTGCGTTCAGCGCCAGTAAGGCAGCCATTTGGTCGCTGGCACAAACATGCCCTTTAGGTGCAATCAGGCTGATCCTGTGAACCAGCGATAATACCTGTTTATCGAGGATTATGGCACCATTGCTATCCCCTTCATCGATAGCAACAGGTGCGGCATGCATTCCCAAACGAACGGAGCGTTCCTGCTGCAAAGAAGATGTTGCAGCCGATAAAACCAGTTGCACAAAGTCAATTGCTCCTGACTCTGCATCAAATGCCAGTAAAAGGTTTTCATCGGTTGTCTGTACTACACGGCTTGGTATCAGCTGGTCTTCAATCCTGGTCTGCACAGCCTTCTGAACACGCTCCTTTTCCATCCCTCCGCAATCTTTCAAGCTGACATTAACCATGTAAAGAATGGGACGTACTGGAGGGCGGTCTTTGGTCTGCTGAGATGCCGGAATTGGATTCTGAGCCTGCTCCGCAAGGTTCACCGAAAATTGATCAGGATTGATATTAACATGCCTGTCGGGGAAGGGCCACAGACGGATCGTATCCCGCGTTCCTCCTGCCCTGCGCTTCAGATCGATTTCCGACTGCACGGAGAGCAGCATAGGCTTTTGATAAAAGGTTAGACTTCGTAACACGGCTGAGCCAAAAATGATACGGCACTGGAAGGCGAAGATCTCATTATTGCCGTCATACTTCTCCTGCGAAATATAGGTTACCGGAAATTTGTTCACCAGGCGTTTATAGCGCTCAATCCACTGATCACCGGCAAAAGCTACACTTTCCGCAATGAAATCGTCTTCATCAAACGGCACAAACAGATGTACTTCAGCACCTGTCTTTTCCATCGCTTCAACGAACATAATGTCGGTGCCGCAAGCCAGGGAACAATATCCGATGCCTCCGCTCATCGTGCGGATGGCATTCGTCATCGCATCGGAAATGTTTTGCTCAATGGCGGCCGGAAATCGGGGTGTGGTGCGGCCGGGGTGATCGATCATATGCCCGATACACGCCACTACTGTTGGCGGACTGAATACCCGCATGATTTCTTTCGGAACGGGCATATAATGGTTCAGTAACCACAGCTGGTTATAAACGCTGATTACTTTTCCCCAGTCGCTGCCGGCCAGCTGGCGAGCTCGGATGTAATTGTCAATGGAAGCCTGTCGATCTTTCGTCAGCATGTATGCCTCTCCCAGCGTAGCCAACTCCCAGAATCCAACCGTTGTCGGATCGATCAGGGCGATTACCTGTGAGGCAATATCCCGTCCCTGACTGGCACGGCCCGCTATTGTAGACATGGTGGCCGCGTTGATACCAGTATAGTAGTTGCGCGTTGCAGTAAAATTTTTGGTGTATGTATCCCGCGACTGGATGGCGTACTTTGAATCGCGGTGCTTTTTGAAAAGCTCTTTGTAAATACCACCTAGGATTCCCGCTGTCTCCGGATCATCCGGGTTTCTTCGGTAAGCCAGGTCCAGAAAGGCAAGGGCATCTTCGGGTGAGCCCGACTTCGACAAACTCAACGCAAAAAGCTGATCAACCCTTGCCGGGTCGGCCTCCGGATCATTTCGCAGGCGCTGCGCCAATTCGCGGGCTTCGAGGTAACGGCCCGCGTTGACGAGATTCTGCAACTTCTGAATAGTATCCTTCAAATCACACTATTTTCTTTCCTGCCCAATATGCCGATCAACAAAGCGGTCATACATCTCCTTAAATTCTTCATGCCGGAATTTGCCTTTCAAAGGTTTGTCTTTCCCTGATTCCGCCAAATTAACCAGTTCAAAATATTTTTGAGGAAATTTATCAGAATACATTTTAGGTAAAAAATCAATCTTGGTCAGTCCGGTATAGGCTGTGAAAAGAATAAACAGGGAGGCCAATACAATGGAGCGATCACGTACTTTTAAAATATAGCTGAAAACCGAAAGTCGTTCACCATCAACAAGTATTTGATTCTTAACAATCCCACCGATCGCAAAAAGAATCAGAAAAAGAAAACCTGCTACACCGAATGGCTCGGCCACCATCGGAATAAATGGAACCAGTGTCAGGGAAATAAAATAGCTGGTTATGCCGGTAAGAAATAATACCACAAGAGCAGCCATCGCTTTGCTCTTAGAATACAGGTCGGTCCATGATCGTGCAATTCGGATAACATATGAAGTAATTACCATAAGCCCTGCCAATCCGAAAACCACTTCAACAAAAGGAAATCGAATATAAAAAACCCTCATGCTTAGGATAGCAGCGATTGCAATTAACCCTGGTAATTCCATCATTAATACCCAATTGGAAACACCTTTGTAACGCCAATACGTAATTAACTGGAGTAGAAAAATCACACCAAATGCCAATGCCGAACCACCCATGATTTTTAGGCCGTAGTCATTTTGCGCCATGGAAGCAAAAGCGCCAAAAATCAGCAAGACAAACAGAAGATAGTAATAGAGATTATACCGGCTCATAAATTTAATCCAGAGTAATTAATGTAATACCATTCCCATTCGACAAACCGGTCCAAGGCAGCCCACCGTGTATCTCCTTCAAGCAAGTCCCTCTTTTTACAAGCTTCAAATAAAATCTGCAAACGACAATCAAGATCTTCGTTTTCGGTAAGTGTATTGGGTATCGCCATGCGGGCCCGGTAAAAATTGCCTTCATAAGCCACACCGGCAACCCGGGAAAGTAAGGCATAATACTTAACACCTTCCGGAATTTCCCGGATAATGTCAACAGCTTTATTATCGATGGCCTGGCTTCCGATTCGTGAAAGAAGCAACACTAAATTCAGGCGACTGTCAAGCCATCCCGAAAGTATTGTATAATCTATACGGGTATTATAGGAGAATGCTGAATCCAGGTATATAAATGTTTTTGGATCGGCTGATTGCTGAAACATTCGCTCCGCAATAAAAATATACGAGTAAACACGCTCTTCATTATTGAGAAATAATTGAATTACCTGCTCAGCACTCTCTTCGTAACCGGTAATGGCCAAATTGACGGATAATTCCTTCAACAGGTTCTGGAAAAATATCTTCTCAATATATTCATAGCGATTCATGGAACTTTCCATGGTTGCTAAACTGAGTTTTCTGAAATAATCATATGCGGTCGAAATATCCGACTGATTAAAAGCATGATTTGCCAGCAACAACAGCAGCAGATTTTTGTCAAACATTATTCCCTGCGGATGTTTTTCTACCAATTGCAACGCATCATTCAATACTTCAATAGACAGTGGCAAGTCGTTATCAATGGTTCCAGGAGGCCGCGTAGGTTTTTGAAAAAAGGCACGTGCTATCCAGGCATGAAGCAATTCCAGATCATTCGCAGTTCTAAAATGTTCCTGAATTCGATTGGTCCTTTTCAGCCAGTTGAAGAAGTAATCTGAATGATAGGTAGCGCTGAACCATCCATCACGATAATCAGGATAAACAAATTGTTCTCTGCGGGTTACATCGGTGGTCCGTACACCATCGGT
>JALOMI010000216.1 GCA_025455465.1 Cyclobacteriaceae bacterium | reverse complement strand
AACTTCTTTAACGAAATGGTGCCCGTAGGAACCAGGTTCCTGGTTGCTGAAAACGGAGAGAATTTCATTATTATGACTGGGCTTGATAAAAACGTTGCCCCTATTGGATTTAATTTGCAGCCTGACTGTTTCGCAAGCTGCATTGTCTTCTACTGAAAATTGTTGTTTGATTTGTCCAACGACTAACCCCGAAACGAACACACTAATCCCTGTAAGCCAAAAAGCACGTAGCATGATGTTCTAAACGTACTGTTGCTGAGCAGGTTGCCGCTTGTAAGATTAATCGAAAAGTAGTGTGAAATTATTCAGGTAAGGCTTGGAGATTTATGCCTTAACTAGCTGTAAATCAATTAAAAAACTCCTTCATCTTTTCGAAAAAACCTTTGTCTGAGGCATCGGGGCTAGGTACGAAATTGGGCGAATTGCGTAATTTTTCCAGGATGGCACGCTCCTCAGCCGTCAGTTTTTTAGGCGTCCAGACGTTAACATACACCAACTGGTCACCGGTATCATAGCCATTGATATCCTTGATGCCTTTTCCGCGCAGGCGCAGAATTTTTCCGCTTTGGGTACCCGGATCAATTTTAATCTTGGCCTTGCCACCCACTGTTGGAACTTCTATCGTGGTTCCCAAAGCAGCATCAATAAGGCTGATGTGCAAATCGTAAATCAGGTTGTTTCCATCCCGTTTCAGGACTTTATCTTCTTGTTCTTCAATGAGAATCAGCAGGTCGCCAGGAATTCCTCCCCCCGGAGCATCATTCCCCTTACCTGCCATGGATAATTGCATGCCATCAGAAACACCGGCCGGTATTTTGATGGAGATGATTTCTTCTTTGGATACCAGACCCGAGTTATCTACACCCGGAGGTCGTTTATCAATGGTCTGTCCGGCACCATTGCAGGCGTGACATGTGGTAGTTGATACCATTTGGCCAAGCATGGTGTTGACCACTTTTCGCATCTGCCCGGTGCCCTGACACGTTGTGCACGTTTTATACGTAACACCATCGGCCTGGATTAGCCGGTTAACTTTAATTTTCTTTTCGGCACCGTTGGCAATCTCATCCAATGTGAGCTTGAGTTTGATTCGCAGGTTCGAGCCTTTACGTTGCCGCCTGCGTCCACCACCGCCACCGCCAAAGAAACTATCGAATGGGCTGCCGCCACCGCCAAAAATATCCCCAAACTGGCTGAAGATATCTTCCATATTCATGTTGTGCCCGCCATAGCCTGCGTTACCACGGGCATGACCGAAACGATCATACTGCGCGCGCTTGTCGGCATCACTGAGCACTTCATAAGCTTCAGCAGCTTCCTTGAATTTTTCTTCGGCTTCCTTATTGCCCGGGTTTTTATCCGGGTGGAACTGGATAGCCACTTTGCGGTAGGCTTTTTTGATCTCGTCAGCGCTGGCGTCTTTGCTTACGCCCAAAATTTCGTAGAAGTCTCTTTTCGCCATGATTACAACCGATTATTGTCCAACCACTACTTTGGCGAAACGAATTACTTTGTCATTAAGCAGAAATCCTTTTTCCACCACATCGACTACTTTTCCTTTCAGCGCTTCATCGGGTACCGGAACCTGTGTTATGGCTTCATGTAAATCGACATCAAAGGCAGCACCGGGTCCAAGTTCCATGGGTTTGACACCTGCTTGTTCCAACGTTTTGCGGAATTTGTTGTAGATGAGGAAAAATCCCTCCATCTCCTTGCTTTCGTTTGCCTGGAAAGCTTTTTCGGCACGCTCGAAATCATCCAGCACGGGCAGCAAAGATTTGATCAACTGCTCGTTCGCGGTCTGGATCATGTCTATTTTCTCGCGTGCTGTTCTGCGCCTGAAGTTTTCGAATTCGGAATAGAGGCGCACGAATTTATCTTTCGATTCTGCCAAATCGTCCTGAAGCTTTTTCAATTCTGCCTGAATGTTGGGTTCTTCGCTAATACTGGTGGTGTCACTGGATTCAGAACCGGCTTCCTGTGTTTGTTCACCGGCAGTTGCCGTAAGGTTTTCTTGCTGTAATTCCTGATCAGTATGCTGATTTTCCATTGCTGCTGTAGCTGTAAGTCCTTCAATCTGCCTTGGATTGTCAATAATTCTGCCAAAGCGGTGTATGTGTCATATTGGCACCTGAGTTGCGATCAGGTTTGTAGCTGGAGCCAGATCAGGTCTTTCAGTTCCTGAATTCCTTTTTGGATGACGGAAGAGATAAAAAGGGTCGGCAGATCCGTGGGCAATTCTTTCTTCATGGCTTCGATAAGTTCTTCATCGAGCATGTCGGATTTGGATATCGCCAGGATTCTTTTCTTATCCAATAACTCAGGATTGTACTGCTTCAGTTCACTGATCAGGATTTCATATTCTTTTCGTATGTCCTTTGAGTCAGCCGGTACCAAAAAGAGCAGTAACGAATTGCGTTCGATGTGTCTGAGAAACCTGATACCCAGGCCACGTCCTTCCGCGGCACCTTCGATAATGCCGGGGATGTCGGCCATGACAAACGATTTTTCATCCCGGTAGGGAACAACACCCAGGTTTGGCGTAAGCGTAGTAAATGGATAATCAGCAATTTTTGGCTTGGCAGCCGATACCACCGATAACAGCGTGGATTTGCCTGCATTCGGGAAGCCCACCAGGCCGACATCGGCCAGCAGTTTCAGTTCCAGCACAATCCATTCTTCCTTGCCGGGCTCACCGGGTTGAGCATAGCTGGGTGCCTGCCGTGTGGAGGTGGCGAAGAAGAGGTTACCTCTTCCGCCACGGCCTCCGGGGGTTAAAATAAATTCTTGTCCGTCATCGGTGATTTCCGCCAGTACCTCTTCGGTATCTGCCCGCTTGGCCACAGTACCTAACGGCACTTCAATGATCTCATCCTTGCCGTCAGCTCCGGTACAGTTTTGTGATTCACCCGGCTTGCCGGATTCCGCAATAACATGCTTACGGTATTTCAGGTGGAGTAACGTCCAGAGTTGTTTGTTGCCGCGTAGGATTACATGTCCGCCACGACCTCCGTCACCTCCATCGGGTCCGCCCTTGGGAACAAATTTTTCACGATGAAAATGCAGACAACCTGCACCACCGTGTCCGGAGCGCGAGCAGAATTTTACGTGGTCAATGAAGTTAGGGGAAGACACGTATCGGTTACTTCAGCAGGTGGTTATCAACTTCACGGCAAAGGTTTTCAAATATCTGGTCGATATCGCCAATGCCGACAACGGCCGAGTATTTGCCTAGCTTTTCATAATACTGGGCCACTGGTACGGTTTCTGATTTATATACAGCAATCCGGTTTTCAATAACTTCGGGTTTGGCATCATCCGGACGGTTCTCTTTGTGTGCCCGTTCTGCCAGGCGCTTTTTCAATTCGTCTTCCGTTACCATCAACTCAACCAGCGTGGTAATTCCGGTATCCATACCCACCAGCATGGCATCCAACGCTTCAGCTTGTTTGACGGTTCGCGGAAATCCATCAAAGATGACGCCTTCAATTTCACCGCTGCTCTTGATCTTATCTTTTACCATATCAATCACCACCTGATCCGGTACCAGGTTTCCTTTGCTCATGTACTCCTGTGCCAGTTTGCCGAGCGGTGTGCCTTCCTTCAGGTGCTTGCGGAAGAGATCACCTGTTGAGATGTGCAACAGGCTGTATTTATCAATGAGTTTTGCACTTTGTGTGCCTTTGCCTGCGCCCGGAGGACCGAAGAGTACAATGTTGATCATAGGTGTAGGATTAAAAATGCGCTGCAAGATAGTGAACGAATCGCAATAAGCCGGTTAAGTAGTTGATGTCCTTATAAAGCACTGCACATCACACTGGTACTTGCTGATAGATGGCGCTCAGGTTGCGCCCAAGACCTTCGTAATCCAGACCATAGCCCAGCACAAATTCATTATCGATATCAAAGCCGATATACTTCGGTTTCACTGCATGTTCGCGAGCCGGTGCTTTACGAATCAGTGTAGCTATTTCGACAGAGCGGGTACCCAGGCTGCGCAGTTCTTCAATCACTTTACTTAGTGTGAGGCCGGTGTCCATGATATCTTCCACTACAATGATGTCCTGATTGAAGATACTTTCATTTAATCCGATGAGTGTTTTCAGTTGTCCGGTGCTGGTCGTGCCCTGGTAGGAAGCATGTTTGACGAACGATACGCGGCATTCAAGCGAAACTTCGCGAAGCAAGTCTGCTGCGAAAACAAAAGAGCCGTTAAGTATCGGGAGAAACAGCGGTACACGCCCTGCATAGTCAGCGCTGATCTGCTGACCGATTTGAGCTACGCGTTCAAGAATCGCTGATTCAGGGATGAAAGGAGCGAATGAAAGATCTTTAACTGTGATTTTCATAGGGGCAGCAAAGATATAAAAACCCCTTAACCCCGGCAGTGATCCTTACCAAACATTAGTAGGTGTCATCCAGTGCAAAGGTATTTTTGCGCAGCATCCATTGTCCCTTCGTAAAATCCGGGAAAGAAACGGTTTCTCCGCCCAAGCGGATTGAAGTTTCAGAGAGCGGAGTGATGGCGCTCCAGGCAACAGCATCGTAAACATCCATCGGAGGTTGTGCCTTGCGCTTCACGGATTCGATAAAGGCATTGAGTACAAACCAATCCATACCGCCATGCCCGGCACCGGATGCATCGGATGCAAATTTTTTCCACAGCGGATGATCGTATTTATCAAGCCATGATTTGGCTTCTTCCCATTGATGCGGTTTAGCACTCTGACCTTCGATATAGATGGAGCGATTCAAATCCATCCAGATACCTTTGGTTCCCTGTACACGGAAGCCAAGAGAATATGGCCTTGGCAAATTGGTATCGTGCTGCAGTAAAATCGTTTCGTCATTGGCACACCGTATCAGGGTGGTCACCACGTCACCCAGTTTGTAATTGATTTTTGCGTTGGGATGTTGCTCACCTGCCTGTTGAATGACATAGTCACGAAGGCCGCGTGCCTTGGAGGAATAGGAAACAAGTTCGGTAAACCGGTTGCCGCGGTTGATGTCAATCATCATGGCAATTGGGCCAATGCCATGCGTAGGGTAAAGATCACCGTTGCGGTGAACAGAGTGCCCCGTGCGCCATTGTGCTTCCGAAAAACCTTTGTCGCCAAATTCAACTCCGCCACCGTAGGGCTTTTGTCCGTCATTGAATTTCACTTCGCGCAAGTCGTGCTGATAGCCGCCTTGAAGATGAACAAGTTCACCGAAAACATTTTGACGTACCATATTCATTACGGCCATCACATCGCGTCTGTAGCAAACATTCTCAAGCATCATCAGCGGCATGCCAGTGCGTTCGGAAGTCTGTACAATTTCCCAGCACTCTTCAACGGTCATTCCGACAATCACCTCACAGCCCACATACTTTTTCGCGTTCATGGCATCGATGCATTGCACCGTGTGCCACTCCCACGGTGTGGAGATGATAACGGCATCGATGTTTTTATTCTCGAGCAGTTTGCTGTATCCGTATGGCCCTTCTAGAATCACCTGAGGTTTCGGTTTACCTGCCTTTTGCACCATGTTCAGACTCATGTCCATCATTCGCTGCTGTATATCGCACAGTGCTACAACGTCCACATCATTTCTGCGCAAGGCGAGATCGAGGTGGTTCTGTCCGCGCAAACCCACACCGATGAAGCCCAGCCGGACTTTAGGTGTTTTA
>JALOMI010000038.1 GCA_025455465.1 Cyclobacteriaceae bacterium | reverse complement strand
AAACCTCACGCAAAGTGCTGTATTCATAGCCACAACCGTTCTGGAGCACAGACGCAATTTACATTCGATACCGGGAAAGAGTTTTCAGCGGACCTTGAACATCGTTGAGAAGAGGCTGAAATGGCACGTCAATCTGTTAACCGATACCGATGTAGTGCATCCGGTAAACGGAGCAGAACTTGACAAAAATCAGCAGGAATTCCTGTTGATAATCGAGCGTGAACTGGACAAGACTGTTACCTTGGTGCAGCAGTCGAAAGTTAATATCCGCATGGCGCAGCTGGAAATCAGAATCCTGATGGAGTTGAAGGATATCGTCAATGAGATCCATACACTCTATAAACTTCAGCTCCAGTTCAGTCGGCCGCGGGGTTGACGTAATCCGCACAACGATGATTCACGATATTAATCATGAGTTGGTTGTCAGCCAGTTGGAAGAGCTGATGAATGAAATGACCTCCGTGGAGAAGGGTTTTGCTCAGACCATTCAAACTTTGGATATCAGCAATCACATCAGTGCAGCCAACCTGGTGCATTACCTCGTGATGCGCAGGGCGGAAATCAGGCAGGCACAGGAATACCTTCACAAGATCGGGTTGTCGTCACTGACCAGTTGTGAAAGCCATGTGTTGTATCAGATTGCCAATGTCGTGCGCTGGCTTAATCCTGATTTTGTCAATCGGAATCCGATAGAATGCACATTCGAGACAGCGGGAAAATTGCGGCAATACAACCGCGAGAGTCTGCTGGGCGCTGACAACAGCATAAGCCGTCCGCATATCATGGTCACGCTGTCAACGGATCTGGCTTACGACCGCATGCAGATGGAAGCGCTGCTGCTGGCCGGAATGACCATTGCGCGTATCAACTGTGCCCATGATGATCCCACCGTATGGGCAGGCATGATTGAAACCCTGAAAAAGTCCATGGCGAAAACCGGCAATGCCTGTAAAATTTATATGGATTTGGCCGGACCAAAAATCCGGATTAAAGACATTCTCGCCAAAGGAGGTAAACGCAGCGAAGTAAAAATCAAGGAAGGAGATGAGTTGCTGATCACCAGTTCTGTGGCTCCCCGGTCAACAAATCGTTTCAAGGCAATCTTGAAAGTGGAGCCTGCCGAAATCCTCACCATGATCAAGCCGGGCGAGCACATGTATTTTGATGATGGAAAGTTTGAAGCTAAAGTATTGCAGCCCGAGGGTAAAGCTGCCATCATCCGTATTGTCAGGATCTCTACTAAGAAGCCAAACCTGAAAGTGGATAAGGGCATCAACCTGCCCGATTCGGATTTAAAGATTAGTCCGCTGACCAAAGAAGATCTGAAAAATATTCCCTTTATCTGCCGCTATGCGGATATGGTGGGCTATTCATTTGTAAGCACACCGGCCGATGTTGAGGTGCTTCAGAACGAATTGAAGAAAAACAGTAAAAACGGCAAGCGTCCTTCGGTCATTTTAAAAATTGAGCGCCTGGCTGCTGTGCAGAACCTTCCGGGATTATTATTTGCCGGGATGAAGGAGAAATTTTTCGGAGTGATGATTGCCCGTGGCGACCTGGCTGTTGAAATAGGCTTCGAACGTTTGAGTGAAATCCAGGAAGAAATCCTTTGGATATGCGAAGCGGCCCATGTGCCGGTTATCTGGGCTACCCAGGTATTGGAAACCTTAAATAAAACCGGCTTTGCCACGCGTTCTGAAATTACCGATGCCGCCAAGGGCATCATGGCGGAATGTGTAATGCTGAACAAGGGCAACTACCTGGTCAAGACCATTCATACGTTGGATAATATCCTGAAGCGCCAGATGGGCCACCTCGATAAGAAACGCTACATCATGCGGCCGCTGGGTGTGGCCAAGAATTTCCTGGATGAGACCCGGTTATATAATCGCTGATCTGGTTTACAGCATATTGAATAAGAGTTTACATTGAACCGTATCGGCACTATCTTGCCGGTGGAACTTAGAATTATGGAAAATTCATAATTCATGTTCAGTAATTATGGTTGAGTCCTTTTGAGCAAAAAATTAAGATTGGTGTTGCTGATGGTTGTTGCCTCGGTTTTGTTTGTTCATGCCCAGCAGGAATTTCGCATCTCTCCTAAAGAAAGCCGCATGACTATCAACGGTACCTCTTCCCTGCATGGCTGGCAGTGTCGGGTAGAACAGTTCTCCGGGCAACTGAAAGCATCGATGGAAGGAGGTAAACTCAAAGCCATACAGTCTGTAATCGTTGCAGCCCAGGCCAGTTCCATCCGCAGTGTGAAAGAGACCGGGGAATACTTCGACAAGAATATGGATAAGAACGTGTATAAGGCCTTACTGGCGGAGCAGCATCCGAATATTACCTTCACCTTTAACGGGCCGCCTGTCAGCAAGGCTCCGGGGTCTCCTGTACTAGAATCCACCGGTACCCTGCGGGTTGCAGGTGTAACACGCGAAATCAAACTAACCACCAAATCGGTGGAAGGTGCTGGTGGTATAGTCTTTGAAGGTAAAGTGCCGGTAAAAATGAGTGATTATAATGTTGAACCCCCCACGGCACTGTTTGGCACCATTCGTACGGGTAATGAAGTTACCATCGATTTCCGAATGGTTTTCATGCCGGTTAAATAGTGGCGGAATTCTCACTATTTTCACGCGCATCAGTTCTTCATGCGATTGATCAGGTTCATATTGGTGTTGTTAACGGTTGGATACATCGCGGCTGATGCACTCGCCCAGGAATACCGCATTTTCATCCACCCCACCAGCCGGGTGCTTGTGTACGGATCTACCAATGTCAATAATTTCAAATTCGATTACACGGAGGAAATTACTATCGACAAGCCGGTGAAAGTAAACCGGCAGGAGGGAATGTTACGGTTATCCGGAGGGTATATAAATCTGAAAGTCAGTGCTTTTGACTCCGGTAACGGATTAATGAACAAGGACTTCCGCAAAATGCTGGTGGAAGAAGAGAACCCGTTTATTCAGGTGGAACTTGTATCACTTTCTCCGAAATGGCTTTCTGATCAAGCCTGGCTGGAGGGTAAAGCAGATATCACCATCAATATCAACCAGATTGTTAAAAAATATACCGTTAGCTGCAAAGTGGAAAACCCGGGAAGCTTGTTGATTTTCGGACGGCAACGTGTGCAGCTTACCGAATTTGGGCTTACACCTCCTGTACGTATGATGGGAATGGTGAAGGTAAATGATTGGGTAGATATTGACTTTTCGTTACGGTTCGCCACCGACCGTTAAGTGTGGTATTTTTTTCTGCCCCATCGACAATTAAACTTTTAATTTCGTCAATCTATCCCCACATTTGTGACTTTCGTCCAAGACCCACTACGATAACTCATGCAATTAGTTAAGCATGTTCTATTTATTTGGTTTCTGGGAATCGTGCTTTTCGCGAAATCTCAGGATCCAACCGATGCCAAGACTGCCACGGAAAGCATTACCAATCAGCAAGAAGCCTTATCAGATACACTGCCTGAAGCCGATACGGTTTATCGCTACAAGAATTCCATCGAAGGGGGTTACCGCTACGAAAATTACTTTGAAGGATTCAGCGACCGTACCTTCTTCTATGTGCAGTACGGCAGGCACCTGAAACAAGTTGATTTATTTGGAAGGGTACTTCGTTATACACTTGGTGGGCGGGAAGGATTTCAATTTGAAACAAACGCCTATTGGCGATTTAAGAAAAATGGGTATGCCTATTTTGATGCCGCCTATTCCAACTCACCTTTATTGCCCAACTACCGCGCCCGTGCAGAGTGGTTCCGCAATTCCGGCCAGTTCGAATATTCATTCGGCCTTGGTGTCATGAAGCCGTATAACTTCAAGCACATTCCGGTTTTTACAGGCACGTTGGGTTATTATTTCGGCAACTATTATGTCTATGTGCGCCCCACTTTCACTTATGTTGACGGTATCACGCAAAGCTACTTCATCCAGGGCAGGCAGTATTTCACCAAGACCGACTACATTGCTGTCAGTGTACTTCGCGGAGCTGACACCGGGACAAGCCGGGATCTGACTTCGGTCGCCAACGAATTTGGGAATGACAGTTACCTGATCCGTGCAAACGGAGTGATGAAGCGGGGGAGGTACAAGTTTGGTGCCGGCATTGACTACGGGGGTATCTATATCCCTGAACGGAGCCAGTATGCGCCCTTTATGGGTTTGGATGTTTTCATTAACCGGGAATTCTGATGGAATGGGATTGGCTTAATTGGTTCACCTATCTCGGCATTATCTACGCGGTGATGTACACCGGCTCCAAGCTGATTTTTTCTGTCATGTCCCTGCTGGAAATCCGTGTTTATTTCTGGCGCTATGACCACATTATTGAAGAACATGAACTCAATGATCACCTGCGAAGAAACAAGCACGATATACCGCTTATTTCAATCATTTCACCGGCTTACAACGAAGGCGTATTAATTATTGATACGGTAAGCTCCTTCCTGAACCAATCTTACCGTAACAAGGAAGTAATCATTTGTTCAGATGGGGGTACAGATAACACACTGGAAAAGCTGATCGAGCATTTTGAACTGGTGGAGGTACCAGATACGTTCAATCATAGTCCGCACATTACACACAAGCCAATCAAGCGGTACCTCCGGTCATCGAACCCGTCTTACCGTGATCTGTTGGTCATCGACAAGGAAAACGGAGGCAAGGCTGATGCACAGAATGCCGGTGTGGCCATCGCACGGGGGGAAATTGTAACCATTATCGATGCCGATTCCATCCTCGAGAAATATGCACTGATTCACCTTGCGGATATCTTCGAACGCGAAGGCAGGGTAATTGGTATCGGTACGCCCATCGGTGTAGTGAACGATTGTAATATTGGTCCGGATGGCGTTGATGATGCCTCTGTACCAAAAAGTTTCTGGGCTAAAATTCAGGTGATTGAATACCTGCGTTCGTTCTTACTCGGGCGGATGTTCGCACAGCGCTACCGCGGGCTGCAGATTGTGTCCGGGGCTTTTGGTGTCTATAAGAAATGGATTCTGGAAGCCGTTGGCGGATATTCTACCGGTTCGCTGGCTGAAGATATGGATATCGATGGCAAAATCTGGCGCTATATCGATACGAATAAACTGAAATACCGCATACGTTACATTCCGGAAGCCTTTTGCTGGAGTGAAGTTCCGAATACCCTTAAATCGCTGGCATCGCAGCGCGACCGCTGGGCCAGGGGTATGACAGAAACCATCTGGAAGAACCGCGAACTGTTTTTTAATCCTAAGTATAAAATGCTGGGGTTGTTCTCATATCCCTACTATGTTTTTTTCGAATGGCTTACTCCGTTCATTGAAATAATCGGCTTGTTGTATTTCATCATTGGTGCTTCCCTGGGATGGTTCTCTTTCCTGATCCTGGAATACATCTTTATTGCCTACTGGGTTGTCGGTATAATCTTGAATATTTCTGCGCTTTCCGCGGAAGCACTTACCCGCGGGCATTATAAAAATCGGGGGACGCTATTAAGATTAAGCCTTTTCGCGATTATCGAGCCCTTGTTTTACCATTGGATCAATAGCTATCTGTATGTAGCTGGAAATCTCAGGATGCTTTTCGGTAAGCGCGGCTGGGGTAATATGGAACGTGTCGGCTTGAAAAAGAATATTCCGGTTTTGCCGGAGGAGCCTGTAAAACCTGCTCCGGCAGTTACTCAAAATTTCAGTATACCCGGTGTATCAGCAGCTGAAGTAAAAAGTAATGGCAATGGTGCAAGCAGAAAGGAAACCGACTCCTTCATCAATGAAGTGGAACGTCAAAGGGCTCATGAAGACCACACAGACGTACAGCATAAATCGCATTGGATTTACATTTCCATTATTGGAACAATAGCGCTTGCAGGGTCATTTTATCTTTGGTTGGAGTTGCAAAATAACCAGGACGAGGCTTATGTCATGTCAGAAGCACCGGTAATGATGCCGATGAAAATTGATTCCGCCCAGCATTCAATGAATAACCGTTCATCAGATTCAATAAAATTTAGTGATACTAATCCGGACTTAACAGGAGGAGACTTAGTCGAACCAGTTGCCCCTATGGCTGAGTCATCTGATTCATCAAAACAAAGTTCCGTTGGAAGTATACATACCTTAACGGAAAAGACAGGTTATTACTACCTCATTGTGGCCAGCGTAAAAAGCAATGAATTCACTCAAAATTATGCTGAGCAGCTGAGTAAAGAGGGTTATCAATGTACGATCATTCCGAAAAATGAAAGCCGGAGTTTTAATCTGATTGCCGCTGACAAGGCTGTATCCTTAGAAGAAGCGATTACCAGGAAGCATGAACTAAAGTCAACCTTTGGAGACGATATCTGGATTCGTCACTACTGAGAAAACGTACATAGCGTTAATTATACCTGCCAGGTAGGAGCCAATCAAAGTAATTTTTTGGTTTCAATGTTTAAAAACTAGGTCAGTTCTGCCTCAAGTATTCCCGATTCTTTCAGACACTTCGTCCATCTGTAGAATGTGCTGTCTATCTGTTCATCCAAACCAACGCTTACACGAATCAGCCCGTCACTTAGACCCATCAATTCACGCTCTTCTTCCGGTATCTCAGAGGATGTGCTGCTGCCCGGTGAGCTGAACAGGGTTTTGTAGAAGCCGAGGCTTACGGCCAGGTAACCGATGTTGGCCCGTTGCATTTTTTCCATCAGGGTATAGGCTTTCTTCTTGGTGCCCACATTGATTACCAGCATGCCGCCAAAACCAAATCCGTCATTCATCATCTGCTTCATGAGCTCATGCTGCGGATGTTTGTTCAAGCCGGGATAACGAACATCGATTCCGAGTCCGGTTAGCCTTTCGGCAAGGAGGGAAGCATTGCGACTGTGCTGTTTCATGCGGATGTGCAGGCTGTGCAGGTTCTTCAGCACGGAGGCTGAGCGCATGCTGTCCATGACAGGTCCAAGCAACATGGTCATGCCGTGGTGTACATCGCTTAACTGATGGATGAATTCATGGGAGGCACAGATGGCACCTGCTACCGTATCACTGGTGCCGTTGATGTATTTCGTCAGGCTGTGAACCACCACATCGGCACCCAGGTTAGCCGGGGAGATGATCATCGGGGTAAAGGTGTTGTCGACTACCAGTTTTATATGATGCTTTTTAGCGATCGAACTGATCCCGCGGATGTCGGATACTTCAAGCAATGGGTTGCTCACCGATTCGCAGTAGATCACTTTGGTGTGTGCTGTTATGGCCTTCTCAATTTTATCCAGCCGGGTGATGTCGACAAATTTTACGCGGATGCCAAAACGGGGCGCCACGTTTTTCAGAAAGGTATACGTGCCTCCGTAGACCATGCGGCTGGCAATAATTTCATCTCCGGCTCCGCACAGTTGCAACAAGGTGCAGGTGATGGCCGCCATGCCGGAAGCGGTGACCGTTGCGGCCTCCGTGTTTTCCATTTTTGCCATGGCTTCACTGAGGTACCGGTTGGTCGGGTTCCAGTGACGCGAATACAGGTAGCAGCCTTCTATTTCCTTTTCAAATACTTCTTCCATTTTCTCCGCTTTCAGGAAGGTGTATGTGGATGAATCTTCGATGGAAGGATTAACGCCTCCGAATTCACCGAAGAACTGAAGGTTCTGAATGTTTTGTGCCGGATTGAATTTCATGATTTCTGTGATTTCCTGCTAAAAGTATATTACATTCTTTTTAAATTTATGGTTATAGAATATAATCCTATAATGAGATATTAAAACAGTAAATAATGCTATAATGGAACTTCTGGACGACACAGATAAGAAAATTTTACGCCTGCTGCAGCAGAATGCCCGCCTGACCAATAAGGACCTGGCGAACAAACTGGGACTTTCGATTACGCCCGTTTTTGAACGGGTGCGTAAACTGGAGAAACGCGGATTTATCCGGAAGTATGTGGCGGTTCTGGATAATGAAAAACTAAACCGTGGCATGGTGGTTTTTCTTCACATCAAGATGCAGGCGCACAACCATGAAAGTATTGCCCGCCTGATGCAGGAAGTACAGCAACTGGACGAGGTAATGGAATGTTACCACGTCACCGGTGAAACGGATTTTCTGATGAAGGTGCTGGTACCCGACATGCGTGCCTACGAAGATTTTGTGTTGGGTAAACTCACCAGGATTTCCGGTATCGGTAATATCAACTCATCCATTGTCATGCGCGAAGTCAAGCATAAAACAGAAGTGATTTTTAACTAACCGGATTACGCCTTCAACCGGCTATCCAAGCGAAAATTAGTGCGCGGAGTACGATATAACTTTCAACGATATGGATTATTGGCTCTGGCTTCTGATTCTTGAATATTCAACGTTCTTTATTTCTTCGGGATATACTGATTCCTATACCGTTCAGTAAGCTTGAAAAAGCTCGGTGCTTCTCCATGCGATGGTTGTTAAATTCCTTGTCGAAAATCATTTAACTATTCTTTATAATTGTTTTATTGCCTTCCTTCATCAGGTATGGCGAGAAAATACACATACAAGGTTAACGTAATTACCTTGGGGAGGAGGTGGCTTATTCAATTCCGCAGAATAATAAGCAAAACTTCGTCAGGTACTATTCTATTGCTGGCAGCTTCGCTGCTGGCCTTATTCTTTGCCAATTCTCCGTGGGCACCTATTTATTCAAACCTGTGGAAGGTTCGCATTGGCTTCAGCGTGGGTGAGTTTCAGGTGTATAAGCCCTTCATACTGTGGATAAACGATGGAATGATGTCCGTTTTTTTCTTTCTGGTGGGACTGGAACTAAAACGGGAAATTGTTTCCGGTGAATTATCCAATCCTAAGAACACCTTGATTGCTTTTATTGCGGGTATCGGTGGCATGACCATGCCTGCCCTGATCTACATTTTGTTTAATGCTAATGCCGGAGGTGAAGCCCTCAAAGGATGGGGTATACCCATGGCAACAGACATTGCCTTTGCACTGGGTATTTTATACCTGTTGGGAAACAGAGTGCCTTTATCGTTGAAGGTATTTTTAACCGCCTTGGCTATTATCGATGATATTGGTTCGGTATTCGTCATCGCTTTTTTCTACACATCCGATTTATCGCTGAGCAACCTGGGCGTTGGTGCGGCATTTTTAACGTTGTTGATCATTGGTAACCGGCTTGGCATACGCAATCCTTATTTCTATGGAATTGTTGGTATTGGTGGATTGTGGCTGGCCTTTTTACTTTCCGGAGTGCATGCTACCATTGCCGCGGTACTCGCAGCGTTCACCATTCCTGCTCGTTATGAGATCACGAAATACATGTACCTGCATAAAACGGATTTATTACTGACCCGGTTTAGCCGTATTCCGGTAAATGACGACAAGCTGCTGAATGAAAAGCAATATGTTCTGCTGGAGTCTATGAAGAGAAATACCGATAAGGCCATTCCTCCATTGCAAATGTTAGAGTATAACTTGCACATCCCTGTAGCTTTTGTGGTATTACCCATATTTGCTTTCTCGAATACAGGCATAAGTTTGTCGGGTATTTCAATCAATACCCTGACGGATACCATCAGCTTGGGAATTATGGTTGGTCTCATAGCAGGGAAGGTTATAGGTATTATAGGTTTTGTATTCCTTGCCGAGAAGCTTAAGCTTATTAAACTTCCGCCATCCATTACCTATCCCATATTAGTAGGCACTTCATTCCTGGCAGCAGTTGGGTTTACCATGGCGTTGTTTATTACCCAACTAGCCTTCGAAGTGGAGCAGAATGCGTACCAGGCCCGTCTTGGAATTTTTGTTGCCTCGCTGGTGGCGGGCTTGACCGGCTACTTTTTACTGAACCGCTTTTTACCCCGGCATCGCGGATAGTTCACCGATAATAGTTTTATGAATACTGGGCGATATTCATTTTGGCTAACCATTCTGCATGACGAAAGTTGTATCTTGTATTCTTAATCAGTCTTATGAAATACAGTATTCTTGCCATCGGATTACTTTTTATTATGTCTGCCTGTCATCAGCAGCCTGAAACAGGTGTGAAGCATGTCGTGATTTTTAAATTCACCGAAGAAACTACCAAGGCTCAAATTGATGAGTTTACAAAAGAGTTTATTTCGCTGAAAAAGAGAATCCCGGAAATTGTGTCGTTCGATTATGGCACCAACAACAGTCCGGAAAACCTCAATCATGGGTATACCCACATCTACCTGCTGACCTTTGCCGACAATGCAGCACGGGATGCGTACCTGATTCATCCCGAACATGTGAAATTCACCGGGTATGTCGGGGAAACCGGCATCGTTAAAGAAGTGTTTGTATTGGATTATTTGCCCACGGAAGTGAAGTAATGAATCAGTGCTAATCAATTAATAGTTTCCATCGATCAATCAACTTTTCCGTATCGCGCAAGCACATTGCGCTGAATTGCTCCAATTCACTCAGCGAGGCATTTTGTCTGATCCATTGCTTTTCCTGGTGAATAAACCTGTCTTGTAATTCCTGTCGCTCTTCGTTGATCAGTGCTTTTCGTTTTTGATAATCCTTATTGATCCATCGGTGAACCTGCTCTGCCTTCCACCACAGCGAGGCATCCGGTTTCGCAGAAGGTTGTATAAAATCATCAAGCACAGTTGTCTGGAAAAAGAAGGGCATGTAAACCGACAGGCACGGATGCGCTGTGCCGGTCAGCCATACTGTATGCCTTCCATTCGGACGAATGACGGCAACCATACTGCCTGTGGTTGAACTGGGATTCAACAGTCCGGTAGCATGCATGCAAATAGACGCGGTGTTGGCTTTCGATGGACGAAAGGCAGCATCACCCAGGTTGTGCGTTTGCAGGATACGGATAGCATCGGGCACTGAAAAGGATTTCTTTGTTCGCTCCGCCAGCTCCATCGTGCAGGCTTGCCTGCGTTTGGCGCGCCCGGCAGTGGTGAATAGCCAATCGGAGTAGGCCTCCTGAAAACTGAAGGGGCTGCCTTCTTTCCACCAGCCTTTGGATTGAGCAAACGGTTTGGCATTGCTGCTCAGTTCATCTGCATGAACACCGACAGACAATGCATTGGATATGCTGCGGATGGATTTCACAGTCTCCAGTGCCCATTGGTGGCCGGCTGTTTCCAGCACGAAGGCTTCCTGACCATCGGCAATCAGAAAGCTGTTATGGTAATAGAATTTTTTATTTCTGTAGCCCCCGCAGGCAATCTGTCCGTACAACGTCAACAACCCTGTAATGCAATCAACGGCTTCCCTTGCTGTTTTACTTCGTTCCAATGCCAGCCGAAGCAAATCCATACCGGTTAGCCCGTTGTTATGCTTTTCAAATTTTACTTTCGTGAATACCGCTTCATTGCCGATGACCACTCCGTGTTCATTCACCCCCATCTCGGCACCCCACATCTGGAAGGGTTTGGATAAAATGCATTCGTACGTCTGTGTAACCTGGGGAATCGTGATATAAGTACATTGTACAATGCTTTCTGTTTGCATTTTTCCCGGTATCCGCTGTATACCTTGCGCTTCATCGGGTTCACGGTCAGAGTTTTTTGCCAGGATCAGGGAATGATCAGCGGTAGCGGGAGGTAGAACGACCAGGCTGTCGCACATAATCGTGTTGCTTAGTGATGGGTGAAATTACTGTGCTTCATTGGATCAATCGATACAGAGACTCCATATTCCTCCAAGATCGGATGATGGGATAGCTTTTAGCTCACCACCCTGAATAAAAAACGGGTCTCCATCAGTGCCTAAATCCCAAAGTTCACCCCGCAGAAACACATTCACTCCAATCATCTGTGGAAGCGCTTTTAGTCTTCCGGGTAAGGCGTATTTAATCCATGCTTCTCGTTCCGTAATTCGGCCGATATCATTCGCGTCAACATCTTCAGGCATTTCACTTCCGTCATAACCTCTCCATAAGCTGCTCATCGTGCTGTTCCCTGCACAATAGGAGTTCACCAGTACCAGTTCCGGCTGCAGGCGCTCCAGTTGCTCATAACTTTCGGGGTACCACGAATCTGCACAAACCAACACGGCTGTGCGCCCCACGGAAAGATCATAGGAAGGCAAGGCATCGATAGGATAGGAGGACACAAAGGGTTTTTCGGAAGTGATGGGAAACGACTTCCTGACCAGTTGGGGATCGATACGTCCATCCGCATGCACCATAAACGAGGTGTTGTACAGTGGCCCGGACGTGTTGACTTCTATCGTGTGCTCATGGCTTACCGATGGATCCGGAAGCACCATGGAGCCTGCACTGATGGTGACATTGAATTCCTTCGCCAAGGCAGTAAATGCCGCTGCATACTGCCCGGCCATGGTTCTCGATTTCATGCGGAAAATCGCGGCAGCAACGACATCATCTTCATGAAGGCTTTTCGGTAATGCAATTAGAAATTGAAACGGATTGCTGAGTACAAGATGCAGCATGGCGGCAGAGATCGTCTGTGCTTCCACAGCTGTTCGCTTTTCCCCGCTCACCACCAGCCAGGTGCCGAGGTATTCGGGTAATACCACTACGGTGTGCTCACGGAAGTATCCGGCATCCGCAGCGGCCTGAAAATAACCCCGAAGTTTTTTGTGAAATTGTTCCTGGCTGTGATAATCAGCGGCACGCATATACGGTTGCATGCCTACGATGTTCCGGTTACAGGCGGAGTTGGTGTTGATCCATTCACTATGTGTTATTGAAAGCTCAGGATCCGTTTTGCTGACGGAACGTCCCGTGTAGGCATAGAGTATCCAGGCGAAGACAACAATACCAACACTGATAATGACCTTGCGCATGAGGCTATGTTTTTAAAATTTCAGCGGCAGCCCGCTCACCGGAACGCACAGCACCTTCGATGTAGCCGTACCAGATATCCGATGTCTCCGTTCCGGCAAAGTGAACCCGGCCGATGGGTTCTGCCAGCGTGTTGTGAAAATTACTCCAGGCACCGGTAGGATAGATGCCTGCGTAACAACCCCGGCTCCAGGCTTCTTCGGCCCAGCTATGGTCGGCATAATGAACAGGTTTGGCGGCTTCCTTTCCGAAATAGCGTTCGAACGTATTCAGGGCAAGGGCCTTGCGCTGGTCTTGTTCATACGAGAAAAATTCACGCGCCCGGTGGGCGATGCAAAAGGCGAGGAGCACTCCGTATTCACCATGGGCCGGTGACGAATCGAACAGGGTTTGAAACAAAAAATGATCATCGGCAACCACCTGCCCGCTGAAGCCGGCTTCCCGCCAGAAGGGCTTTTCATACACCGCAAATACTTTCCCGACAATGCCCATCGACAACTTGTCCAGCAGCTGTCGCTTTTTCAGTGGCAGCTCCGGTGTGAATCGAATAGAGGATAATAAAACCGGAGGTATGGCCAGGATTACCTGCCTGGCTGTAAACTCACCGGCATCACTCACCACACGAACATGGTTTTCTTCCTGATGGATTTCCCGCACGGGTGCCTGAAAGCGAATGTGGTTGGAGAATGTGGCTGCCATTTTTTCCGCCAGCGGTTGCATGCCTCCCTTCAAACGATGTTGTTGTGCACCGTCTTTGATGCTCAACAACACATTGAGATTTGTTCCTGATCGGATATAGAACAGGGCATGCAGCAACGAGATCTCATTCATCTCGCAGGCAAAGACCGTTTCGAGCCCGACACGCACTACTTTGTAACAGCTTTTGGTATAGCAATGCCTGCGTATAAATGCTACGAGTGAAATACTGTCCAGGTGATGAGCATGCGGTGCTTTCCACGGTGCTTCCAGCGGAATCTTCTTGGCCATGCGTTCCAGCTTCTTCAGCACCCAATCAATATTGATCAGGCTGAACACATCCATTTTAGGAATCAGTCCGGTATACGACTTCACCACCTTGTTCAGGTCAAGCAGGTTACGCCCTTCGTTGTAGGTTTCATACCATTCCACACCGTACTCCCGGCAGAGATCGTACATGCGATCCTGTGTCGGACCGATCCACTGCCCGCCAATGTCTACGTATTTGCCATCGTCAAAGTAACGGGTGTGCGTGCGGCCGCCAACGCGGTCGCGGGCTTCCAGCAGAACAAAGGATTTACCGGCCTTATGTAAACTTCGTGCGGCAGCTAATCCGGAAAAGCCACCGCCAATAATAATGCAATCATGCATGTAAGAAACTGGTTGAGCAGGGAGGATCCATACCAAAGATATCGGAATCTTTGATTTCATTGAGTTATCGGAAGTAGTTTTGATTTAACCAGGCGGATGATACGGTAACCCGCTTCACTTTCAGGGCACAAGCCACAAGCTTCAGGCATCAGGCCGAACTGCGGCTTATTTTCAAGCAGTGTCTTCGCATTGGGATATTGCGGTAGTTCGTGTACGGATTAATACACGATAGAATCTTTCCCCAGCGAAATTTTATAATCATCCGGTGTGCCGGTGATGCGCAGGTTCAGGAAGCGTATGCGTTTGTTCTCATCGCGGTATTGTATCTCATCTTCCTTTTCAGGATCATTTTCCTTGCGCGAACCGAAGAGGCGCTGCATGCCGGCCCGGGTAACCATGCGCCAGGGGATGCGCACAAAGTAATCCATGTTCATGTTCATGTCCTGCTTGCCGGAGATTTCCATAAAGCCCAGTGACGAGTTGATCGTCATCCGCGGGAAGGTCATGACTCCTTTTGAAACTGTTAGTTTGTTGCTGAGGGTATCAAAACGAACACGGTTTACATTTTTGTCTTTGAAGTAATCTGCCAGGATTTCAAAGGCCGGATAGTTATCCAGTCGTCCGTTGATCACGGTGAAATCAATTTGTATATCCGAATCATCCACAATCGGCACCATGTCTTTATGAACATGAATCTTGCCGGTGAGTTTTCCGCTCAGTTTACCATGCAGATTTTCGGAGACCATATGGTCCTGTCCGAAGTTTTCAAATTTGAACATCAGTTTATCCAGGTCTACATCGGTGATCGTCATCACCGGGTTGAAGTAGATTTTCTTCGGATCTGAGCCGTTGAAATAACCTTTTGTGGTGATCATGCCTCCGGCCGCTTTCAGCGACAACGTATCGATGTGGATGTAATGATCGCTGGTGGTGCGGGCTTTGGCATAAAAGTCGTCAATCAGGTAACGGTGGTAGTTCAGCTGCCGGATGTCGATATCAAACCGCATGTCGCTGAAAGGAACTTCATAAATATTGAATCCGGCTTCGTGATCGTCCGGTGTCATCGGTTTGTCATCGGGCGGGGGCATGTAGCTGAACAGCTCATCGAAGTCCAGCCGTGTTGCTTTCAGGCTGAAGTAGTTATCGCGTTTGCGGATGTCTTCATCCTTACCCAGGTAGTAGTTGAGGTCGGTTACAAATTCACTTTTCCCGATTTTTCCGCTGAACTTTTCCACCACCAGGTGGTCATCCTCATAATGAAACCGGCCCTTGAATTTCTCCACGCGCATCGGGTGTACTTTCATGGTGGTTTCAATCCGGTCGATGATCACATCCGAAGATTTCAGTCCCTTGTTGAAGTGCAGGTCGGCATAACCGTGTACGGTGAGGTTGCGGAACTCTTCATGCCGGTAGTCTTCCGGTACATAATTTTCTCCACCGTAAGCAAACAGGTCTTCCAGCTGCAGCAGTTTGGAAGTGAGAAAGAACTCCATGTTGGTATCACCGATGGGTTCGTCTTCAAACCACAGGTCGTAGTTACCAAGCTTACCGTTGAAGTGAAAATCACTCTTGTCAATCATGCCGCTGAAGTCGATCACCCGGAAGTCGCGGTCATCAATAAACACATCGGCATGGAAGTCGTGCAGCGTATGCGGGTAGTGGGTGAGCTTGGCGTAGAGGTCTTCAATAAAAAATTCCCCTTTCGGCAGGTTGGGTGATTCGGTGAAGGCTTTGGCCGAGCTCAGGAATTTCAGCTTCATGCTGAAGTTCTCGATGTTCTCATCAAAGGGCTTTTGTTTCAGGGTATCTCCGGACGTGAGTTGTTTGATGTCCAGTCTTTTCGATTGAATGACCATGTCAGCAATCACCGGGTCGTTGGTGTGGTGAAGGATAGCCGGCAGATCGCTGATGGTGGCCTTCAGGCTGATGTCGGTGTTTCCAACCCTGAGGTTGAACTTTTCAATCTTCGCGGTGTGCCCGTCCATGGTGGCTTTCAGGTCGAGGTTGTCGAGGGGGAGGTGGAAGGCCGGTGAGCGGAAGCTCAGGTTGCGGATGTCGAGTTCGGTAAAATAGGCTTCATTCAGTTTCTCAATGCTCTTCTCCGGGTTGTTCAGGTCTACGATGTCGTGAAAGTTCATCGTCAGCGCGATGCTTCCGTTGAGATTTTGAAGGTTGTTGATGTTAAAGAAGTCGGCCAGGAAACCGAGTTCAAATTCGGACCGCAATTGCATATCAATCTCCGGTGACACAAAGTTTTTCACCACCAGCTTGCCGCTGAAGATGCCTGCTTCCGGACGAGCTGAAAAATCCGTCAGTGAAAATTCCATGGTGGAGAAATTGCGGGCTTCACCCGTGGTGAAGTAGCCATGGAAAAACAGATCATCCAGGCGCCTGTGCGTGGTCTTGTTGTCAAAGAAGGCTTCCTCACAACCAAATTCTGCCTGCACCAGGGGTAAGTTGCCGTTGCCGGCTTTGCCGGTAACGGATGCTTTAAAGTAAATTCTTCCGGCATTGTCATAGCGTTCGAGTGCCGGGGCGAGCGCTTCCGGTGCAAAGGCCATGAATAAATCAAAGTTGGGCTTGGTCCCTTCAAAACGAATATCCAGGTTCATGTCGTCATCCATATCTACCTGACCATCCATGCGGAAGATCGCTTTCTCCAATTTGAGCTCCGAAGGCTGAATGACGAGCAGCTGCTGGTCTTCCACGAAGTCGACCTGCGTGTGCAACTCGAAGTGTTTGTGTTTAATGAATGTCGTATCCCCCTTATTGATGACGTTGAAGAGAAACTTGCTGTCGATGGAGGCCGTGATGTGGTTTGGGGTCGATTTGAATTTGGCGCGGGCGAAATCGATGAAGGCCTCCAGCATCAGCTGATCCTCTTCATTCAGTTTGGTGATGTCTACGTTCACCAGTTCAATGCTTTTCAGGTCGAGGTGAAATTCTTCGGAGGCG
>JALOMI010000215.1 GCA_025455465.1 Cyclobacteriaceae bacterium | reverse complement strand
GAAGCCTTACACTTCATCGATGCGGGTGCTGCTTTTTCCGTTTCACCTGCGCTTGTTCCGGAGATGAATGAAGTTAACAAGCGTGCACCCTGGATACCCGGATGTGCGACTATCAGCGAAATCCATACTGCACGTTCGTTGGGCGCCACACTCATCAAAGTCTTTCCGGGTGATTTACTGGGACCAGCCTTTATCCAATCGGCCTTGTCGGTGATGCCCGGTTTAAAACTGATGCCGACCGGAGGCGTTGAACCTACCCGTGAAAACCTGAAAGCGTGGTTCAGCAGCGGGGTAGCCTGTGTCGGCATGGGGTCCAAACTCATCCCCAAAGAAATGATTGCCAACCGTCAGTGGGATGCGCTAACCGAACGGATTCGTAACACGTTGTCCTTGGTAAAGGAAATCCGTTAACGCATGAATTCAACCAACGTGACGAAAACCATTTCGAATTACCGCTGGCGCATTTGTGCGTTGCTGTTCTTTGCTACCACCATCAACTACATCGACCGCCAGGTTATCGGTTTGCTTAAGCCCGTACTGGAGCAGGATTTTGGATGGACAGAAACGGATTACGGTTATATCGTCATGTCGTTTTCAGCTGCCTATGCCTTCGGTCTGCTGGTATTCGGACGCATCATCGACCGCATCGGTTCGAAAATGGGATATACGATTTCCGTGGTGGCCTGGAGTATTGCGGCCATGGCACATGCCCTGGCACGGTCCACCTTCGGCTTTGGTGTTGCACGCGCTTTTCTGGGCCTGGGTGAATCGGGCAACTTTCCTGCTGCTATCAAAGCCACCGCAGAATGGTTTCCCAAAAAAGAACGGGCGCTGGCCACAGGAATTTTTAACAGCGGTACCAACATCGGTGCTGTAATTGCACCCATCCTCGTGCCGCTTATTCTTGGCTGGTACGGATGGCAGGAGACGTTCATCATTACCGGAGCCATTGGCTTCATCTGGGTGGTGCTGTGGATACGCTACTATGAAATACCCTCACGGCATAAGCGGGTATCAACCGAAGAATTGGCATATATCCACAGCGATGAGGTGAATGATCCTGCTGATGCCGCACCACGTATCAGTTGGTGGAAATTGCTGAGCTTCCGGAAAACATGGGCGTTTGTTATCGGTAAATTCCTCACCGATCCGATCTGGTGGTTCTTCCTCTTCTGGCTGCCCTCCTACTTTGCCACCACCTTTCAGATCGATTTCCGGAAACCGAGTTTGCACCTGGTGATTATCTACACAGCAACCACCCTTGGAAGTATCGGTGGCGGCTATTTATCCGGATGGTTTATCAACCGTGGCTGGGATGTGGCACGCGCGCGAAGAACCGCCATGCTGGTTTTTGCTGTATGTGTTGTGCCCATTGTATTCGCGCAGTTTGCCGCTAATGTATGGGTGGCGGTTGGTCTGATCAGCCTGGCAGCGGCATCGCATCAGGCGTGGAGCGCCAACATCTTTACTACTGCCAGCGATATGTTTCCCAAAAACTCGGTGAGCAGTGTGGTCGGTATCGGTGGCATGGCCGGTTCTGTGGGTGGTATCCTGTTCCCGATCGTGACCGGCACGTTGCTGGATCATTACAAGGCGCTGGGCAACATCACTGCCGGTTATAATATGTTGTTTGTTATCTGCGGCTCATCGTATATGCTGGCGTGGCTCATTATGGGCCTGCTGACAAAGAACAAGGCAACCGCTGACTGATCGTATTAACCGAGACTTTCCATTTCCATCAGCAACCGGGTTTCTTCCAGATCAAGTTCATAGTTGATTTTTCGTGAAACCTCTACACTGACTCTTCCTTCCTTTCTGAGTGATTGAATAACCTTTCGCTCGGTATGGATCAGTTCTTGCTGGATGCGCATGAACTCGCGCACAGATTGTTCATCCAGCTGCTGCTTTGTTAAATCTTTACGGATACGCTGGATGCGCATTTCATATTTACCTTTTATGATAGGAAGCAGTTCATCCCCGATGAGGGAATAGTTTTCTTCGATATGTTCTATGACCCGCGATGCAATGGCTAAGCGGGCCTCTTGTTCCTCCTGCTGCAACTGGTTATCCCCACGAATGCCCAGCGCCTGAATCAGCGGCCGCAGCGTTAATCCCTGGAATACGAGTGTTGCAAAGATCACACAAAACGTCAGGAAGATGATCAGGTCGCGATTCGGAAACGGGCTGCCGTTATCCAGCGTTAAGGGCAACGCCATGGCTGCTGCCAGGGAGATGACACCCCGTATGCCCGACCAGGCTACAATGGATACTGTGCGCACATTCGTGGTAGTCTCTGTTCTTCTGATCTCTGCACTCAGCCAGCGCGGAATAAAGGCACCGGGATAAACCCACAGCAGGCGAACAACGATGACAGCCACACTGATCAGCAAACCGTAACCGATCAGTGTTTTCAATGAAAGACTGCTAATGGCTTCCAGCACATAGGGCAACTGCAGTCCGATGAGGATAAAGATGATGCCATTCATGATGAACACGACCGTATCCCATGTGGCCACCGCCTGCACCCGCGCCTTTTGCGACAGAAACTCGTGCGACTTTTGACTCAGCAACAAGCCGCAGGCAACCACGGCCAGCACAGCAGAGAGGTTGAGATGATCGGCCAGCAGGTAGCAGACAAACGGTGTGATAAACGTTAACACCGTATCGGTCGTAGCATTGTCTGCCGTGATGCGATGGATCCACATAAACACATAGCCGATGCCCAGGCCCAGCGCAATGCCGCCACCGGCTACGATGATGAACTCCAGCGAAGCACTGCCCAGGCTGAAGGCTCCGGTCACGACAGCTGCGACTGCAAATTTGTAGGCAATCAAACCGGTTGAATCATTCACCAGGCTTTCCCCCTGAATGACCGTGATCACCCGTCTGGGCACCGGCAGCCCCCGTGTAGCAGCAATCGCAGCGATGGTATCGGTGGGAGAAATTATCGCGCCCAGCACAAAAGCTTCTGCCCAGCCAAACTCGGGAATGAATGTGTGCGCCACCCATGCAATGGCTACCGTAGTAAAAATAACGCAGCCGATGGCCAGCAGGGATATGGGCCTTCGGGCAGCCTTGAAGTCGGGCCAGGAAGTATACCATGCATCGGCATAGAGCATGGGCGGAAGAAAGACCAGGAAGATGATGGGCGGATCCAGGTTTATCCGCGGTAAGCCCGGCACAAGACCAATACCCAGACCGGCCAGCACCAGGAGAATAGGATACGGAATCCTGACCTTATCCGTCAGCTCGGCCAGCGCGGTAACAACGGCCAGCAAAACGATGATCAGTTCAATGTTGTGCATCTAATTCTACAGAAAGTCAAACTTTTCAAACTGATCAAAAGCTGAAGCGGCTGATGAACGCCTTCAGTTCCTCCTGAAAGGTAACTGATGATTGAATACCCAGCATCCGGTTAATCGTTTCATTCGGCTTGATGCGAAGTTCATTCAGCTTCATGTGCTGGTTGATCAGAATAAACTCCAGGTCAGGCATCAGTTGCTTCAGTACATCCACTATATCCATGACCGATAATGTACGGTCAACCAGGTTATACACACCTGAATTAATCGGTGCCTTCAGGGCATTCATCAGCGCGGTGGAAATCAGGTCAATCGAAATGAAGGATCGGTTTTGTTCTCCGTTGCCGTGGATAGTGATACGCTTTTCGAAGTTGGCCTCAAATACAAACTTGTTGATCACCGCATCGAACCGCATGCTTCGGCTGTAACCATACACATTGCCGCAACGGAAGATATACGTTGACAACTTATCTGAAAGCCGTTGCACATGTTCTTCGCCCCGCAGCTTGGATATGGCATAAAATGATTTGGGATTTGGCGTTACCGTTTCATCCAATTCTTCCGCTGATGAACCGTACACACCGGTGCTGCTCAGGTAAATGAACTTCTTCACCGAACTTTCTTCCACCGCATATACCAACTCGGCTGTTCCCCAATGGTTGATCTGTTCGTAAAGATGAACATCGTGGTTGGCGAACGGTGTGGTTACCCGTGCCGCCAGGTGATACACCACATCAATACCGTTCAGTGCTTTCTTCAATCCCCTGGAGTCCAGCAGCTCACCGCGAATGAACCTGATCTTGGCTTGTCCGCTGTACTTATCCCCTAAAAAGAAATTAAAGCTTGTCCGGCTGAGGTTATCATAAACCACCACTTCTTCCACCTCCGGTAACAAGACCAATTTATCGATGAGCGCGGTGCCAATGTAGCCGGCTCCCCCGGTAATTAAGATGCGCATGGTTGTTCGGTTATTTGGTTACTAAGTCTGTGTGCAGGCCGCACTCCACTTTCTTCAGGCCGTACCAGCGGGCTTCACGTTCCTGCATGTTGGGGTCGAGCCTCCGCGTGCACGGTTCACAGCCGATGCTAACATAGCCTTTCTCCTCCAGCGGATGCCGTGGCAGGTTATATTCCTTCTGATACTGCCAGATCATTTTCGCATTCCAGTCGAGCATGGGGTGAAACCGGATGGTGCCGTTGGGAGCAGGCTGCTCCACTTTCATAGCGGCCCGTACTGCGCTCTGGTCGGCTCGCACTCCGTTGATCCACACATCGTGGCTGCGCAGCACGTTGTCCATCGGCTGGGTCTTATTGATGTAGCAGCAATGATCCGGATCGGAAGTAAAGAGCAGATTGCCTTCCCGGTCGCGTTGCATAATCTTGGGTACCTCCGACTTCAGATCGATGGTGTTCAGGCCAAATTGCTCCGTCACCTGGTCGCGAAAACGGATGGTCTCCGGGAAGTGATATCCTGTGTTGATGAAATACACCGGGATGCTTCTGTCTATACGGCTCAACATATGAAGCAGCACCAGGCTGTGCGATTGAAAAGACGAACTGGTAAACAACTTCTTACCGTGTGCCTGGTATTCTGCTATTTTTGTTTGAAATGATTCAAAATCCATAACGCAGTAAAGCCTCAAAGTAGGCAAAATGAAGCATAATCAGGAATTCAATTCAACGCTTTGATATTCAATCGTTTGAAACATAATTCTGAACCGTTTTCAATAAAATCCGTTTGTTTAACTTTTTTGCAAGAACCTTTTACAAACTATTCTGTTTTAAAATAGACATGAAGATCAGGGTATCCCGAAAAGAACACTTCAACGCGGCTCACCGCCTGTTTAACCCCGCCTGGAATGATGATAAGAATCAACAGGTTTTCGGCAAGTGCAACAATCCCAACTACCACGGGCATAATTACGAGTTGATTATTACCGTTACAGGTGAGCCCGATCCGGAAACCGGTTACGTGTATGATATGAAGGTGCTGAGTGACCTGATAAAAGAGCATGTAACCAATAAGTTCGATCACAAAAACCTTAACTTAGATACCGAATATTTCAAAACGCTGAACCCTACTGCCGAGAACATTGCAGTAGTGATCTGGAATATATTACGGGAAAAAATCACGCCCTCCCTGGATTTAAAAGTAACCTTGTATGAGACAGAAAGAAATTATGTTGAATATCCGGCCCATTAATCCTTCCAATTACGATGACAGTGGTGATGATCACGTTGCCTCATCATACAACACCCCGTTAAGACCCGATGCCTTTGATCTGGATGACGATGCCAAGATCGATCAGATCGAAAAGCACTTCCGGGAAATCATGAATGTGCTCGGTCTCGACCTCACAGACGACAGCCTGGCCGGAACGCCAAGACGTGTCGCCAAGATGTTTGTGAAAGAAGC
>JALOMI010000037.1 GCA_025455465.1 Cyclobacteriaceae bacterium | reverse complement strand
CGGTTGAGCCGTAGCATCCGCCAGGCACATTGGCGCAAATCACCAGGTGATGAGCCGGGTCTAACGGACTGCCCGGAGCAAACAACAGCCTCCACCAATCAGAAATATCCGAACTTCCGGTCAGGGCATGACAAACCCAAACCACATTGGAGCGGTCTGCATTGATGCGGCCGAGTGTGGTATACCGAAGCTGGAAGCCGGGTAGTACTTCACCCGACTCCAGCTGGAATTTCTCCCTGAAATGAAACGTGTGATCGTGCTTTTCCATGACAAAAAACAACAGCGATAGTTATGCTTGTCCGACCAAATCTGTCTTAGCCACCGCAGCGAATGCTTGTTCAAAATCTGCTTGAATGTCGTTGATATGTTCAATGCCCACCGACACGCGAAGCAGTGTGGGCAGCACACCGGTGGAGAGCTGCTCTTCTTCGGTAAGCTGCTGATGTGTAGTGGCTGCCGGCTGAATGATCAGGGTTTTTGCATCACCCACATTCGCGAGGTGGCTTACCAGCTTCAGGTTGTCAACAAACTTTACGGTCTCTTCTTTCGTGCCTTTGATGGTGAAGGAGAGCACGGCACCAAAACCGTTGCGCAGGTACTTGCGTGCCAGTTGGTGATAGGTGCTGCTCTTCAGGCCGGGATAATTCACACTTTCTACCTGCGGATGCTGCTCAAGCCATTCGGCCAGGGACAGTGCATTGTCAGCCGAACGCTGTACGCGCAATGACAAGGTTTCAAGACCTTGCAGCAGCAGGAACGAATTAAACGGACTGAGAGCTGGTCCAAAATCGCGCAACCCTTCCACGCGGGCGCGGATGATGAAGGCGATATTCGGTAACCCGAGCGGATTGCCTTCACCAAACACTTCCCAGAATTTCAATCCGTGATAGCCTTCAGACGGCTCGGTGAACTGCGGGAACTTGCCGTTGCCCCAGTTGAAATTTCCGCCATCCACAATCACACCACCAATGGAGGTGCCGTGACCGCCAATCCATTTGGTGGCCGATGCCACAACGATGTTGGCTCCGTGATCAAATGGCCTGAACAGGTAGCCTGCTGCGCCAAAGGTATTGTCCACCACGAGGGGAATGCCATGCTTCTTTGCCAATGATGCAATCGCCTCAAAATCCGGTATGTTAAAACCGGGATTGCCGATGGCTTCGAGGTAGATGGCCCTGGTATTTCCATCAATCAGTTTTTCGAAAGCTTCCGGCTTATCCCCTTCGGCAAAACGGGCATCAATGCCAAGACGCTTGAAGGATACTTTAAACTGGTTGTACGTGCCGCCATACAGGAAAGAGGTAGTCACGAAATTGTCACCTGCCTGCAGAATGTTGTTCAGTGCAATGAACTGAGCAGCCTGGCCGGAACCAACAGCGAGTGCAGCCACACCGCCTTCCAGTGCCGCGATGCGCTTCTCAAATACATCGTTGGTGGGGTTCATGATGCGCGAATAAATGTTGCCGAATTCTTTCAGGGCAAACAGGTTGGCACCATGATCAGAATCCTTAAACGTATACGAAGTAGTCTGATAAATGGGCACCGCACGTGAGCGTGTTACCGGATCAACTTCCTGCCCGGCATGAAGTTGCAATGTTTCAAAACGATAGGTTGACATAGTTATAGTTGTTAAAGGGTTACAGTTAGCTTTTATGGGTGATGAAATGAGGCGTTCAGATACAGCTTAGCCATGATCGGCCACTGCCTGACACTACTGATTCAGATACAGGGTGATGTACGGATCAGCAACACATACACATGCAACAACAAGGCTGCTGTGCCGATGAAACGAAAATTGAATTAGAATGGTGAGTAGCTTGAGAAGCACGATACAGGACAGCGCCTGATACAACCGGAGTGATAATGATGTTTTTCATTTTTTATCGGTTTATAGTTCTCCGCAGCACCTTGCCCGGAGCAGGATTTAGCACCATTTTCTGCCTTTAGCGGAAGGGTTGCTAGCGCTTCTTTGAGCCTGTTCTCTCAGCGCTTCTTTATAAATCGATTCAGCGATGTGCTTTCTTCGACTTGATGACACAAACGTAAAGTCTTGATTTTGTGTTTCCAAATAAGAGGCATGAAAAATCAAAAAAAGAAATGAATACGTTCACGAACAGTCGTTTGTACAAACCTGTAATGATGCTGGTATTGCTCACTACTATGTTCACACAATATCTGCCCGCACAGGATTACAATCGGTTGCGCAACAAAATGGTGGATGAACAAATTGTGAGGCGGGGCATAACCTCCAAACCGGTGGTCGATGCCATGCGTGCTGTTGAGCGTCATCGTTTCGTGCCGGCTAATGTGGTTAAAGAAGCCTACAACGACTATCCATTACCTATCGGTGAAGGACAAACCATATCACAACCGTATATCGTGGGCTACATGACAGAGGCATTGTCGCTCAAGCCCACCGATCGTGTGCTGGAGATCGGCACAGGTTCAGGCTACCAGGCCGCTATTCTGGGTTTGATTGTCAGTGAAGTGTATACCATTGAAGTCATTGATGCCCTCGGTGTGCGTGCCGAACGATTGCTGCGTGAACTTGGATACAAAAATATTGAGGTGCGCATCGGTGATGGCTATGCCGGCTGGCCGGAGGCCGCACCCTTCGATGCGATCATTGTTACCTGCTCTCCCACGAAAATCCCGCAACCCCTGCAGGAACAATTGGCCGAAGGAGGACGCATGATAATACCGGTTGGCGAACAGTATACGCAGGAGCTCATTCTGCTGAAAAAAGAAAAGGGCAACCTTAAGCCGATAAGCCGGTTGCCCGTCATGTTTGTACCGATGCGCGACAGCGGTGGAAAACGCTATTGAACTTCGCGCATGTTCTGATTACGTGAGCATGCCACCGTCAACCTGTATAACCTGGCCGGTGATGTAGGATGACATATCGGAAGCCAGGAAAACACAGGCATCTGCAACATCATCAGGCCTGCCACCGCGCTTTAAGGGAATGGCATCACGCCAGCTCTGTACCGTTTTCTCATCCAGTTTACCGGTCATTTCTGTTTCTATAAATCCGGGAGCGATGGCGTTGGAGCGAATACCGCGCGATCCCAATTCCAGTGCAACTGATTTAGTGAAGCCAATGATACCTGCTTTGGAGGCAGCATAGTTGGCCTGCCCGGCATTGCCTTTAATACCAACCACCGAAGTCATGTTGATGATGGAGCCGCTCTTCTGTTTCATCATGGGTTTTGTAGCCGCCTTCACCGTATTGAAACAAGATTTCAGGTTCACATTGATTACCCGGTCCCACGCTTCTTCATTCAACCGAAGCAGCAGGTTGTCCATGGTGATGCCGGCATTGTTTACCAGTACATCCAGCGTACCGAATTCAGCAACCACATCATTGATAAGTTTATCAGCCTGGGCAAAGTCGGATGCATCGGAACGGTATCCTTTTGCCTTAATGCCAAATGCTGCCAGTTCTGCCTCCAGAGCCTGGCCTTGTTCTACACTTGACAAATAGGTAAAGGCCACATTGGCACCTTGTTCAGCAAACTTAAGTGCGATCGATCGGCCGATACCTTTGGATGCCCCGGTCACCAGGGCGTTTTTACCTTGAAGAAGTTTCATGCGATTTATTTTGCTTCAAAAATAGCCAAATCCTGTAGAATTCAGGGGAAAAAGCTATCCCAGACCCGCTGAATGCGGTACGGTTTTTCCGTTTGATCAAGCCGCCTGATGCCTTATCTTTGGCGCACTTAAAAAAACAATCATCATGTCTAAATACGATCTTATTGTTATTGGTTCAGGACCGGGCGGATACGTGGCTGCCATTCGTGCATCGCAACTGGGGATGAAAGTAGCTGTAGTGGAAAAAGCTGAACTGGGTGGCGTGTGTCTAAACTGGGGCTGCATTCCGACCAAAGCCTTGCTGAAAAGCGCCAACGTATTTGAATATATCAAGCATGCGAAAGATTACGGTATTGATGTAAAAGATGCCTCCGCGGATTTCAACGGTATTATTAAACGAAGCCGCGATGTAGCTGCCGGTATGAGCAAAGGGGTGCAATTCCTTCTCAAGAAAAATAAGATCGAACAATTGACGGGCTTCGGTAAACTGAAGCGTGGCGGAAAAGTAGAGGTAACTGGTGCTGATGGCAAAAAAACCGATTACGAAGCCAAGCACATCATCATTGCAACCGGAGGTCGTTCACGCGAGTTACCTAATCTGAAAATTGATGGTAAAAAAATTATTGGCTACCGCGAAGCTATGGTGTTGGAGAAGCAACCGAAAAAATTACTGGTGGTCGGCTCTGGTGCCATCGGTGTTGAGTTCGCTTACTTCTATAATTCCATCGGAACAGAAGTTACCATCGTAGAATTCATGCCTCGGATTGTACCCGTAGAAGATGAAGAAGTGTCTAAGGCCCTGGAGAAGTCATTTAAAAAAGCAGGGATGACCATTCACACGTCATCAGAAGTGACTGCAGTAGACACCAAAGGAAGTGACTGTGTGGCTACTGTTAAAACACCAGGTGGCGAAATAAAAATTGAGGCCGATGTGGTACTCTCTGCTGTAGGTGTTACCACCAACCTGGAAGGCATCGGACTGGAAGAAGTTGGCGTAAAAACTGACAAGGGAAAAATCATCGTTGATGATTTCTATAAGACCAATGTGCCGGGCGTTTATGCTATCGGTGATGTGGTGAAAGGTCAGGCGCTTGCGCACGTAGCCTCAGCAGAAGGTATTATTTGTGTTGAAAAAATTGCCGGACATCATCCGGAGCCGCTGAACTATAATAACATTCCGGGATGTACCTATTGCTCACCCGAAATTGCTTCGGTCGGATATACAGAAGAAGCCGCGAAAAAAGCCGGCTATGAAATTAAAGTGGGCAAGTTTCCGTTCACGGCCTCCGGCAAAGCCAAAGCAGCCGGTGCCCCGGATGGTTTTGTTAAAGTAATCTTTGATGCCAAATATGGCGAATGGCTTGGGGCACACTTTATCGGTGCAAACGTTACGGAAATGATTGCCGAGGTGGTGACTGCCCGTAAACTGGAAACCACCGGGCATGAAATCATCAAGGCGGTACACCCGCACCCGACTATGAGTGAAGCCGTGATGGAAGCTGCCGCTGCGGCTTACGGTGAAGTGATTCATCTCTGATCATGACCGTTGGCTTCTTGCAAGCCACGATGATCAACTCCTGTTAGAAACTTTTGAAACGTCAGTGCCGAAAACACTGACGTTTTATTTTCATCCCTACTTCATGAAGAATTGATGAACATAATTGGGAGGAATTGCGGATCAACTGCAACTCATGGCTTTCCGCGTTCATTGATCTGACTTTTTAACCAAAAAACTTACTTCTCCGGTTACTTGACAGGAGCAATGCCTTATTTACACCTGCTTAACTGATTCCTAAACCGAAGAAAGATGAAAAGAGAGCTGACCACCGCCTTTATTCTTGACCGTGCCAAAGCAATGCTTTACCTGACGGCCATTTCTGTTGTTGCATACGTATTAATGGTTGTTATCACCAGTCTTCGTTAACGCGCTCCCAGTTACCTTTTCTTTGGTAATCGCATCAGCTATCGCAACGCCAGCCAGTTAATTTCAGCATTCCGTAACGTATTAAATCCTGACGGTCAGCCATTGATAATGGCCTGTTCGTTGATATACCCGCTTTCTGTCGGATGGATTTAATAACTTAGCACCTTAAACATGGTGGTCATGCGCAAGCTATTTTTTGCAGCGGTGTTTATAACATCCCATGCAGCTTACACTCAACCGGTTTTGCCCGACCCTGAAACAGCCTTCGCCCTGGCACAAAAAAAAATGCGGGAGCGAAAATTTCAGGAAGCACAGCAGGACCTGACCCAATTAATCAACGCAGGGCACCTGCATCCGGATTACTTCATCAAGCGGGGCATCTGTTATTACCAGTTAAACGATAACGTCAGGGCGATCAGCGATTTCAATGCGGCAGAAACAGCCGGCCTGACAACCCTGGAATTACATGAATACCGGGGCCTTGCCCTTTACCACCGTCATGAACTGGAAAAAGCGGCCAATGATCTCGGTCAGGCTGTGCAAATCGGAACACGCAATTACGAATGTCTTTTTTATCTCGGCCAGTTAAAATCCGAACAACGGGAATTTACAGAAGCTATTGCACTGTACAATCGCGCTATACCACTGGCGCGATCCAATCCGGCCACCTATATCGCACGAGGTAAAGCCTACCTGGAACAGGACAAATACAAAGAAGCCATCAGCGATTTTTCGTTTGCCATCCGACTGGATCCGAATACGGCAGAAGGCTATGAAAACCGGGCCCTCGCCTATTTCCGCAGCAGCCAGTATGAAGCGGCCACCAGCGATTTTCAAATCATTGAAAGCATGCTGGATGCTCCGGATACAGACATCCTGAAAACCTTGTCGGATTTATATTTTAACACGGGCAAGTATGACAAAGCCATCGATTATTATTCGAAGTTGATTGAAGCTGAACCGACAAGCGGTAAATGGTATTACAAGCGCGGAAGATGTCACCTGGAACGAAACAATTTTCAGGCTGCGCTGCGCGATTTCAACGTGGCCCAGAGTGCAGGCTTTGATGATGTAGCTTTAAATCTGGATAAAGCCCGAGCGTTTGTTTATTTAAAAGACCAGAAAGCTGCCTTACTCGAATTGGACAAGGTGCTGGAAAAAGACAAACGCAACACCAAAGCCTATTACAATCGTGCTGTGATTAAAGAAGAGCAGAAAGATTACGAGGGCGCCTGGTTTGATTACAGCCGCGTAATCCTGCTCGATCCCAATGATGCGATGGCCTTTTATAACCGCGCCAACTGCAAGGCAGGCATGAACGATTTTGGCGCAGGCATTACCGACCTGGACGAAGCCATCCGGCTCGATCCAAAAAATGCATCCTTCTACAAACAGCGTGGTAATCTATATTACCGCATGGAGGAAAAAGATAAAGCCTGCTTCGACTGGCGTAAAGCGGCTGAGTTCGGAGATGCCAAAGCCCGATTTCAGGTAGAAGAATACTGCAAAAAGAAGTGAGTGGGGTGCTGCTCACCGACATTTTCGGCTGCTTCGGTTAAATAACTGCCCCGGCATACAATTTTCCTGCATGGCATCGGTTTATATATTTGCTGCCATGAAAAAGTTGTTGCTCCTGTTTATTCTTATCGCTGCCTTTTCATACGGGTACGGGCAAAGCCGCACACCGGTCAACTCAACTGCGCCATCGTCCCTGCAACCTGGCTCTGTGGATGCCTCCGGCAAGGAGCAAAAAACCAAAGCTTCGGAACAGAAGAAAAAAACATCGGGCAACAAAACCACCTACGATGCGCGCAAACGCTTCTATGCACGCATGGAAGATGTAGCCAAAGCCAACCGAAAGGCTGAAAAGGAAATGCAGAAGCCGCAATATTCAGACCCCAGCTACTTCGGTCACAAAAAACCTCCAGTAAAAAATCCTCCCGCTAAAATGAAGTACTGCAAGGAGTGCGGAATACGGCATTAACCCGTCACGTTTACTCTGTTGATTTCTTTGATTCTGCAATGACGACTATTACATTAGTCGGATGGACCTGACCGCCTACATTGAACACACCAACCTGTCACCGACACTGACCATTCGCGACATCGACAAGTTGGTGGAAGAAGCGAAAGCACATCATTTTCTGGGAATCTGTGTACCCCCTTTCTGGGTGAAACGCGCCAAACGCGAAATTGGCAATGACCCTGTTACACTGGTGACGGTGGCCGGTTTTCCGCTCGGCTATTCCATGACCGAAACCAAGCTGGATGAAATTCAGCGCGCCATCGATAACGGTGCCGATGAAATTGACGTGGTGTGGAATATCTCTTCGTTCAAGACCGGCCTGCCCTGGACAAAAATTGACCTGGCCAAGTGCAGCAAACTGTGCCACGACCATCAGAAACTTCTTAAGGTAATTATTGAAACAGCTTACCTGAGCGATGAAGAAATAGTACAGGCCTGCAAACTCTGCGCAGATGCCGGAGCTGATTTTGTAAAAACATCTACCGGCTTTGCCCCATCCGGAGCACAGGTGGAACATGTGCAGCTGATGCGCAGCAGCGTGCCTTCTTCCATTGGCGTAAAAGCTTCCGGAGGAATCAAAACACGGCAACAGGCAATCGCCATGATTGAAGCAGGCGCCTCACGCCTTGGCACGTCCTCCGGTATCGCCATCGTTTCCTCCAACTAAACACATTGCTTATGCAAGAACAAGCCATTCACTTCCCAGCATACCAATCCATTCCGGAAAAATTCAGAATAGATTATATCGAACAACGGGAATATCTCATTAATGGCGAAATGCGCTCTTGGCCTGGCGCAATTAATCCGGTTGTGAGCCCGGTGAGTATTGAGGAACAAGGACAATGCGCACCCAAAGTCATTGGCGCTACGCCATTGCTTACGGCTTACGAAGCCATGCATGCATTGGATGCAGCTGTAGAGGCCTACAATCTCGGACATGGATACTGGCCCACCCTTTCCGTTGCAGACCGCATCGCTCATGTGGAAAAATTCTCAGTGATGATGCGCGAACAGCGTGAAGAAGTAGTTCGCTTGCTGATGTGGGAAATCGGAAAAACCCTGAAGGATTCAGAAAAGGAATTCGACCGCACCTGCGATTATATTGTTGATACCATCAAAGCATTGAAAGAACTTGACCGCAACTCTGCCAAGCTGGTGGAAGAGCAGGGGTTCATGGCACAAATCAGACGGGTGCCATTGGGTGTGGCGTTGTGTATGGGGCCCTATAATTATCCGTTAAATGAAACCTTCAGCACGCTTATTCCGGCTTTGATAATGGGCAACACGGTTGTTTTTAAACCGGCTAAATACGGTGTGCTGCTCATCCGTCCTTTGCTGAAAGCATTTCAGGAAAGCTTCCCTCCCGGTGTTATCAATGTCATTTATGGCAAAGGACGCGACACGGTGGGTGCGTTGATGGAAAGTGGTAAAGTGGATGTCTTCGCCTTCATCGGAACCAACAAAGGCGCCAACGATCTCAAACGACTTCATCCGAAACCACACCGGCTGAAAGCCATCCTCGGACTTGACGCAAAAAATCCGGCCATCATTTTAACCGATGCCGATCTGAATAATGCAGTCAGTGAATGTGTTACCGGTGCCCTTTCATTCAACGGACAACGTTGCACCGCATTAAAAATTATTTTTGTCCATCAGTCGATTGTCGATGAATTTATAGCTCGTTTTGCCGCAGAAGTAAACCGATTGAAGCCGGGTATGCCGTGGGAAGAAGGTGTGCAGTTAACACCTCTGCCCGAACCAGGTAAAACCGATTACCTGCGCGGCCTTGTAGAAGATGCCGTGAAGCACGGTGCATCCATCATGAACGACCGTGGTGGACAAATCAGCAGTAACTATTTCAAACCGGCAATTCTTTACCCGGTTAATGAGAACATGAAAATTTACCACGAAGAACAATTCGGTCCCGTGGTACCCATCGTTCCCTACCAACATGAAGACGAGGCTGTTCGCTATGTGCTCAACTCCAATTTCGGGCAACAGGTAAGTTTGTTTGGCCAAGACAGCAAAAAGATTGCCTGGCTGATTGATCTGTTTACCAACCAGGTGGGCCGCATCAATGTCAACACGCAAAGCCAGCGCGGACCGGATACCTTTCCGTTCAATGGCCGCAAAGACTCGGCCGAAGGAACATTATCCGTAGCCGATGCCTTGCGCGTATTCTCCATCCGCACACTGGTAGCGACCAAATCAACTGAAGCCAACAAACAAATCATCAGCACCATCATTCGCAACCGGGAGTCGGTATTTCTTAGCACCGACTACATTATGTAATGCAACAGCTATGAAACGTCTGAACATCAGGGTTGAAGGACGGGTGCAGGGTGTTTTTTACCGGGCCTTTGTGCAGGAAGTTGCCCTTCAGCTGAACATTCGCGGTTTCGTTCAAAATGAAGCGGATGGCAGCGTATACATCGAGGCAGAGGGTGACGATAATGATTTGCAGCAACTGATTGCCCGGTGCCGGCAAGGCCCGCCCCGTGCACAGGTAAGTAACCTATCGGTGGAAGAAGCACCTCCAAAGCAATTTTCATATTTCCGGATCAGCAGGTAAACAGCACTAACCAAAACTATCATGGATGTACGGGTTAAATTTCTGGGAGGAGCCGAAAGCGTAACCGGTTCACGTTACCTGGTCGATGCAGGGGATTTTCGTTTTTTGTTTGACTGTGGATTGTTCCAGGGATTGAAGGAACTTCGCTTGCGAAACTGGGAAGATTTCCCGGTAGATCCTGCCAGCATTCACTGCGTGGTGCTCAGCCATGCACACATTGACCACATCGGGTACCTGCCCAAACTGGTGAAAGAAGGATTCAGCGGCCCCATTTATTGCACACATCCAACGGCTGATTTGCTGGAAATTCTCTTACTGGATTCCGCCAAACTGCAGGAGGAAGAAGCCGACTTTGCCTCGCGCAAGGGGTATTCAAAACACGAACATCCCAAGCCGCTGTACACAGAAGACGATGTAAAAGCTGTCTTTCCGCTCATCCGTTCTTACGGTTACCGTGAACCGTTCTCCATTCACCCTTCGGTTAAAATCATTTACCAGGATGCGGGGCATTTGCTGGGCAGCGCCATCACCGAAGTATTCATCCAGGGTAAGAGCCAGCAAAAGAAAATCGTCTTCTCCGGAGACATTGGCCGTTACACCAGCGCCTTACTGTATCCGCCAGCGGCCATTCCGCAAGCTGATATCCTGTTTGTTGAATCCACCTACGGCAACAAGAATAATCCGTACGATGATCCATCCGATGACCTGGTGCGTATCGTCAACGAAACGCATCAGCGGGGTGGCGTTTTACTGATTCCTGCTTTTGCTGTCGGGCGCACACAGGGTTTGTTATTCTACTTGCGCAAACTGATGAAGGAAGACCTGATACCCGATCTGCCGGTATACATCGACAGCCCCATGGCGATCTCTTCTACCTATCTCTTCTTCCGGCATCCGTCCTTTCTGAAGGAAGGATTTGATCTGAAAGAATTTGCACGCGAAGTGGAAACCAACATGCTGGTGCTGGTAAAGACCAATGAGCATTCGAAATCGCTGAATGAACTGAAAAAGAATGCCATCATCATTTCCTCCAGCGGCATGATGACAGGCGGACGGGTGTTGCACCACCTGTACCATCGGCTCCGCAGGAAAGAAGATACGGTGCTGATGGCCGGCTTTCAAGCCGAAGGTACGCGCGGAAGAAAACTGCTGGACGGTGAAAAGACGATTAAAATGTTCGGTGAATTTGTGCCGGTGAATTGCACCGTGGAATACATAAGCTCCATGAGCGGGCATGCCGATAAAGAAGAACTCTTTCGCTGGCTGGGCAACTTCGAAGACAAACCAAAACTGACGTTCACCATTCACGGTGAGGGAAAGGATCTGCACGACTATGCCCAGAACATCCGCGCCCGGTTGGGCTGGAATGTGGTGGTGCCGCGGTACATGGAAAGTTTTGTTTTATTTGAAGGCATCTGAGAAGAGGCAAGCACATCAGGCGCTTTTCACAATGCCCTTTTGAGGATGCAGCCGAATGGCAAACTCCTGAGCAACAAAAGTCGTCAGGCGCTCACCGATGAAGCGTGCCTCATCTTCCTGCGGATAGAACACCGTCAGTTCAAGCACACCCATCATGAAGTTCTTCTGCTGGCAGAATTTTTTCATCCACTTTCTGAACTCGTCCTGCCATTCGCGGCAATAACGGTCAAAAGGTTCTTCCCCGGAAAAAATAAAACTCAGCTGGTTATCGTGGTAGTACTTGTAGCGGAAGATGCCGCTCAGGGTAACGTAAAAATCGTGCAGTTTGCTGTAATCGTTCGACTGGTGCTGCTGGATGCGCTGAATCATTTCGTCCACCAGGCCCAGCGGGTTGTGCTGCAGCATATACTGCACTTTCACATAATCCACCAGGTATTCCAGCAGGTTTTCTTCCAGCGAAAGCTGGGCTTGTTCCAGAATGTAATTTTTGTCGAGGGGAAAGAACTTTCGCACCACTGGCTAAAAGGTTTTACAAAGATACAACCTTTTCGCGAACTGAACGGATGCCAGTAAACCGTCAGGTGCCAAAAGTCTCTGCCGAAGCTTTGCTCAGGTAATGATCGAACTCGATGGGCGAATCGGCCTGATCGAGCAAGCAACCCTCCGGTATGGGCGGATAGATTTCAGCATAGGTCTTCACCATATTCATAAACACTCTGCGGTATACATGGGTGCGGTCAATTTTTTCCGGGCTGTCGAGGCCAGCACACGACATCAGCTCCACAAAGCTGTCAACCGTATGTTTGTGATAATTAGCTGCCCGAACCTTCTTGTCTTCAACCACAAGGCCTTTGGCGAAGTAGGGATCCTGTGTAGCCACACCGGTTGGACAGGTGTTCTTATTGCACTCCAGTGCCTGAATGCATCCCAGCGCCATCATCATGGCGCGTGCGCAATTGGTGAAGTCGGCACCCAGTGCTATCGCCCTGACCATATGAAAACCAGTGAGGATTTTTCCGGAGCAATCCAGCTTGATATGGTGGCGGATGCCGAATCCCCGAAGGGCATCATCCACAAAGGCAACGGCATCGAGCAAGGGCATACCGACATGGTTGGTGTATTCCGGAGGGGCAGCACCGGTACCGCCTTCACCGCCATCAATGGTAATGAAATCCGGATACAGGTCGAGCTTGACCATCGCTTTGCAGATGCTGAGAAATTCACTCTTGCGGCCGATACACAATTTGAAACCAACCGGTTTGCCACCGGATAATTCACGCAGCCTCTGAACGAATTCAATCAGTCCGACTGGTGTATTGAATGCGCTGTGGTAGGGCGGAGAAAAAACGGTAGTGCCGGGCTTTACCAGGCGTATGGCTGCGATCTCAGGTGTATTCTTTTTAGCCGGAAGAATGCCCCCGTGACCAGGCTTGGCACCTTGTGACAGTTTGATTTCGATCATCTTCACCTCAGGCCGCATAGCATTTTTCTGAAAAGCCTCCGGTGAAAAATTACCGGCTTCATCACGCGCACCAAAGTAACCCGTGCCAATCTGCCAGATCAGATCACCACCGTATTTCAAATGGTGCGGACTGATCCCTCCTTCACCGGTGTTTTGGGCAAAACGCCCGATTTTCGCACCGGCATTCAAAGCTTCCACAGCATTGCCGCTCAGGGAGCCAAAGCTCATGGCCGAGACATTCAGAATGCTGGCACTGTATGGCTGCTTGCAATCTTTATTGCCGACCAAAACCCGTGGATGGTGATCCAGCTTATGGTGATCCAGTGGTGTTACCGAATGGGTCATCCACTCATAACCTTCGGCATACACATCCAGCTGGGTGCCGAAAGGAATGGTGTCGATCTGTTTTTTCGCGCGCTGATAAATAACCGAACGGTCATTTCGGTTAATAGGCGCTCCATCTGTATCTGACTCAACAAAATACTGCTGAATCTTCGGACGCAAATCTTCAAAAACATAACGCAACCGGCCTACAAAAGGAAAGTTACGCTTGAGCGATTGCCGGGTTTGAATCATGTCATAAAAGCCCATGATTATAATTGGCCCCACCAGCGCAAAAGCAAATAAGGCATAAACCCAGAAGTATGCCCACATGATGATTAGCAGGGAAACAACAATGCTCCAGAAGGTGAAAATTTTACGCATGGGGATACGGATAAAAGGATACGGCAGCTATCAAGATAATCCCTCCATAGGAATTCAACAAACCACTGCTTAATTTTCATGAACATATTCCCAAACACGATGCTGAAGAAAATAGTACTGATTGTGGCGCTGCTGCTGGCGGTGCTTCAATTTATCCGCCCACCGAAGAATCAGGCGGAAGAAAATCAACCCAATGATATCGCCAATGTTTACCGTACACCGGAAGAAGTACAGGTGGTGCTGGTGCAGAAATGTTATGATTGCCACAGCAACAATACGGTTTACCCCTGGTATTCAAACATCCAACCGGTAGGCTGGTTTTTGTACGACCACATTCGTGAAGGAAAGGGGCATTTGAATTTTTCTGAGTTCGCCACCTACAGCGAAAAGCGTAAACTGGATAAACTGGAGGAAATATCCGAAGCGGTAACCGAAGGATGGATGCCGCTGGACAGCTACCTCTGGATGCACCCGCATTCACGGATAACACCTGCCGATTCAGAACTCATCAACAGCTGGCTTCAGTCGTTGGGCGTAAGCGGGGAAAGTGAATCTTCAGCGCAATAAAAACAACTGCACCCTTCTGAATCAAAAAACATGTCCGGCCACTGATTCAGCAGATCACCCGGTTGCCGACTGGATTACCGGGCAGCGCCTGCATTCAAGGTGTGGCCGAAGAAAATAGCATTCATCAGCATGCGGTTTGATCCGTACCAGAAAGCCCGGAATGTCAGGTTTTCAGTGAATCCGATCACGCGTCCTTGCTGAATGGGTGTAAATCCGGCCATAGCAGAATTTTTCAGTTTTTCCAGGCTGTTGCTGGTGATATAACCACTTAGTAACGGATTGGCAGTAAATGCAGCCGCATTGCCGTATGCTGTTTTTGACCGTTCCATAAACTGGTTGCCGCTCTTGAACACCGGAATGCGCGCGCTGGTGTACCCGTAGAACAACGGATTGGTCAGGTCGGCCTGAATTTCAAAAATCGCTCCGCTGGTAGCCTCGGCACCGGCCGCATAGGCAATTTCAGCATAAGGCCGGACTTTGCCAGATTCATCTTTTTTCTCGTCCTTTTTCATTTCAAACTTGCCGAGGCCGCTGTTGTTAAGCCAGTTCAGTGCCGTCTTGAGCCCAATGATTACACCACCGTTCTGTACCCATATGCGAAGCCGCTCCTTGACCGCATCATTCAGGCTGTTGTACGAGCCTGTGCTCATAATCAGTGTATTGTATTTGTCGTAAGAAGTCAGCCGTGTAAAAACATCCAGCGGCAGCATGCTGACAGGTATCCGGTAACGCGTGTCCAGCAAATGCCAGATTTCACCCACATCATTCGGTACAACACCTTCGCCTACCAGCATGGCGATTTTCGGAAGCCGCAGGACTGAAAAGTTATTACTGCCGAGGCTGCTGCCCTGGTAATCCAATCCCGTAGAAAATGCGTAGTTACCGCCAATGCCCCTCGTTTTCGCGGACAATGACGGAGTAAATTTTAAAGACTCGTTTCCGCAGACAAGAAAAAAATAACGACTGACTTGGAAACAATTAAAAGTTTGCCGCCAACCTAAAAACATAACGGTGGACAACAACGTGAACTGCTTCGAATGCCCCGCGCTGGCAACTTGGAGAGGTTCTCACCAACCGCGCATTTGGCACATGCCATTGCCGCGCAAATCCACCCCGCCACCAAAGCAATGGCAAGAGCCAAATTCCAACCTCAAGTATATAAATCAATTTCAGATTTGCGTACAAAGATGAATCTTACTTTTTACTTACATCCCAAATAAGAACCCTAAAACATCAATCCACCCATTACTAGATTTTTTCTTCTTTCTAGCTCTATCAGGGTCATAAGTTTCACCGAACATACCTTTTGCTTTTCGACTTTGACTTTTAGGTTTTGTATTTGGTGAAGTAGTATTTGTAACTGATTCGGATTCATGATTGAGCATCTCTCTGTATTGCTCAGGGTTTTTTCGTAAGAATATTGTTCTATTCTTTATGCTAATTAAATAACTGGACTTTATGGAATCTTTATTAGGCTTAAGATTAAGATTAAAGTAAACAGAATCATTTGGTTTGAGTTTTAAGGGCGATAGCATGTACAATGAATTAGGTGCCTTGCTCATCGTAGTGAACTCCTTTGTATGAACTATTTTGTAATTATGATAAACATCAAGGACTACTTTGTGTCCTGTAATATCATCATTGCCTGATTCATCTACGAAAAAGAATAAATGGTCAAACGAAACGGACTGTTTGATTTGAGATTTCTTTATCCAGATAATTTTTATTGGACTTTGGCTAGTTACTCTATCAACCTGATTATAGTTGTAATCGATTTGAGCTTGTGCTATGAAAGGCAAAAGTGCTAAAATAAATATAGATGAGGCTTTCATCTCTTTCGCTAACGGGCTAATTAATTTCCACCAGTTTGCACTCCACTCCTTGTGTCCCCTTGGCTTGTTAACCATTCAGTCTCAAATCCCTTTTCGGTTTTCTTCATTGAGAACTCCACCCATTGGTTACCGTTGAAAATGAACTTATAACTGCCGTTGGCCTTCCGTTCAGGTTGTTTAGATAGTATAACATAATTGTTTCCGGTAAATAAGTAATCAGAAACATCGAGCACAGGGTAGTATTTAGGGTTTAAATTAAATTTATAAATTTTGATTAGTTGCCAATAGCGGAATGGGCCAGCAACAGCAGTAAAAGACAAAGTTGTTACTACCGCAAAATACTCCCCATCCAATGGGAAAATTCCTGTGCCAATATCGTCAGCGCTCCATTGTATAATAATAGGTTGAATGCTTATTCCGTTAGTTACTTTTGAAGAAGTAAATATTGGATTGGGGCAAGCAACATCAATCCTACTGGTTTGAAGATTTTTTCGATAAATATAAACAGGTCTAACCGCTCCTATGTACCCGGGCTTCTTGATTCTAAAGGAATCTTTTGGTAATGCTTTGTGACGAGGAAGAAACAAAAATCCATCTCTCTCAATACTTGCCAAACGAGAATTTACGGTATTGGGAATATCCGTTTCAAAATCCATTGAACCAATTTGGCTAACACACAACTCACAGTCAAATACGACAATCAAAATTAATAGCCTAAGTACCATAGAATTCAAATGTTACTTTGCAGCAGGTCGATAATCGCATTCAGGACAAGAATAAGGATATTTTAACATGCTGTGAGTAGAGCGTATTTTGCAAGTACTCGAATTTTTAGTCACCCTCTCAGGAGCAACCTCTTGGAGTTTCTCTTTAGAAGCCCGTCCACAAACATTGCAAAAACCATTAACAAATACACCAAGGTCTCCGGTTGGACATTTAGTACCACCTAATGATTGCGCCTGAAATGTTTTCGTTAAGTTTATCATTCCATGATTAGCTTCAAGGTATGTATTTTCACCTTTTAGACCCTCATTATAAATTCGTCCATGAAGCTTTCCTTTAGAATCTGTCGGACCAAAATACAATAATGTTGAGTCGTTATATACCTCCACGTAGAATATCTCATCAATTAAAGATGGCCTAATCCCAAACTCTATATCTTCTTCT
>JALOMI010000214.1 GCA_025455465.1 Cyclobacteriaceae bacterium | reverse complement strand
GGCATCGATTTTCAAGCCGGTGGCGCGCTGGCCGAGCGAACACTTATCCATGGCAACGTGGCCTTCCGTTCCGTGTACAATCCAAAAGTGCAGCTTAATACGCTGAACCGTCCTGCTGTAGAATCAGCGGGATCGCTGGATGAACTCATGCTCGGTGTGGGTATCACACGTTATTTTAAACGCAACTATTTTCTTACCGGTGTAGCCGGAGGCGCCCGCATCACGCAGGAACTGGAGGCGATTGATTTATCAGGAAAAACCACCACCGGCTTTTCGTGGCAGGTGAAATTTGGTAAAGAGTGGTGGGTGGCTTCGCGCTGGTCGTTTGGCGCTGCCCTGGAATACAGCGGCACCCGCGCCAACTATGCAGACGACTGGATTGAAGTAGACTGGTTAACCTACCGTTACGGCTTCCGCTTTACGGCAACCTTCAACGGCAGTCGCTGACGCTCCGAAAAGCTAATAAAAGCCATCTCTTTTCAATGATGCCCATCATTGAAATTTTATAAAACCGTTGATAAACTTTACATGCATCGCAACGCATTCATGCCATGGGACAGCATCAGGATAGTTTAGCGAATTCATCAGTGATCAAACAGCATGTCACGTTGTTAATATTCAGTTTCCTTCTATTTATCATTTACAGTAAAGGTGCTGCTCAGGATATCCAACGTCAGGGATTTTATTCATCCGTACAGCCCGGTGTTGTTTGGTTCAAGGAGAATGAAACTTCCAACCCTGCATCTTCATTCCCATTGCCCTACGATCCAACCTATTCAAGAATAGCGCTGGCATTGGATACACAGGTGGGATGGGCCGTAACATCTAACCTCATTCTTCACGGAACGCTCCTTCTCAGCATTGGAGAATCTATGGATATCGCGAGTATGTCCACCACGGTTGATCTGGCCGGAGGAGGAGCAACATTCTACATTCCGAATAACTTCTTTGTTACCGGTAACATCGGAACCAGTTTCGCCAATGACAGGGACTGCTGCGCCTACACCCAATTTGAAAACGGATTTTCGTTTCAGATAAAAGCAGGCAAAGAATGGATGTCCAATAAAAAATGGGGTATCGGTGCGGCTGCTGAATACGGAGGCTATTCAACCCAATACGGCTATGTTGATGTCACTTATAAGAATACAGTGAAACGCTTTGGTTTCAGAATACTGTTTACACACTACTAAGTCAGGCACATAAAGTTTTAAAACGAATAACTAATTGAATCCTGAACGATGAAAACGCACACAAACAGCACTCGTCTCTCATTTCTATGCTGTGCTTTGCTGCTGTTCGTGATTTTCTTGGGCAATGCACAGGACAGAACGCACAATGGATTTTATCTTTCGATGCAGGCCGGACCGGCTTTTGGCTACGCCAATGCCAATACCAATGTTGGTTACGGCTTGCGGGTATCCGGTTCAGCATATGCCTTTGATCTTCAGATTGGCGGTGCCATCCGGGAGAACACCATCCTGCACGGCAACCTCGGTATCAAGTCTATGGGTAATCCGACAATCGAAATGGGCGGTAATGCTGCCAAAACCTCCATGGATTTTGATGAAGTCATGATCGGTGCCGGTGTGACTCAGTATTTGAAACATAATTTCTTTGTGACCGCGGTAGTCGGCACTGGCAATTTCTCTTTGTACGATGAAACGGAAAATACAACGGTTGAGACCAACAACGGCTTCTCCTACCAGCTGAAAGCCGGCAAAGAATGGTGGATCTCTTCGCGCTGGGCATTGGGCGTTGCGCTGGAATATGGCGGCACACGCACCACCGACACCAGCGGCACCTATAAGGAAGAATGGCAAAGCCACCGGTACAGTGTACGGTTCACGGCAACGCGTAACGGAAGGAGCCGGTGACCTACAATCCAGTGTATTGCACCATATCAACCCATCATTCCCGATAAACAATTACTGCCTAAGGGATATACCTCCTTCATTTCGGCCTGTGTAACATATGTCACACAAAACACCCTGTCCCCGGTGACGTAAGTTACAGAGCATCAGTTTTTTCTGATAAAGATCACCCACCCGTGTGAGTACCATCATTTCGCCTGGTATCTGCCTGAAATACTTTTGGGTATTCAACAACAAGAACCGAACGAAGATGAAAAAGATACTGATCCTCGGGGCCGGAACCGCAGGTTCCATGATGGCCAACAAGCTTTATAAAGCGCTTAATCCTGAACTCTGGAAAATCACCATCGTTGACAAAGACGAAAACCACTACTACCAGCCGGGCTACCTGTTCATACCCTTTGGTGTTTACCAGCCGGAAGATGTGGTAAAACCCAAAAAAGACTTCCTGCCGAAAGGCGTGAATTTCGTGATCAGCGAAGTTGCCAAGATTAAACCAGAAAACAACCAGGTGATCCTGCGCGATGGCTCCCTCCTGCAGTATGATGTACTGGTAGTTGCTACCGGCACCGTTCCGGTTCCTGAAGAAACCGAAGGACTTAAAGGCGAACTCTGGTATAAAGATATCTTCGACTTCTACACGTTTGAAGGCACTACTGCGCTGGCGAAAAAGCTGGAAACCTGGGAAGGTGGCAACCTGGTGATCAACCTGGCGGAAACCATCATCAAATGCCCCGTAGCGCCCCTTGAATTTGCCTTCCTGGCGGATGCCTACTTCGAAGAAAAAGGCATGCGCGACAAGGTGAACATCACGTATGTAACACCTAACTCCGGTGCGTTCACCAAACCGAAGGCCACCGCCATGCTGAATCAGCTCCTGGAGGAAAAAAACATTACCGTGATCCCCGACTTCTACCTGATGCAGGTGGACAATGCACGCAAAGTGCTGGTGTCCTACGATGAAAAAGAAGTGCCGTTCGACCTGCTGGTGAGTGTGCCGGTGAACAAAGGGGACAAAGCCATCATTAACAGCAACCTGGGTGATGAAGACGGACTGGGTTTCATCCCAACCGATAAGTATACACTGCAAAGCAAGCAGTTTGAAAACATGTTCATCATCGGTGATGCCACCAATGTGCCGGCCTCCAAGGCAGGCTCTGTGGCCCACTTTGAAGCTGAGATACTGATTGAAAACATCCTCAGCTACATCAACGGCCAGCCCCTGGAAGCCAAATTTGACGGACACGCCAACTGCTTCATTGAAACCGGTCATGGCAAAGCCACGCTGATCGACTTCAACTACGATACCGAACCGCTGCCCGGTAAGTTCCCGTTTGCCGGAGTGGGTCCGATGGGCCTGCTGAAAGTGAACCGTGCCAACCACATGGGCAAGCTGGCCTTCAAATGGGTGTACTGGCACATGCTGATCACCGGCAAGCACATCCCGATCAGCACCCACATGTCGATGGCCGGAAAGATTACAGACTAATACAATTTACAACATATAAAACCAATCAATATGGAAACTTTAGTAAACACCGCAATTGAATTTACTGCCGAGGGTTACCTCAAAAACATGGATCAGTGGACACCCGAACTGGCCCGCGAACTGGCGGCTAAAGAAGGAATCACACTAACCGACAAACACTTTGAAGTACTGAACTGGTTGCGCGAAAAACAAAAAGAAGGCGTGCAGCTGAGCATGCGCAAAGTTGGCGCTTCCGGTATCGTTGATATCAAACAATTATACGCACTCTTCCCGGGCGGTCCGCTGAAAATCTCCAGCAAACTGGCCGGCATACCGAAACCTGCAAGCTGTGTATAACCAACCTTAACCAACAAAATCATGACTGACGTAATGGAAAAACCGGTAACACAGGTAGCCAATGTGCCGGTTAATAAAGAAAATGGAAAACTCAGAAAAGTATTAATCATCTGCTCTAAAGGAAAACTGGAAGATGTGTATGCAGCGCTTGTCATGGCCAATGGCGCGCTGATGGAAGGTATCGAAGCCAAAATGTTCTTCACCTTCTTCGGCCTGGATGCCATCCGCAGAAAGACAGCCGATCATCTTCACACGGCTACGGTAGGTAACCCAAGCTTTATGCCTGAAATGCCTACGGTGCTGGCCGGACTGCCCGGCTTTGAAGCTTTTGCCTCCTACATGATGCGCAAGGAAATGGATAAGCTGGACATCCCCCATGTGACGGAATTCATCCAGATGATTGAAGCCGGTGGCGGTGAACTCTATGCCTGTAAACTGGCTGCCGATATGTTCCACCTGACCAAGGATGACTTCCTGCCCGAAGTGAAAGATATCATCACCGTTGGCGATATGTATGCACTGGCCGAAGGTGAAGGAACACACATCATCTTCATTTGATTGGTTCTGTTGTGAAGTGATGAAAGCCGCCTGGTAGCCGACCGGGCGGCTTGTTTTTTATCCAGTCAGAACTGTCGAAGAAGTTGATCTTGTCTGTCCCTAACAAATCGGATTAAATCGGCTAACTTCAGCCATGACATCTGCTGCAACACCCGCCCGCGAAATCGTTATACAGGAAAAGGAATACACCATCTGCAGATACCATGGCCTGCCGGAAAAAGTAGTGTCTTACTTTGAGGCGATGAGCTGGGGCAGTACCGGCACCGTGTATGTACGAAAGAATGCCAGTGAGCTGGTACGCCAACTGAAAGACCCCTGGCTCTTTTCCATTGAACAGGAAGATGAAATTCTCGCTACTGCCATCTTCTGCCACACGCATCCCTATGTTATCGACCAGGTTTACAACTGCTATATCATCCGTTATTTCGCAGCAGGTAAAGCCATACAGGGCAAGAAGCTGGTGAAGCACTATGCCGGCAAAGTGATGGAAGCCGTGCGCCAGGAAGAGCCTGAAAAAACAATCTATATCGGTTGTGTGGAGAAGGGAAACATCCGGTCATTCAAGGTCGTTCAGAATGCCGGGTATGAAATACTCGGTGTGCAAAGCGTGAATGCGTTCAGCCGTTTCTTCCCCAAACCGCAGCAGGATATTGAACCGGTAACCACGGCAGCGCAACAACACGAGGTACTGGAGTTGCTGAAACACCATTACCGGCAGCATGTATTGGTTCATTTTGACTACCTCTTCCTGAACAACCAGTATTACGTTATTCGCGAACAGGGTGAAATCATTGCCGGATGTCAGTTCCACCGGGCGCACTGGTCAGTTAATCAAATGCCCGGTATGATGGGATGGATCATCATGAATATCCTTCCGAAACTGCCATTGATCAGTAAGCTCTATAATCCCAGGCGATTTGAATTTCTGGCATTTGAAGGGATTTTCTTCAAAGCCGGAAAGGAACACGCGCTGCACCGGTTGTTCGAAGGATTATTGCATCAGGAGAAAGTGAATTCTTCGCTCTTCTGGATGGGAGAAACCTGCCCCCACCGCGCGGCCTTGGTACGCTACGGCAAGCTGGGATTACTTAACCATTTTGTAAAGGATTCCGGGGTGTACATTATGACTTCCTACCAAAACATGACCGAAGCAGAAATCGCATTGTTAAAAGCCGGACCGTTATACGCTTCTTCGTTCGATTACATTTGACCAGTATGATTACGGAGTAATCAATGGCATGGACAGTTCCTTCCGGTTAAGGGAACATTTATTAAATTTAATGACTAAAAAAACCAATATGACGATGAAAAAGACCCTTTTCATATCCATTCTATTGGTGTTGGCTTTTGCCGGATGTAAGGATGATGAAATAACCGGTACAGCAACGCTGAACGGAACTCAGTTTGTCGCCAACGAAATCAGCGTGACCGATACCGGTGCCGGCTTGTTGATTGAACTTAGCCGTAATCAGGAAATCATCCGCATCTGGACGAGTCAGACTAAGTCAGGGACGTTTCCTGTATTAAATACTACCACCGGTT
>JALOMI010000036.1 GCA_025455465.1 Cyclobacteriaceae bacterium | reverse complement strand
GAAAGCTTTCGTGCGCGAGTTCACCAAGGCCAACAACGGCAACGCGTACTACAGCGGCTTGCAGGGGCTCGGCAACCTGGTGTTTGAGGACTTTAAGAAAAACCGAAGAAAGAACTATTAACCGACACGTTTCCACATCATGAATATTCACAACATTAAAACGTTGCACCAGCTGAAAAAATCCGGATACAAGCCCAGGAGCATCAAAGAAGAATTGCGCAGCAACCTGATCGAAAAGCGAAGAAAGAAGGAGCCAGTATTCGAAGGTATCTGGGGTTATGAAGATACCGTCATCCCCGACCTGGAGCGTGCCATCCTGGCCGGGCATGATATCAACTTGCTGGGTCTTCGCGGCCAGGCGAAAACCAGGCTAGCCCGCCTCATGGTGCACTTACTGGATGAATATATTCCTGCCGTTGAAGGCTGCGATTTGAATGATGACCCGTTAAATCCGATCTCCAGGCACAGTCATGACATCATCCGTGACCTGGGAGATGAGACACCCATCGTATGGATACACCGCAACAACCGCTTCACCGAAAAGCTGGCCACCCCCGATGTAACAATTGCTGACCTGATTGGCGATGTAGACCCGATCAAAGCGGCCACATTGAAGTTGCCGTATTCTGATGAGCGGGTAATTCATTTTGGCCTGATACCACGCTCCCACCGCGGCATCTTTGTTATCAACGAATTACCCGACCTGCAGGCGCGCATACAAGTGGCGTTGTTTAATATTTTACAGGAAGGAGATATTCAGATCCGTGGCTTTAAAATCCGGTTGCCGCTGGATATCCAGTTTGTTTTTACCGCAAACCCGGAAGACTACACCAACCGCGGAAGCATTGTAACTCCGCTGAAAGACCGAATCGACAGTCAGATTATAACGCACTATCCTAAAACCATCGATATCGGAAAACGAATTACCGCGCAGGAAGCCCGCGTTCATGAAGAGCAAAAGAATATCCAGGTGCATGAGCTTACAAAAGACCTGGTAGAACAAGTTGCTTTCGAAGCACGCAAAAGTGAATATGTCGATGCCAAGAGTGGTGTATCTGCTCGATTGACCATATCCGCCTACGAAACACTGGTAGCTTCAGCCGAACGCAGGATGCTGCTGAACGGAGAAAAGAAAACCGCAGTGCGCATGGCCGACCTGAGCAGCATTGTGCCCTCCATTACCGGCAAGGTTGAACTGGTCTATGAAGGCGAACAGGAAGGGCCCGGTATTGTTGCCCAGAATCTGATCGGCAAAGCCATCCGAACCCAGTTTCTGAATTATTTTCCTGATCCGGAAAAATTCAGAAAACAGAAAGATAAAAGTCCTTACAAGCACATCACCGAATGGTTCGGTGACGGAAACGTGCTCGATCTCATGCACGATGTAAACGATGCGGAGTATGCAGCCAAACTGAAGTCAGTGCCGGGCCTGAAAGAACTGGTGGATGAACTTCACCGGCAGGCAGATGCCGCCAGCAAACTCATTCTTATGGAATTTGCACTTCACGGATTGGCTGAATACAGTCTCATCAGCAAACATCACCTGTCTTCCGGCACACAATTCAAGGACTTGTTAAGTTCCATGTTTTCATTGCCGAAAGGCACGGAAGATCCGACCGAAGATGACGATGACGATGAAATGGACAGAGGCAGGAGGCGTTGACCGTCAGGTTGTTCGCGATCTACGCAAGTTGACAACATCCGGAGAAGGCCTTAAACTGGAGTTTAAACGAAAGGCTTCCTATCCAGACAAGATTGTTTGCGAGCTTATTGCCTTTGCCAACACCAAGGGTGGTGTACTGCTGATCGGAGTAGCCGATGACGGCTCCATACCCGGTGTAAAATTTCCGGAAGAAGAAATCTTTTGTCTCGAAGAGGCATTGGAAAAACATTGCCGGCCACGTTTAACCATAACACACCAAACCATACCTGTTGCCCATCAGCGGTATGTAGTAAAAGTTGATGTGGCCGAAGGGAAACGAAAACCCTATTCATTCCGCGAAGCAGATGGCCGCAAAATTGTCTATGTGCGCTATGAAGATAAAAGTGTGCAGGCCAGCCGGGAGATGATTGAAATCGTCAGGCGGCACCGGCCTACTAAAAGTATCAAGCTTCGTTACGGAGATCATGAAGCACTGCTGATGAAATACCTGGACAAGCATCCGTTCATTACGATGGAACACTACCGGGCGTTGACTGGTATGAATCGATTCAAAGCATCGCGCAGTTTAGTTATCTTAGTATTGGCTAACATTCTGCAGATCATACCTACTGAAAAAGGAGACCGTTATACTTTGCATTATTCTTTCCATACCCCGGCTTTGGTTAAGCCATTGTAAAATCTTTACTGCGCATTGGGAAATGTTGATTGATTGATTACCTTCAACCTGACTTTCAGGATGAACGTAACGCTGACTGATTTTTTCAACTTTCTTTTACTCCATTCCTCAGTTACTGTACTGCCTCCGTCATTTATTGTGTATTTCCGTCAACGGAAACCGGTTAACCTAAACCCTTACTATGCCTATGCCCAGATCTAAAAAGGAAAAAAAGATTTTCGTTTTAGACACATCGGTCATTATCTACGAGCACAACTCTATTTTGAATTTCGATGAACATGATGTGGCCATACCCATTACCGTGCTTGAAGAACTCGATAATTTCAAAAAGGGTAATGACACGAAAAATTTTGAAGCTCGTGAATTTATCCGCCTGATTGATAAACTGGCGAAAGACCAGATGATTCATCACTGGAATCCGATTAACGGAAAAGGCAAAGGGGACTTTAAAGTTGTGATGGATACCGGTGGCACCGGCACTGTAGATGCTAACCGCGTTTTCAATGAAGACAAGCCTGACCATCGTATACTGAACTCAGCATTGCTGCTGCAGAAACAGGAGAAAGGCCGAAAGGTAATCCTGGTATCAAAAGATGTTAACCTCCGGCTCAAAGCGAAGTCTCTCGGTTTACAGGCAGAAGATTACACTACAGGTAAAGTTCAAAATATCTCTTCACTTTATTCGGGACGAACAATCATCGAAGATGTAGACTCCGATGCGATAAACCTGATTTACGAAAAAGGCTATTGTCCACCACCCGATGTACTTGGCAAGGCACAGCCCCAAAGGAATCATTACTATATTCTTAAAAGTGGTAAAAAATCTGTGCTTGCTTACTATAATCCGTTCAATGAGATGATTGAACAGATCGAAAAGCGATCGGTATATGGAGTAAAGCCGCGCAATGCCGAGCAGGCCTTTGCCATCCATGCCATGCTGAAGCCGGAAATTAAACTGGTGTCCTTACAGGGAATTGCCGGAACAGGTAAAACCCTGATTGCATTGGCCGCCTCGCTGGAACAGAAACGGGAGTTCCGACAGATCTATCTTGCCCGCCCCATTGTACCGCTGAGCAACAAAGACATCGGGTATCTGCCGGGTGATATTAAATCCAAGCTTAATCCGTACATGGAACCGCTGTGGGATAACCTGAAATTCATTCAGAACCAGTACAGCGAAACCGATAAGGAATATTCCAAAATCACCGAGATGGTCAATCAGGAAAAACTGGTCATCACACCGCTTGCCTACATACGCGGAAGAAGCTTGTCTAATATCTGTTTCATTGTGGACGAAGCTCAAAATCTGACACCACATGAGGTGAAGACGATCATCACCCGGGCAGGAGAAAACACCAAGATTATTTTTACGGGAGATATTTATCAGATAGACACCCCCTACCTCGATGCGCAGAGTAACGGGCTTTCCTACCTGATAGACCGTTTAAAGAATAACGAACTATACGCCCATGTTACCCTCGAGAAAGGAGAGCGGTCAGAGCTGGCTAACCTTGCCAACGAATTATTATAGCAATTGAACTGACCTACAATCATTGGCTGTGCCTGTCATGGAATGTGACAATGGCGCATTATGCCGGCCAGCTCTTCATCCACACTGTAAAAGCAGTGTGGATTATTTATTTAATACCCTGAGAATGGTTTCACCAATATCCGCAGGAGATTCCACAACGTGAATACCGCATTCGCGCATCACTTTCATTTTGGCTGCTGCTGTATCTTCTGCGCCACCAATGATGGCACCGGCATGCCCCATGCGTCTTCCTGGAGGAGCGGTTTGTCCTGCTATAAATCCTACCACCGGTTTTTTATTACCACTTTCTTTGATCCAGCGGGCCGCTACAGGCTCATAGTTTCCACCGATCTCACCAATCATAACAATCGCATCAGTTTCCGGATCGTTCATCAGCAACTCTACAGCGTCTTTGGTAGGCGTACCGATAATCGGGTCACCACCGATACCGATGGCTGTAGATACTCCCAGACCGGCTTTTACAATCTGGTCGGCTGCTTCATAAGTCAATGTTCCTGACTTGGAAACAACACCAATCCGGCCTTTTTTGAAAACAAAGCCAGGCATGATGCCGACTTTGGCTTCACCGGGAGTAATAACACCCGGGCAGTTCGGACCAACCAAAACTACATCTTTGGCCTTGATGTACTTTTTGGCAATCATCATATCCTGCACCGGTATACCTTCGGTTATTGTGATGATCACCTTGATACCGGCATCCGCAGCTTCCATGATAGCATCTGCGGCAAATGCCGGAGGTACGAAAATGATGGAAACATCTGCACCGGTCTTGTCAACAGCTTCTTTCACGGTATTGAATACCGGACGGCCCAAATGCTCCGAACCCCCTTTGCCGGGAGTAACACCCCCAACTACATTGGTGCCATACTCGATCATCTGACCGGCATGAAAGGTGCCTTCTGATCCGGTGAAACCTTGTACAATGATCCGTGAATTCTTATTAACTAATACGCTCATGGCAGTTGTTTTTGACCTGCACAAAAATAGGATAATTGGTCGTTCAGCCAAATGAAGAAGCTGACGACTCCTGTCCTGTTTAAATCAAAAAAGCGCTTGATTATTTACTGTGAATAACCGAGGCGATTGATATACTGACTGTAGAATTCACCGTAGACTTCCGGCTCCAGATCAGCCGCTTCCTTATAGGCTGTCATGGCATCAATCAGCAGCAACCTGGATTCATACATATTACCCAGCATGTATTTTCCAATGGCTGATTTATCCTGCTGCAACGCGGCTATGTCGCGTTCGAACTCAGCCCAGTGTTTGCGCTTTTCTCCGGTAAGGATTCTGACGGATTGCTTATCTGAACTATTGCCATTACCCGATTTGACGGTTAACAGCAAAGCCTGCGAAGCCGTGTTCAGATCGCCCAGGTTTATCTTCAGGCTATTGGAAGGCGTTTGATATTGTCCCAGCTGGTTCTCGAGCATATCCATAACGGTAACAGTGTATGTGGAAGACCCATCCGAATTCCAGGTGACTATAAAATAACTGCCCAGTACATCGGCCTTTCCGGTGGCCGGTAAATGAACCTGGATTTTTGCTGTACCTCCGCGATGAACAGCCCCGGTTGCCGACAGTTTGTTTTTCTTGTCCTGCTCCGTGCTGAGAATAAAATCCGTGTATTTCGAAAGCGGGCTGTTACCCTGACCAACACGGGCGGCCAGTTCTGCCACCTTGTAGCTTCCGGGATCCCGCAGTTCCAACGGCTTACCGGACGAATGGCTCATGCCCAGATAACCATTGGCCGGAACCCTAACCTCGTCCGCTGCCTGAAGCTGATCTCCGATTTTAATCAATGACCAGGTGTTATTTACCCTTTTTTCCGGGGAGCCCTTTGCACCCATTACATAAAACGCATACTTCTGAGACCATGCCGTATTCATGTTTACTGTAAGCATCAGAAAAAGCAGTAAAACGATTCGCCCGTACATAACGTTGGTTTTTATTTATTCTTAAAGGTGTCCTTCAAATAAAAAATGCCTCTTCGCAAGTCAGAGGCATTCTGTTTTTCATCGAATTCTTTTCAGCGTTTCATTCCATGACGCTGGAGGAAATAATCATAATCCTCCTGGTATAACGGTTCAATCTTCACGGCATCTTCAAAAGCAGCCATGGCATCAATTAATAATCCCTGGCTTTCATAGAAACCGGCAAGAATAAAGTAATTAAAGGCTGTCTGATCCACCAGGTCGCCCTGAATATCGCTTAGCATCTTACCTACTTTTTCTTTATCGCTGGTTGAGAGACGTTTAACTGTGTAGATCTTGGAACCTTTATTCGGTTCAACCTTGGATGTTACTTTCACGGTAAATGCCGGGCTTGTTTTCTCAGCAAACTTGGGTTGGCTCAGGTCAATCCGGATGCTTGTCTCCGAGGTTTCAATCTTAGCAAGTTCCTCTTCGTACAGGTCACTGATAACTACGGTATAAGGACCAGTAAGCACTTTAGAGTCCCACTTCACCACAACAATATTGTTGTATACACCCGAGTACTGGCTTTCCGGCAGCATCAGGTTGATGGGGTTATTATCAACTGCCCGGTGTACGGCCCCGGTAGCACTGAGTTTATTCTTCTTGTCATCCGGGTTGTTGCTCAGAATAAAATCAGTGTATTTATTCAGTGCGCCAGAACCGGTACCAATCTGAGAGGCAAGATCAGAAACCTTATATACTTTAGCTTCTCTCAACTCCATTGGCTTGTTGGTTTTATGCAGCAATCCGATATATGAGTTACCGGAAAGCCTTAGTTCATCCTCAGCCTTTAATGTTCCACCAACTTTTACAGGCTGCCAAGAATCCCCTGATTTAACCTCATTGGTGCCCTTACTGGACATGACCCGGAATGCATAATCCTGAGCCAATAGGACTGAGAAAGAAAGGGTAAAAACAGCCAACAACGTAGATTTCCTGCTTTTCATAGCTAATCTCATTTATTAATAAATGCCAAATTATTGAATTTTCTGATCATCAGGTGGTTAATACTTCATTTTCCGTTTTGGTAAGCCATTTTTTCCGAACATAATTCACGCCAAAATCAATAACCGTTATATAAATCTCAAAACAAGGCCCTGCCAGGGCCAAAGCAACAAGTCCGATGGTAATGTCCATCTTCAGCTGGTACCAGTAAAACATATAAGGTATCAATACCGCAAATGTCGCCAATTGCATCAGCTGCAGGGAAATCTGAAGGGTATCAAACAAAAGCGGCAAGCGGAAGAAGATTAACCAAAATAGTGCCACATTGAAATAACAAATAATGACGGCAAACAGGTATTTCTGCCAATCCGCCAATTGTTCAACATAATCTTTATTCAGAATCATGGAAATGATATTTGCGTGAACTACTACGCCATACATATCCGGACGTGCCCGGCCGCCAAATTTCTTGTTCAGTGGCGTAAAAAACTTGTCATCCCAGGAAGTGTCGCGTAGATCGTCACCCAGATAACCCATCAACACAATTTTATCTTTAATCATGCCGGTGGCAAACGTGCTGGTATCGAGAGCCTGATCCCAATCCAGTACGATATACCTGCCTGCATATGTCGATGCGCCATGCCAGTCTACGATGTTACCGCGATAATTAACGATTTCAATTTCATTTTCTCGATCCAGAAAATTTTGTGTAGTAAACGAATCATAAAGCATTGCCGTTTGAACCGAAAAGGCATAATGCTTTTCTCCCGTTACATATTTAGCCGGATTAAACTCACGGCATATTTTAAGGTCTTCCTGATGATCAGCCCCGGTTATGAGATTTACAAAGCCTTCATACGCATTGATTCGTAAATGCTCATCCGTGTGTTCCAGCGAATCATACACATCGGTGTCTTCCGTCTCACGAATTAAGCGTGTCTGCCATAGTTTATGAGCCATTACAATGTTCTTAGCATTGCGTACTGCATCTCCCAGCACGCGATTGCCAAGAGTGTCGTAAGCCTGTGGGCAGTTGACCGAATCACGTAATCCGCCATCGCAGGAAAAAATTATATCTACCGCAATTACCTTCGGCTCCAACGAATTCATGATCTCTATCTGTCGACCAATCATTTCCCGGGAGAGTGCACCCGTATTTACAATAATGATATTTGTGTCTATAGGTGGGTCTTCCACGCGAAGTGACGAGAAAGCATAATCAGTAAGTTCCGTATCTTCCAGGGCCTGGGATATCGGATCCAGCGCATCGAAGATGTTGAGCTGCGAAATTCCATTTAATGTCCAGAGGATGGCAAAAATGAAAATAGTCGTGAGTATGGTGTCAATGAAGAATTTTCTCATAGGCGTGCGGCTTATATAGTAAATTTAGACATTTAAACAGGCATTTACCATCATTACCATTGAAAGCCAGGCTCACAGCTGACGAATACATACAAGGAATCAGGAATGGGGACCGCGTCATTCTTGCGAAAGCCATTACCGTGGCAGAGAGCTACCTTCCGGCTGATTATGGTTTAATGGAACAGATTCTCGATGCCATCCTTCCGCAAACCGGAAAATCGCTGCGTATCGGCATTACCGGTGTGCCTGGTGTTGGAAAAAGTACCTTCATTGAAACCTTCGGTAATTTTCTGATAAATCACTTTAGGTATAAAATCGCCATCCTCACAGTCGATCCCAGCAGCCAAATTACACACGGAAGCATTCTTGGTGATAAGACCCGAATGGAGGAATTGTCAAGAAATCCGAATGCCTTTATCCGGCCTTCCGCATCGGGAGAAGCGCTGGGCGGAATTACCCACCGAACACGCGAGTCAATTCTTTTGTGTGAAGCAGCCGGATTCGATGTCATCCTCGTAGAAACCGTAGGCATTGGCCAATCAGAGACAGCAGTAAAAAATACCGTAGATGCCTTTTTGCTGCTGATGCTGGCCGGAGCCGGTGATGAACTCCAGGGAATCAAGAAAGGCATTATTGAAATGGCCGATCTCATTGCCATTACCAAGGCTGACGGAGATAATACCAAGAAAGCGCGTGCAGCCCAACTCGAGTATCAGCATGCGTTGCATTTTCTACGGGCAGATGAATCCGGCTGGCGCGCCAAGGTGCTAACCTGTTCAGCCGTGAGCAAAACAGGTATCGATACCATCTGGGAAAACCTTCAGCAATACCTCCAAGTGCAGCATGACACCGGTCATCATACGCTGAAACGGCAACGACAAGAAGTACAGTGGTTTCATGAATGCCTTGACAGCATGGTTAAACGCAAATTGACAGAATACTCCAGCTTGTCTGAATTACTCGCTGACTGCGAAAAACAGGTTCGTGAAAAATCAATGAGTGCACCCAAAGCTGCACGCATTGTGTTGAATGAATTCTTTCAGCAGCTCAAAACGAATTAATCGATGCGGAAGAACTTGTTTATTCTGCTACTAGCTGCTACTTGGTTGGGGAGTTGCTCTTCCGGTCATGACCGGAAAAGTGAAGTTGATGAAACCGATCGTGACTATATAAAATACGCCAGTGGCTTTTCTGTTGCCTTTCGCGATGACGGCTGTAAGCTGGTCGAAATTCATCAGGCCCATCCGGGTGCTTCCGGTAGTATTTCCTATTTACTGGTACCCAAAGATAAGCCGGTACCAACTCATAATCCTGATGTTAAAATTATCCGTATTCCTCTTGAAACAATTGTTTGCACTTCCACAACGCACATTCCGCTACTAGAATATCTCGAAGTAGAATCTTCGCTCGTAGGATTTCCATCAACACACTACATCAGCTCTGAACGCACGCGTGAACGAATAGGTCGAGGGCTGATACAAGAACTTGGGGTAGATAAGGGGATGGATCTGGAGCGCTTAGCGATGCTCAAGCCAGAGCTGGTGATGGCCTATTCACTCACCGGTGATGCCGGGCAGTTCAGAAAAATGGAAGCAATGGGAATCCCGGTACTACTTAATGCAGAATACCTCGAAAGACATCCGCTGGGGCGTGCAGAGTGGATCAAATTTGTTGCACTGCTATACAACCGCGAAACATTAGCCGATTCCATCTTCAACGCCATTGAAAAGGCCTACCTGACAACCAAATCGCTGACAGAAACCATTCAGATTCATCCCACTGTTATCAGCGGTATTGTGTATGGTGATACCTGGTTTATGCCCGGGGGAAAAAACTATGCCGCCCAATTGCTGCAAGATGCCGGGTTTCATTACTATTGGTCAGATAATGACTCAAACGGATTTCTTGAATTAAGCTTTGAATCTGTATTTAACCGTGCTTATGATACCGATTATTGGATTGGTGTTGGTTCGTTTACTTCGCTGAAAGAACTTGCTGATGCCGATTCACGCTATACACAGTTCAACGCCTTTAAAAAGGGCAATGTCTTTACCTACGATTACCGCAAAGGGGCTACCGGGGGCAGTGAGTTTCTTGAACTTGGATATCTTCGCCCCGATATCATTCTTAACGACCTGGTGAAAATTGCCTTTCCGGATTTATTACCTGACCACGAGCTTTACTTCCACCATCAACTGAACTAAAAAAGCCACGCTGTTTATCAGCATGGCCTTTCAATTCTTCTTTTCGGTTAACGCTATGGAAAACTATACCTTGATCTCCACATCCACTCCGCTGGGAAGTTCCAGTTTCATGAGAGCATCAACCGTTTTAGCACTGTTGGAATAAATATCCACCAAACGCTTGTATGTGCAAAGCTGGAATTGCTCACGCGACTTTTTGTTCACGTGCGGTGAACGCAATACGGTAAACTTTTCCTTTTCAGTAGGCAGCGGGATAGGTCCGCTTACTACGGCACCGGTTGCCTTTACAGCGCGTACAATCTTTTCAGATGATTTGTCAACCAGGTTGTGGTCGTACGACTTTAGTTTGATTCTGATTTTCTGGTTCATGATCTAAACGTCTTTTAGATTTTATTTGGCGGCAACAGCGCCTTTTACTTCATCAATTACCCTATCAGCAAGGTTCTTAGGAACCGGTGCGTAATGCGCGAATGTTAATGTAGCGGAAGCACGACCGGAAGTAATCGTACGAAGATCCGTTACATAACCAAACAATTCAGCCAGCGGTACATCAGCTTTAATTACCTGTGCGCCACCGCGTGTATCCATGCCCTTCATTAAACCTCTTCTGCGGTTAAGGTCACCCGTTACCGAACCGGTAAATTCATCCGGGGTAAGAACCTCTACGCTCATGATTGGCTCGAGTAACTGCGGGCTGCACTTGCGTGCGGCTTCTTTGAAACCAATTCGTGCCGCCAATTCAAACGAAAGCGAGTCGGAGTCTACATCATGGTAAGAACCGTGGAATAAACGCACTTTCATAGAGTCGATCGGGTAGCCAGCCAAAGGACCGTTAACCATTGCCTGCTCAAAGCCTTTCTGAACTGCCGGAATGAATTCACGGGGGATAACACCACCCACGATATCATTGACAAATTCAAGGCCTTCCTTACCGTCATCACGAGGACCGATCTCAAATACAATATCCGCGAACTTACCGCGACCACCGGTCTGCTTCTTGTAAACTTCTTTATGTTCCACAGAACCAGTGAGCGATTCTTTGTAGGCCACCTGGGGAGCACCCTGGTTGATCTCTACTTTGAACTCGCGCTTCAGACGGTCAATAATGATTTCCAGGTGAAGTTCACCCATACCACGGAGGATAGTCTGGCCGGTTTCCTGATCCGTATGAACACGAAGTGTCGGATCTTCTTCCACCAGCTTGGAAATAGCCATACCAAGTTTATCCACATCGGCCTGTTTTTTCGGCTCGATAGCATATCCAATAACGGGCTCAGGGAACACCATTGATTCCAGCACCACTTTGCGCTTTTCATCACAAAGCGTGTCACCGGTTTTGATATCCTTAAAGCCTACCACAGCACCAATATCTCCGGCCGAAAGGCGCTCGATCTGATTTTGTTTATTGGCGTGCATCTGGAATACACGTGAAATACGCTCTTTATTATTCGAACGGGTATTATAGATATATGAACCCGACTCTAATACTCCGGAATAAGCACGGATAAAACACAACCTACCTACAAAGGGATCTGTTGCAATCTTAAATGCCAGCGCTACAAAAGGCTCTTTTTCATCAGGTTTAATAGTAACCTCAGACTCATCGTCCGGGTTAGTACCGATGATATTATCCTTATCCATAGGTGAAGGAAGCAGTTCCATCACATAATCCAGCATGGTTTGGACACCCTTGTTCTTGAATGATGAGCCGCATACCATCGGAACGATAGCCATATTAATGGTTGCCTGACGGAGGGCGTTCAGAATTTCAGCTTCCGAGATCGACTCAGGATCAGCGAAATATTTCTCCATGAGGCTTTCATCGTATTCAGCTACTGCTTCCAGGAGCTTTTCGCGATATTCTTTGGCCTCTTCTACCATGTCAGCCGGAATCGGAACAACTTCATAAGTCATCCCTTTATCATTCTCATTCCAAATAATACCCCGGTTGTTCACGAGGTCTACCACGCCTCGGAAATTTTCTTCAGCACCGATCGGCAACTGAAGCGGAACAGCTTTGCTGCCCAGCTTCTCCTTAACCTGCTTACAAACGTTTAGGAAGTCGGCACCGGCACGGTCCATCTTGTTAACAAAACCGATGCGGGCAACTTTGTAATTATCAGCAAGGCGCCAGTTAGTTTCAGACTGAGGCTCAACACCGTCAACTGCACTAAACAGGAATACCAGCCCGTCTAATACACGCAAGGAACGGTTTACCTCTACGGTAAAATCTACGTGCCCGGGTGTATCGATAATGTTGACGTGGTACTTATTGTTGCGGTAGTTCCAGTAAACTGTGGTGGCCGCTGATGTGATGGTGATCCCGCGCTCCTGCTCCTGTGCCATCCAGTCCATCGTTGCAGCGCCATCATGCACTTCACCGATTTTGTGATTCACACCGGCATAGTAAAGAATACGTTCAGTCGTAGTCGTTTTACCGGCATCGATATGCGCAGCGATACCAATATTTCTGGTGTATTTTAAGTCTCGTACCATTAGTTTCTCCCGACTCCTCGATTAAAATCTGAAATGTGAAAACGCTTTGTTGGCTTCAGCCATACGGTGCGTGTCATCCTTTTTCTTGATGGCAGCTCCTTCGCCCTTCGATGCAGCAATGATTTCGCCAGCCAGTTTATCCGTCATGGTCTTTTCACCGCGCATGCGCGAATAATCAATCAACCACTTGATGGATAGGTTTATTCTGCGCTCAGGCCTGATTTCGATAGGGACCTGGAAAGTAGCACCCCCTACCCTGCGGCTCTTCACTTCAACAGACGGCATGACATTGTTCATGGCGCGCTTCCATACTTCTAAGCCATTTTCATTGGTCTTTTTCTCAACCACTTCAATGGCTGCGTAGAAAATGTTATATGAAGTGCTCTTCTTGCCGCGCTCCATCAGGTAATTAACAAACTTAGTTACGAGCGTATCCTGAAATTTAGGGTCAGGTAACAAGTAGCGCTTTTTGGGTTTTGCCTTTCTCATGTTCTGTTCAATTATTTTTTACCACCTTTTGCAGGAGCTGCCGCACCCGGCTTCGGACGCTTGGCACCATACTTTGAGCGGCCTTGAAGACGACCGTTTACGCCAGCAGTATCCAGTGCACCACGGATAATGTGGTAACGAACACCCGGCAAATCTTTCACCCTGCCACCACGAATCAGCACGATAGAGTGTTCTTGCAGGTTGTGGCCTTCACCAGGAATGTAGGCGTTTACCTCTTTCTGGTTAGTGAGGCGAACACGCGCTACTTTACGCATGGCTGAGTTGGGCTTTTTTGGCGTTGTAGTGTACACTCGGGTACAAACGCCCCTGCGCTGCGGGCATGAATCGAGGGCCGGAGACTTCGACTTGAACGTCAGTTTCTTCCGTCCTTTTCTTACAAGTTGCTGAATGGTAGGCATTTAACGTTTCTTTAAATCCTTTCAAAAATTAGGACTGCAAAGGTATTATAAAGAAACTCACTAACAAAAGTCTTTGAGAAAGAATTTTGAGTGTAGAAACCCTCTTTTTGATGCTAAAATGGTCTTTTTCGATCAGGCCTCTCCCATGGTGCCTCCAAAATTCATCGGGAATTTGGGCATGTCGGGGGTTTGTTTGATGGGTCCGAAGGAATGTTCGTATTTCTCAATATTGTCTTTAAGGGCAGCCAGCAGGCGCTTGGCATGCTCAGGCGTTACAATAATGCGCGACTTGACACGGGCCTTGGGCACCCCGGGCATCAGCCGGATGAAATCAATAACAAACTCGCTGTTGGAATGGGCAATCATGGCGAGGTTAGAATAAACGCCCTCAGCGATTTCTTCAGATAGCTCGATATTGATCTGATTGGGGGCTTGTTTTTCTTTGTTTTCTTCAGCCATGCTCATAAAAATATAAATTCAGGCTTGCTGTCCCAAAGAACAGCAAGCCTGAAAAGTGATCATCTTAATCCTGCAATTCGCGTTCGCGGTCCTTCTCCTTTGTTTCAAGAGCACGCGTTAACGCATCGTACTCGTCCTTGTGAGTGACAATCATTTCATTAAACCTCCGTTGTCCTGTACCGGCCGGTATGAGGTGACCCACGATTACGTTTTCCTTCATACCCAGCAGTTTGTCAGACTTTCCACGAATAGCTGCTTCACTCAACACCTTGGTTGTTTCCTGGAAGGAGGCGGCTGACAGCCAGCTTTCTGTCTTCAGGGACGCCTGGGTGATCCCTTGCAGTGTTGGCCTCGACACAGCAGACAGCGCATCGCGCACTTCTACCAGTTTCTGATCTTTCCTGCGGAGGGATGAATTCTCATCACGCAATTCCCGGCCCGTAATGATCTGGCCTGGCTTGAACTTGTCTGAATCACCGGCTTCCACAACCACCTTCTTGTCCAATATCTTATCGTTCTCTTCCCGGAAGGTGAATTTGTCAACGTATTCTCCTGGCAGGAAGTTGGTGTCGCCCTGATCTATGATTTCCACTTTCTGCATCATCTGGCTAACGATAGCCTCAATGTGCTTATCATTGATCTTCACACCCTGCAGACGATACACTTCCTGAATTTCATTCACCAGGTATTCCTGCACCGCGGTTGGACCTTTAATAGCCAGGATATCGGTAGGTGAAATAGAACCATCCGACAACGGCTGTCCGGCTTTTACAAAGTCGTTATCCTGAACCAGGATGTGTTTAGACAGCGGCACGAGATAACGCTTCTGCACACCGTCTCTCGACTCAATAAATACTTCGCGGTTACCGCGCTTGATACCTCCATAAGTAACAACACCGTCAATCTCACTTACAACGGCTGGGTTCGAAGGATTGCGTGCTTCGAATAATTCCGTTACACGAGGCAGACCACCGGTAATATCGCGTGACTTACCGATCGTACGCGGAATCTTCGCCAGTACTTGTCCGGCTTTAATCTTATCCCCTTCATCAACCGCCAGGTGAGCACCAACCGGGATGTTGTATGACTTGGTTTCAGCCTTGCCCTGTACGATGATAGCCGGGTTCTTGGTCTTATCCCGAGTTTCGGTAATTACCTTTTCGCGGTGACCGGTTTGTTCATCAGACTCTTCCTTATAGGTTATGCCTTCGATGATTGCTTCGTAACCAATCTGACCATCGAATTCAGAAAGAATAACCGCATTGTAAGGATCCCAGAAGCAAAGTTCTTCGCCTTTTTCAACGGCCTGACCATCGCTGACTCTGAGAAATGCACCGTAGGGTACGTTGTTGGTAATCAGCACGCGGCCTTTTTCCTTATCCAGGATACGGATTTCACCAGTACGGCCCATCACCACCTGAACCTTATTGCCTTCGCGGTCGGTCGTGTCGACAAAGCGAACACCTTCGAACTCAACCACACCAGGGAACTTGGCTTTGATGTTGGCATCAACTGCGATGTTGGAAGCTGTACCACCCACGTGGAAGGTACGCAATGTAAGCTGTGTACCCGGTTCACCGATAGACTGTGCTGCAATTACACCAACTGCTTCACCTACTTCCACCATCTTACCGGTAGCCAGGTTACGACCATAGCATCGGCTGCAGGCACCCATTTTCGACTCGCAGGTCAATACCGAACGAATCTCAATTTCTTCAATAGCGGTATCTTCAATACGCTTAGCCAATTCATCAGTAATTTCTGAGTTGGCCGGAGCAATCAGCTCTTCCGTCAGCGGATCGTAAATATCATGCACGGTAACACGACCAAGGATACGTTCAGAAAGCGGTTCAACGATATCTTCGTTGTCTTTCAGTGCAGTAACCTTCAGACCGCGCAACGTTCCGCAATCATCTTCAGTGATCACAAGATCGTGCGCCACATCAACAAGACGTCTGGTCAGGTAACCGGCATCCGCAGTTTTCAAAGCGGTATCGGCAAGACCTTTACGTGCACCGTGTGTTGAGATAAAGTATTCCAATACATCCAGTCCTTCTTTAAAGTTGGACAGGATCGGGTTTTCAATGATTGAACCAACTGACCCGGCCAGGTTCTTCTGAGGCTTGGCCATCAGACCACGCATACCACCCAACTGACGTACCTGCTCACGCGATCCACGGGCACCGGAGTGCATCATCATGTAGATCGGATTGAAGCCCTGCTGATCATCTTCCAGCTGGCGCATCAGCGTATTGGTAAGCATAGTGTTCGTACGGGTCCAGATGTCAATTACCTGGTTGTACCGCTCGTTGTCAGTGATAAGACCCATCATGTAGTTGCTCCATACGGCATCAACTTCCTGCTGGGCTTCGTTTACAAACTTCTCCTTTTCAGCCGGTACTTTCACATCATTAAGACCCATGGATAACCCACCTTTATAGGCCATCTGGAATCCAAGTTCTTTGATATCATCGAGGAACTTTGCCGTCTTGGACAAGCCAGCTGCTTTATAGACATCAGCGATGATGGTCTGAAGTTTCTTCTTCGTCAGCAGTTCATCCACAAAACCTGCCTCTTCAGGAACAAACTGATTAAACAGTACGCGCCCTGCAACGGTATCGATAGTCTGGTAGGCCAGTTCTCCGGTCTTTTTATCCAACACTTTCACACGCACTTTAATTAAGGCATGCTTGGCCAGCTTACCCTCATTGTGTGCCAGAATAACTTCCTCAGCCGAGTAGAAGCGCTTGCCTTCTCCCATGACCGGATTCTCGGGTGTGCTCTTTCTTCCTTTGGTAAGGTAGTAAAGACCCAAAACCATATCCTGTGAAGGAACAGTAATCGGGGCACCGTTAGCCGGGTTAAGAATGTTGTGTGATGACAACATTAACACAGATGCCTCCAGTATGGCTTCCTGGCCCAGCGGCACGTGTACGGCCATCTGGTCACCATCGAAGTCAGCGTTAAACGCAGTACATACAAGCGGGTGAAGTTGGATCGCTTTTCCTTCAATCAGCTTAGGCTGGAACGCCTGAATACCGAGGCGGTGCAATGTAGGGGCACGGTTCAGTAATACCGGGTGACCTTTCAATACATTTTCGAGGATATCCCAGATAACAGGATCTTTGCGGTCTACGATTTTCTTAGCCGATTTTACTGTCTTTACAATGCCTCTTTCGATCAGTTTT
>JALOMI010000213.1 GCA_025455465.1 Cyclobacteriaceae bacterium | reverse complement strand
CTCCTCCATCATCCATCTCAAGTTTCCGCGCAAGGATGGAAAGGGTGACATTAGACTCACCTGGATGGATGGTGGACTGGTGCCGGAACGTCCGGAAGAATTGTTGCCGGATGAACCGCTCGGTGATTCAGCCGGTGGCATCATCTTCGAGGGAACAAAAGGCAAGATGATGGGCAACTACGCTACGAAGCCCGTGTTGCTGCCGACCAAACGGATGCAGGAAGTCACGCTGCCGCAGACACGTCTCCCACGTGTACCGGAAGGACATTATGTGCAGTGGGTGAATGCCTGTATGAAGGGCTATGGCAATACTACCACCAGCTCACCGTTTGATTATGCCGGTCCGCTGACGGAGGCCGTGCTGATGGGCAACCTCGCCCTGCGCAGCTACCAGATGCGCACGAAAAACAAGCAAGGTTATTTCACCTACCCCGGCCGCAAGAAACTGCTGTGGGATGCGAAGAACATGCGCATCACCAACTTTGAAGAAGCCAACCAGTTTGTGAAGCGTGAATACCGAAAGGGCTGGAGCCTTTGATGATATAATTACGAATGCAGCATGACGAATTTAAGCGTTGTGCTGCATTTGTTATTTTAACGATTGAAAAATTGATATGCCCCTCAAAGCCCTTATTCTTGATTTAGATAATACCATTTACCCGGTAAGCGCTGTTGCCGATGATATGTTTCATACGTTGTATGATATGATTTTTTCGAGCGGGGAATTTGAAGGAAACAAAGGAGAAGTATTGGATGCGATTACCCGCAGGCCATTCGTGGTCGTTGCACGTGAATTTTCTTTCAGCAAAGATCTTACTGAACAAGGCATACAACACCTGCAAGCACTCACGTATGATAAACCAATTGACCCATTTCCGGATTATGCCATTGTGCGTGACTTACCGTACACTAAATTCCTGGTGACCACCGGCTTTTCCGGACTGCAGCGAAACAAAATTGATTGTCTCGGTATTACCCATGACTTTGAGGAAATTTTCATCATCGACCCGACACAAACCAACCAGATCAAAAAAGACATCTTTGAATTGATTCTGACAAAGTACAACTACACGACAGATGATGTAGTAGTGATAGGGGATGATCTGAATTCAGAAATCAAAGCAGCAAAAGATCTGGGTATTAAAAGCATCGTCTATGATTTTGCCAATGCCTATCCATCAACCGCGGAGATGATTGCAATCCGAAATTACCGGGAATTACCTGCTTTAGTAATGATATAAAAAACGTCAAACCCGGTACATGGATCAACGTTTCAACCATGTATGTCAAAATCCCTTCTAGGCAATAACCCGTTCCGTAATCTTCCCGGTCTCCTTGTTCTTCAGAATGACTTTTTTCGCTCCGTAATGGGTTATCTCTTCCTTGACGAGGTAATGCTCTGAATCGTATTCAATCAGGTGACTGTCTTTCGTGACCCCGGTGCGACCGCGCCAGATGTCGAGTTTTACCGGCTCCCACTGCCTGCTCTTCGATGAACGATAAGCGGCATCAAGTACAGCATTGACGATGTAGCCGTCATAAAATGTTTCTTTCGGCTGAATTCCTTTTTCCATCGAATCGAACATATCAGCAAACATGTGGTTATAGCCGAGTTCATTCAGCTCATCCCCTACCGGGAACAACCAGCCGGTGTTGCTTTCGGCTTTCTCGGCCACATAGTCAGCTCCTTTTCCGGTGGTGAACATTTCAAACCCGGTGCGCAGGAAACTGTTGATCCATATAGTGCCTTCCGTGCCCATCACTTCATCACGCAGATCAAGACCTCCGCGGAAGGTCCAGCTCACTTCGAACTGGGCGATGGCGCCATTCTCGTATTTGATCAGCGCAATGGCATGATCTTCGGCATCGATGGGCTTTACCTGCGTATCGGCCCAGCACATCACTTCAATCGGTCTGATGTCTTTACCGATATAGCTGCGCGTGATCTCCACGCAGTGGCATCCCAAATCCAGGATACAGCCTCCACCGGCCTGCTCCAGATCCCAGAACCAGTCACTGTGCGGACCCGGATGTGTCTCCCGCGATTTGGCCCAGAGTATTCTGCCGAGGGCACCGCTTTTCACACTTTCATGGGCCTTCAGAAACTTCGGAGTATACACCAGGTCTTCGAGGTAGCCGTTGAAGATACCGGCCTTTTCAACCGCCTCCAGCATTCGCTTCGCCTCCTCCGCATTGCGTCCTAACGGCTTAGTGGTGATCACCGCTTTCTTGTGCTTGCAGCACAGCATCACCGCTTCTTCATGCAGGTTGTTGGGAAGGGCAATGCAGACCACATCCACTTCCGGGCGGTTGATAGCCTCTTCCATGTTAGTCGTTGCAAAGGGTACCTGGTAATCCTTTGCAAACTTTTCCGCGCTTTCGTTTCTGCGCGAATAGATGGTGACAATCTTGTCTTTGCTGCGGTATCCCTGCAGCGAATCGGCATAAAACCGGCCGATGAAGCCGGAACCAAGCATGGCGATGCGTGTCATTGTCAAGTAGTTTATTAAATGATGAGTTGATCGATTCGTAGACTGATTTTGTGCTACTCAATTTTCAAAATTCACAACTGGCAATCAATACCTTTTACACCAGCGTATGCACTATGGAGAGGATGCTTTTTCAAGCATGCGCAACAAGCACTCCTGAATATACCCTCCGTTACCCGGGCCGTACCAGTTCATGGTCTGGGTTTCATAGTGCACGAGGTCATAATATTCGTCAGGAGTAACATAGCCGATATACCCCCCGTTGAAGCTTGTCACGAAGACATGAAGTCCGCGCTGCCCTGCAGACTGATAGAGCGTATTGGTGAGCATGCCCGAGTAATCGCAGGGTGTGCCGAGCATAACCAGGTTGCCGAACTGCAGATACGTTAATGTGGGTGTGTACGCCCCCATCAGCGGTAAGGATAGCCACTCACGCACACGCCAGTTAGGTAATACTTTTATCTGCTGCTGACCCAGTAATAACGGAAGGCGATGAAAACGTAATAAATCCGCTTCCACTTCAGACCACTGCACGTCATCCACAGCATCATTCAGCACCTCACCCATTTTCCGGATGCGCTCATCAGCATCATCCATTCCGGCACCGGGCGCATGGCTTCCAACAGCGCCTGCCATGAAGATGGCAAAATCATATCCCTTTTTCTCCAGGTTATCCACCAACGCACCGGGGTAATCGCGTGAGAGGCGATGATCGGAAGCTCCCATGCAGGTCGCATGCGCACTGAAGCTGGTGAATATCCCTTTTGTTCCATCGGTACGGTTAAATTCCAGTGCATGAAATAGTGAATCCACCGGCCCTCCTTTAATCACGCGATTATTGACGGCCTCCTTTACCGGAATTACACCATAACGCAGTGTACCGGATTGAAGATCTTTTTTCGACTGCTGAACAGCAGTTACAATCTGGTCAGCCAGAAATGTTATTAAACCATGATCAAAATCACCGGCATAGATCTGACCCACCAGGTGGTCGTCCCAGTTGCCGATACTGTTGTGTGTGTGCGTAGCTCCTAAATAAATCCGACTGATCGGAAAACCGGCTGCTTCAGCTTTCCTTTCCAGTTCACGATAGAGCACCGGAGGCACGATGAGCATATCCAGACTCACGATGGCCACTTCCTGTGCGCCCCTTTTCAACATAACGGATCGTACCCAGACCGAATCACGAATAGACGAGAATTTTGCTCCTTTGCGCTTTACATATCCCGCTGTGGAAGTCGGGTATGATGGTGTTATGGAAACTCTCGCAAAGCCAATTTGCAATGCCGCTGTGTCATTTGTCTGGTTAGCCTCCGAACCCAGTACCCGATCAATTTCTTCCTTCATCAACGGGTAGAACGCCTGTTCATGCGGCAGGGTACGGTTAACCGGGGCAATGGCAAACAGTAAAAAAATAACCACTGCCGAGATGAAGGCCAGCAGGATTTTCAGCAGAACGGATGCAACTTTTTTCATAATGACAATCGCCTAAAGTTAACCGGAATGCCTGCGTGCTGGGTGATACCTGTCGTAAAATTTACAATGCCCGGCAATCGAATATTTGGTAACATTGGCCGCTTATTCAGAAACACACTATGAAACGATACCTCTTTATCATGAGCCTGATCGCGCTGCTGGGTGCCTGCGCAAAGAAGGAAGGAAAATTTGACCGGGCAGACGGCACTGCTGCCATTACAGTAGCCAGCCTGGAAAATCACCTGAAAATACTCGCCTCCGATGCGTTTATGGGCCGCATGCCGTTCACGGAAGGAGAGCAAAAAACTATTGCCTACCTGCAAGAGCAGTTTAAAAACCTTGGCCTGGAATCGGGCAACGGCTCCTCCTACCTGCAGGAAGTGCCGATGGTTGAAATCACAACCACCGCTGCACCGGTTATGGAAGTAAAATCCGCGAAAAAGAAGTTTACGCTGGAGGGACTAAAAGACTATGTGATCTGGACACAGCGCACCGATCCGACCACCGAGGTGAAAGACACGGAACTGGTGTTTGCCGGCTTCGGCATTGTTGCCCCGGAATACAACTGGAATGATTATGAAGGTCTGGATGTAAAAGACAAAGTAGTGGTGGTGCTGGTGAATGATCCCGGATTCGGAGCAGAGGATGTTTCCCTGTTCAAGGGTAACACGATGACCTATTATGGCCGCTGGACATACAAATTTGAAGAAGCTGCCCGGCAGGGTGCCCGGGGTATTCTGATTATTCACGATGATGTGCCTGCAGGGTACGGATTCTGGGTGGTGCAGAACAGCTGGAATGCTTCCAAACTCTACCTGGATACCCGCGGAAAGGATTTGTACTTCAGTGCCTTTACCGGATGGGTATCGCAACCTGCCGCTAAAAAATTGTTTGAAGAAGCCGGCATCGACTGGGCTTCCACCGTATCGGCTGCACGCAAGCCCGGGTTCAAAGCGGTGCCGATGAAGCTGTCAATTACCACATCATTAGTTGTGAAAGCGAAGTATGATAAGTCTCATAACGTGATTGGCAAAATCACCGGGGCGAAGCAGCCCGATGAATACATCATTTACTCCACGCACTGGGATCACCTGGGCATCGGCAAGCCCGATGAAAAAGGAGACACCATCTACAACGGTGCCCTCGACAACGCCAGCGGCACAGCCGGCATGCTTGAGCTGATCAAGGCATTCAAAAACATGGAGAACAAACCCAACCGTACGGTAGTGTTTCTGGCGGTGACAGCAGAAGAACAAGGGTTATATGGATCAGAATACTATGCACAAAACCCCGTTTACCCGCGGGAGAAAACCGTAGCCAACATCAATATGGACGGTATCAATCCGTACGGACGTATGAAAGACATTGTGGTGGTGGGCATCGGCCAGTCGGACCTGGAAGATTACCTTGATGCGGAAGCCAAGGCCGTTGGCCGTTACACGTCACCGGAGCCAAACCCGGTGGCCGGTTATTACTTCCGTTCCGATCATTTCAACTTTGCGAAAGTGGGTATCCCTGCCTTGTATACCAACACCGGCATCGATCATCATGAAAAAGGCGCTGACTACGGCAAGCAGTTGCAGGATGAGTACGTATCGAAGTATTACCACAAACCTTCGGATGAGTACGATACCTCCCGCTGGAACCTGGAAGGTGCCGCAGAAGATCTGCAACTGCTTTTTAACGTTGGAAAAAAACTGGCTTTTGAAACCTCATGGCCCCAATGGAAAAAAGGATCAGAGTTTAAGTCGACCCGTGAACAGTACATGCCAAAAGTGAATTAACAACCCCAACGGTACGGAAAAAGACCAGGCGTTTGACTACGATGGATAGTCTAACACCTGGTCCTTCTGATTGCTGGCGAGCGGTCAT
>JALOMI010000035.1 GCA_025455465.1 Cyclobacteriaceae bacterium | reverse complement strand
GCATCGACCTGCATGGCGTCGAGGTCGATGATTGCATCGGCCATCGTTGCGAGGTGCGGGGTCTGGGTGATGAAGAACTCCTGCCGGTAGCCGCCGAGCTGAAGGACTTCGCGCTTCATGGCCATGAACATGCGCTTGTGTTCTGGGTCCAACGGCCCATCGGCCTCGTCGGAGAACAGCGTGTCGAATCGCCGTCCGGTGTTCTGGGCCAAGTACAGGGCGACCGCGCGCGTCAGGCAGGCGTCGATGAAAGTTCGCTCACCGCCGCTCATCAGGCTGAGGCTCTTGCCGCCGCGCGCGTCTGGGCTCATCGTCCCGAATCCCGACGTGTTATGCCGCATCGCTTCGCAGGCACCTGCGGCGCAGTTGCAGGGGCGGGGACGCCGGCCGGATCGCGGACTCGGCATGTCCGGGTTCTCGGCATAGTGGATCAACGAGTGCCTGACTCGCGCGATCGCGCTCTACTTGTCCGGCAACACCGGGCGCCGGATCGGCACGCTGTTCAGCGACGAGGCGGACGGGCCGCTGGACCCGGAGCACAAGCGCATGTTCATGGCCATGAAACGCGAGGTGCTGCGCCTTGGTGGGTACGCGTGCGAGTTCTTCGTGAGCCAGAGCCCGGAGCTGACTGGAATGGCCGATCGAGTCATTGACCTGGAAGGCTTTGCTGCGCAGGGTGCGCAGGCGGCCGCATGAGTGTCGACGTTCCGCGTGCTACCCCGTCGTACTGCCTGGACTACAGACCGGTGATGTGTGCCAGTGAACCCAGCACATCATATTTCGCCAGGTACTGATCCATCTCAGCATCCTTGCCGATGGTAAACCTGGCGATGGAATCCAGTGCAGCTTTGTCTTTTTTCCAGAGTGTCATGATTTTACAAGCAATCGGTTGAGCTCTTCGAGCAGATCAATATACGTATGAATACCGTGCTTCAGCTCATCGGTGTAGATAAACTCATCCGCCATATGTGAACGAGCCGAATCACCCGGACCAATTTTTACGGAGGGCAACGGAATCAGTGCCTGGTCGGAAGTGGTGGGTGAACCATACGTTCTAATGCCTAGCTTGTTTGCAGCTTGTACCAGCGGATGATCGGCTGGGATGCCGGAAGACCGCAACCGCACGGAGCGCGGCTTCACGTCACAGGAAACATGTTGCCGTATTTCGTCAATGACTTCCTCAAGCGTATAAGCATCCGTTACCCGCACATCCACGGTGAAGCGGCACTCGGCCGGAATAACGTTGTGTTGCTTGCCAGCCTCAATCACCGTTACGGTCATTTTTACTTCACCCAAAGTTTCTGATACACGTCCGAACCGGTAGGTGCGAAACCACTCGATATCCTTCAGGGCTTTGTAGATGGCGTTATCTCCGGTTTGATGCGCGGCATGACCAGCCTTGCCGTATACGGTGCAATCCAGCACCAGCAAGCCTTTCTCAGCAACAGCCATGTGCCCAAGGGAAGGTTCACCGACAATGGCAAAGGCAATGGTTGGCAGTTCAGGCCACAGTTTTTCAATACCTCCCTTGCCGGAAATTTCTTCTTCGGCCGTAGCGGCAAGAACCAGGTTGTAATTCAGCGCTGTGCGGTGATAGAAGTGAATAAATGCAGCCATCAGTGATACCAGGGGACCACCGGCATCGTTGCTGCCCAGCCCGTATAATTTGCCATCGATGACTTCAGGCAAAAATGGATCGCGGGTATAACCCGGGTTGGGCTTCACCGTATCGTGATGGGAGTTAAGGAGTATCGTGGGCTTATCAGGATCAAACCGGCTGTTGACGGCCCATACATTATTGTCGCTTCGACTGGCAGCAATGCCATGATCCGTAAGAAAATTAAGGATAAGTTCTGCCGTGCGATCTTCCTCCCTGCTGAACGAGGGAGTCGCAATGAGTTTTTTCAATAACTCAACCGATTCGTCAACTAACTTCTTTATATCCTCCACGTGCTGCGGATTGTGTCAATCTGCTATTTATTTTGTCCGATACCGGCAATGCTCATTTTATAATCAGCGTGCCTTCCGTTTCCTGTCCGGTGTTATGCAACAAATGGGTGGCATCACCGATCAATACTTCTTTAACACCGGCATGAATGGCGGCAAAGGCATTTTCCAGCTTCGGAAGAATTCCATCTGCAAAAGAACCTTGTTCAAGTAATTCCTTATAGGTTGTTTCGTACAACAACCGGATAACGGAGCTTTCATCCTGCACATCTCTCATCACACCCTTCTTCTCAAAGCAGAATATCAGGCGCACATCAAAATGCTTGCTTAACGCGATCGCCAGAACGGAGGCAATTGTATCAGCATTGGTATTCAGCATCATGCCGCTGGCGTGGGTTAGCGAAGCAAAGACTGGCACAACATTCTGCTTCAGGAGAAAATACAATAAGGCAGAGTTAACATCTGCAGGAGTGATATCACCCACATAGCCGTAATCCACATCTTTTACCGGGCGCTTGACTGCCCTGATCATGTTACCATCAGCACCGGTTACACCCAGGGCGTTGCACCCCAAGTGCTGCAGGCGAGCCACCAGTTGCTTATTCACCAGTCCTCCGTAAACCATTGTTACGAGGTCGAGTGTAGCTGCATCGGTAATTCTGCGGCCCTTCACCATGCGGGCCTGTATACCCAATTGTTCACCGAGTTTAGTGGCGAGTTTACCTCCGCCATGAATCAGTATTTTAGGTTCGCGGATAGTTGAAAAATCCTGCAGAAACTTCGTTAACGCTGCCGGATCATCCAGCACATTGCCCCCGATTTTAATGATATACAACTTGTTCATAGTATACGCTGCTGTCTGCTTTACTACTTGATTAATGATTGGATAAAATTTCCGACAATACCGCTTGCGCAGCCCACACCCTGTTGGCCGCCTGTTGGGTAACAATGCTGTGGTCACTGTCGAGTACACTGTCGCTCAACTCCACATTTCTGCGAACCGGCAGGCAATGCATTGCACGAGCTGTTCGGGTAACTGATAATTTCTGTCGGGTCAGCATCCATTCCGGGTCATGGCAGGTTACCTGACCATAATCCGCATACTGGCTCCAGTTTTTTACGTACACAAAATCAGCATCGATCAATGCCTCCTGCTGATGGTGTGTGATCGATGCACCGGCAGTAAATGCAGTATCGAGTTCATATCCTTGCGGATGGGAGATTACAAAATCTGCTTTACCCCAGGCATTCACCCATTGCGCAAAACTGTTGGCTACACATTGCGGCAAGGCTTTTACATGTGGCGCCCAGGTTAATACCACTTTGGGTTTTCTCTGCTCCTGAAACGTTTCGGTAATCGTAATCAGGTCAGCGAGACTTTGCAGGGGATGAAGCGTAGCGCTCTCAAGACTGACTACCGGTATACCGGCATACTTGACAAACTGATTGATGTATAATTCACTGTAATCCTCTTCACGGTCTTTAAGCGAAGGAAATGTGCGGATGCCCAGCACATCGAAATAACTACCCAATACCGGGGCAGCGTCTTTCACATGTTCTACGGTAGTGCCGTTCATCACCACACCTTCGCCAAACTCCAGTGCCCATCCCTCCTGCCCGACATTAAACACCATTGCCTCGATGCCCAGGTTTTGTGCCGCCACCTGGGTACTGATGCGCGTGCGCATGCTGGGGTTAAGAAACAGCAAGCCGATGCGTTTGCCGTGACCCAGGCTCCGGTCTGCCAGTGGATTGGCTTTATAATACAATGCTTTTTGAATCAGGGCATCCAGGTTGATCACATCATGTACGGATAGAAACTTCTTCACTTTAGTGCAATTAATTACTGCTTGGTACCGTGTTTTGATTGAGACAAGATTGTAATGCTTCGAGGAAGAAATCCGATTCATCACGCGTCAGGGCCAGCGATGGCAATAAACGAATGGTGTTCGGAGATGACTCCCCGGTAAACACATGATGCTGAAAAAGCAAGTCTTTGCGTAATGTCTTATGCTGTTCAGGCGCATCAAAGCCAAGCATAAGACCCTTGCCGCGTAATTCAGAAAAAACGTTTAATGATAAAATACTTTCAGCCAGGTAGTTACCCATTTCAAGAGCATTCGTCATGAGGTTTTCCTTCTCAATCACCTCAAGAACAGCCAGTGCAGCAGCACAAGCCAGGTAATTGCCGCCAAAGGTTGTGCCGAGCATGCCGCTCCAGGGTTTGATATCCGGGTGAATCAGTACACCGCCAATCGGAAAACCGTTACCCATACCTTTGGCCGTGGTGATGAGGTCCGGTCGGATATCCGCATACTGATGCGCAAAGAATTTTCCGGAACGACCATACCCGGATTGGATCTCATCCAGGATAAGCATGGCTCCGTATTTCCGGCATTGCTTCTCCAGATGATTGAGGAAGGATGTTTCTGGCACATGAATACCGCCAACACCCTGTATGCCTTCAATGACCACCGCAGCTACTTCATCGTTCATCACAGAATCGAATGCTGCTGCATCGTTTAACGGCACAAACTGAATATGATGCGATGCATTAATGGGCGCTACAATCTTCGGATTATCCGTAGAAGCAACTGCAGCGGAAGTACGTCCATGAAATGCTTTTCGGAAAGCAATGATCTTGCTGCGGCCGGTAACGAAAGAAGCCACTTTCATGGCATTCTCATTGGCCTCTGCACCGGAGTTGCAGAGAAACAACTGGTAATCCGAATAACCGGATACTTCACCCAGCTTTTCCGCGAGTTTTTGCTGCAGCGGATTCTGCACACTGTTGGAGTAGAAGCCGATGGCATTCAACTGCCGGCTGATCGCCTCAACGTATTTCGGATGGCTGTGCCCGATGGAGATCACGGCATGACCACCGTACAGGTCCAGGTATTTTTTGCCCTGATCATCCCACAACCAGCTGCCACTGGCGCGCACCGGTGTAATCGGAAACAGCGGATATACATCGAATAATTTCATTTTCTGATCGAATTGATTTTGTCGTGCGAAGCAACCAACCCCTTGATAATTGCAGAACTCAGTCCCTGGTGTTCCATCTCATTTAACCCTTCGATGGTGCATCCTTCCGGTGTCGTTACACGATCGATTTCCAACTCTGGATGGGAATGATTTTCCTGCAGAAGCATGGCAGCTCCACGGGCTGTCTGTGCGGCAATGCACATGGCGTCTTCCGCATCAAAGCCCAACTGAATACCGCCTTGTGTTGTAGCCCGCATAAAGCGCATAAAGAAAGCAATGCCACTGGCCGCCAGCACAGTGGATGCCCTCATGAGGCGTTCTTCCACCACCAGCGTTTTACCCAGCGCTTCGAACAGATTAATTACCTGGTTGACCTGTTCTGTTGTTGCCTGATGAGCGCAAATACAGGTCATCGACTGCGCAATGGCAATGGCGGTATTCGGCATAGCTCTAACCACCGGTATAGGCCGATCTCCAAGCTGCACACTGATTTCTGTTGTGCTAACTCCGGTAACTGTTGATACCAGGATATGATGATGTGCATGAAGCCCGGAGGCTATTTCCGCTACGACCCCTGCTGTTTGCTTGGGCTGAATACACAGAATAATCATGGATGACTGTTGAACAGCATCCTTATTATTATCAGTAACGACAAACCCCTCCTGTTGCATGGCAGCCAGTTTGTCGGGGTTTCTGCGTGTGAGGATCACTTGGTCGGCTTTCAGTAAACCTGCCCGCACCACGCCCCTGGCTATGGCTACACCAAGATTACCCGCACCGATGATGCATATCTTTTCCATATCAGAATGCAATGGGTTTAAGGTTAAGTCCGGTGCGTTCCTCTAATCCGAACATGAGGTTCATATTTTGTACAGCCTGACCAGAGGCACCTTTCAATAAATTATCAATCACCGAATGGATCACCAGCCGCTCGTCTTTCATCTCTAGGCCGATCAGGCATTTGTTGGTATTGACCACCTGCTTCAAATCAGGAACGTAGTCCGACACATGCGTGAACGAATGATGATGGTAATACTTTCTATAAAGCGCGCTCACCTCACCAAAAGCCAGGCTGGTCTTAACGATGGAAGAAACGAGGATACCCCGTGTGAAATCTCCGCGCCAGGGAACGAAATGCAATGCGTTATGGTAATCAGCCTGCAACTGACGCAAGGATTGATTGATTTCAGCTACATGCTGATGTGTCAGCGCTTTGTAGGGGGAAATGTTATTCGCCCGCCAGGTAAAGTGTGTGGTCTCCTGCAATTTTTGCCCGGCACCGGTTGAGCCGGTAATGCCTGTAGTATGTATTTCGGTCAGCAAACCGGCTGAAGCCAGCGGAAGCAGTCCCAGTTGAATAGCGGTTGCAAAACATCCTGGGTTCGCAATATTGAATGCTGGTTTTATTTTTTCACGATTCATTTCCGGAAGTCCGTACACAAATGATCTTCCTTCCACCGCATCACCTAAACGGAAATCATTGCCAAGATCAATGATGCGCACCGATAAAGGCGGGCGATGTGTTTCCAGAAATTTTTTACTGTCGCCATGCCCAAGGCATATAAACCAAACATCAGCTGACTCATCCAGTGTATCGGAAAACTGCAGATCAGTGTCTCCGATGAGATCGGTATGCACCGAAGTGATGGGCGCTCCGGCCTGACTGCGACTGTGGATGAAAATCAATTCAACTTCAGGATGGTGAAGAAGCAAACGAATGGTTTCACCACCCGTGTACCCGGCACCGCCAATAATTCCAGCTTTTATTTTGTTTTTCATCCGTTAACCTGAAATAATACCTGAATACAGCAGCAAATTAAGATTTTACTGCAAGTCGATGTAAGCAATCAATACAAATGCTCAGTGCTTTTCCGCTGCTTCCTTTACCTGATGGTAAATAGACACCTGGTTTCCGAAAATCTTAGTGAATCCCTTCACATCATCACCAGTCCAGCCCAAATTCATCTCACCGTATTTTCCAAATTTCGAAGACATCAGGTCATAGGCTGATTCAATACCCATAACCTGGAAACGGTACGGCATCAGCTCAACGTATACTTTCCCGGTAACGTTCTGCTGGGTGCTGGATAAAAACGATTCAAGATCGCGCATCACCGGGTCGAGGTACTGGCCTTCATGCAGCCAGTTTCCGTAAAACAGCGACAACTGATCTTTCCAGCTCAACTGCCATTTTGTGAGCACATGTTTCTCGAGTGCATGATGGGCCTTGATAATGAGTATCGGTGCAGCAGCTTCGAATCCTACACGGCCTTTGATGCCGATGATAGTATCGCCAACGTGAATTTCCCTTCCGATTCCGAAAGGACCAGCGATCTGCTGAAGGTATTGAATGGCTTCAACCGGATGCGCGAATGAATTTTCATTAACGCCCTTCAGTTCGCCTTGCTCAAAGGTGAGTACGATGCGCTCGCTGCCAGACTTTGTTACCTGGGTAGGCCAAGCTTCTTCCGGCAGCATTCCCAGTGAGTTTAATGTCTCCTGCCCACCGACTGAAGTTCCCCAGATACCTTTGTTTATGGAGTAACGTGCTTTATCAAAGTTCATCGATACGCCACGTTCCTTCAGGTAGCCGATTTCTGCTTCGCGCGATAATTTCAGATCGCGAATGGGGGTGATGATTTCCACTCCGGGCAGCAGAATATTGAACACCATGTCGAAGCGAACCTGGTCGTTGCCGGCACCGGTGCTTCCGTGAGCAACCGCATTGGCACCGATTTCCCGGGCATACCGGGCTGTTGCCAGCGCCTGCGACATGCGCTCGGCACTGACACTTAACGGATAGGCGTTGTTCTTCAACACATTGCCGTAAATGAGGAACCGGATAACCGTATCGTAGTAATTACGCGTTTCATCCACCGTGCAATGGCCGGCAGACCCGAGGGATAAGGCATGTTTTTCAATGCGCCCGAGTTCCGCGTCATCAAAGCCACCCGTATTCACGGTGATCGTGTGCACTTCGTAACCCTTGTCATCGCGCAGGTACTTAACACAAAATGAGGTATCAAGGCCTCCGCTGAAGGCCAGTAAAACTTTCTTTTTCATCTCACCAGAAGAAGAACAAACTCAGTATCGATTTCTTTTTGGAATCCGCAGAATCTCCCTGTCCACCGTTCTTGTTACGGCCCGGCAGCAAGACAAACTGCTTGAAGCGCACCCAGCGCTCAAATAATTTAAAGTTGCCTTTAAACCTGCGCTTGCGCTTCGTCATCAGATGACCGTCAGACGTTACCACCGTTTGTACCTGCACCACTGGCTGCTGCAGTTTTGCTTTGGCAGCGGCTTCGGCAGGATCATAGAGCATAGCGGTACACATGCAGTTGGTTCGGTTCTTACTCGTCAGAATCTCAAAGTTCACACAACTGCGGCAGCCTTTCCAGAACTCCTCATCGGTGGTCAGTTCCGAGTAGGTTACCGGTTCATAGCCAAGGTCGGAGTTGATCTTCATTACAGCCAGGCCCGTTGTCAGGCCGAATATCTTGGCTTCGGGGTATTTCTGACGAGACAGTTCAAAGATCTTCCGCTTGATCTCCCGCGCCACTCCGGTTTTGCGAAAGGCGGGGGAAACAATAAGACCTGAATTGGCAACGTACTTTCCGTGCTGCCAGGCTTCGATGTAACAGAATCCCACCCAGGTGCCTTCGTTGGTCAATGCAATAACAGCCTTGCCTTCATCCATTTTCATTTCGATGTACTCAGGCGAGCGTTGGGCGATGCCGGTGCCGCGTGCTTTTGCTGATTCAGCCATCTCCGTGGTGATGGCCACTGCGTATTGTTTATCCTCCGCTGTCGCGTTACGGATAATGATATTGTTGATTTCCAATTTTTGTTAATGCCTAAATGTGAATGATCTGACCAGTTCAATACATGAACAGAACAGTCCTTGTGCCCTTGGCACAGACCGTTATAACGAGAACGTTATTGGGGAAATGGTATCAGATACGCACGAAGCGTGTAGGTCGGCATCGCCTGGTCACCATACAGGCTGGAGTAGAGAACACGATTGTTCGCGTGTGAAGGGAAGCAACCGTAGCTGCTTTAACAATGGTGATCGGTGTCTTCAATTTCGTTGTTAACTGTTTGAGTGAAACGTTAGATAAACGGCATTCAATATTTTTTTGGTGAAAACTAAAGCACAAAAGTAAAGGATATTTCCGGAGAATAGTTCAAGTTTTTTTCGGGGAAAATGAAATTATTCCTGCTAACTGCTGTTAGGGGGTCCGCTTGGCTCCCCGGAAACCCGGTAGTGACAGTTTGAATTTTACGGCCAGCAGACGGATTATGATAATGAAGCTGATGGCGATCATGAGGTTGTAATTGCGCTCCAGTGGCGTATTCAGGTCAAGTACAAGGTATACGATGGCCCCCGCCAGGCAGGCGGTTGCATAAATCTCTTTGCGGAAGATAACCGGAATTTCATTGGTGAGCGTATCGCGTATCACACCGCCCATCACTGCTGTGAACATCCCCATGATAGCCGCAATCTCCGGACGAACACCCAGGCCAATCGCCTTTTCTGCACCAAGGATCGTGAAAAAGGAAATGCCGATCGTATCAAAGAAGAGGAATGTTCTGCGCAGCCGGATAAACACCCGGAAGAAGACTATAGCCGCTACCACACCGATGAGTACAGCATAGAGGAAGTTGATGTCACCAATCCAGACCAGCGGGTAACTACCCAGCATGATATCACGAATCGTTCCTCCTCCGATGGCTGTGACAAATCCGGTAAAGCCTGCTCCAAACCAGTCCTGTTCCTTATCCTGCATGGCTAACGCCCCGGAAATGGCAAAGAAAAAGGTGCCGACCAGCTCCAGTGTGTATTGAATAGTCATGTATAAAATCAGGTCAGCGTTTCAAATTCCGAATAAGAGGCTCAGGATTCATCATCGCCATTAGAAATCCGGGCAGGGAATAATCAGCTTATCGCGGGGTGGTTTGCGCGGGTCGCGCATCGACCAGGTGTACACCATGCTGAATTCGTGAGCGCCACCGCTACCCGCACCCAGCTTGGAAATGGTGTAATCATAACTGTAGCCGATGTTCAATGCTTGTTTAGAGCCGATGTTGGTAAAGCCCAGCAGAAAAACAATGGACTCGTTGTTCATGTAATTAGCCACTGTTTTGAACGGCACCCCACGATACCACAAACCAAGCACAAGCGGCTCGGTTGTAAAATACAATCCCAGATCCATCTGATCGAACTGCCCCTGATGACGGTACTGGAAAGCAGGGGATATGCTGCGCTCAGCTGTCTGCGCATATATACCGGTACCTTTTACACCCGGCCTCAGGTAATATTTGAAACCACCATGAAGCGCAACCTTCATCGGCAGCGGGCTATCCTCGTCAATAATCGATTGGTTGGGTGTATTCAGGTGGAAACCGGCTATCCCCAGCCAGGCATACTTGGTGAAGAATACACCACCCAATGAAAGGTCAACAAAGGTCTTCCGGTAATCGGTGCGGAATTGTTCAGCCGTTGACGATGAAATGATAGTTCCGGTAACCGGATCAAATTGATCACCGAAAGTGAGTTTATTGAAATTCACATTCCTGTCGAAGACAGCCACCTGGACACCGGGACGAAACCCCAGATTTTTGGAAAAAGTAATTTCATAGGAATACTGCAACCCCACGCTTATTGAACGCAGATCAGCAAGGCCTTCAACATCACGCGTGATAATCATACCCACACCACTACGCTTATCTTCAATGAAATAATCAAAATAGGCCGACATGGTTGTGAAGTTGGCGTCAATGGCAGGCCATTGATTGCGGTAGTTGATACCTGCCCTCGCCTGACCGGTACTTCCGGTGAGCGCTGGATTCAGATAAAGCGGAGCTGCATAGAATTGGGAGAACTGTGGATCCTGTGCCTGAACTTCCGGCAACAATACGCCCAGTAACGTCAACAAAAGGACAACTCTTCGCATCCGGAGTAAAAAATCAGTCTGCACCATTAAAGCAAAGTAAAACGATTCATAGTATATAAAAAACATCCGTCCTATTAAATGCCCGCCACGGCCGGATACTTAACGATAATTTTGGTCAAATTGTATACTTTCGTGAATGCCGGGCGTTTTAATCATGATTATAATCCATCATCAAACAAAAAATCTCCGGCTTACAAGAGCAGCATGAATTGTATGGGGAAAATGCGATTGATATTTATAGTGTTGTTGGGCTGGATCAGCCTGTCATTACATGCCCAGGACTTTACACGGCACAACTGGTATTTTGGAAACAGTGTTCAAGGCATCCGGTTTAACCGGCCGGACAACACACCCGAGTTGGTAACTAATCAAAAAATACCCTTTGGCAATGGCGGAAGTGCAGTAGCCACCAACCCTATCAATGCCGATCTGATGTTTTATACAGACGGCTCGCGTGTTTATGACATCAGCGCTTCACTGACACCCATGCCGAACGGTACCGGCCTGGCCGGTAATACATCCGGTAATCAGCCGGCAGCAATCAGCCCGGTGCCTGGCGCACCAAATCAATATTATATATTCACGAATTCAGCCAGCGGTGCCAGCGGGGGCAGTGTGCTCTTCAGCATTGTTGACATGACCCAATTCGGCAATGCCCTATTCCCGGCACCGGCCACCGGTGATGTTACCTCCAAGAACCAGGCGTTTGGCATTGCCCCCAACAGCCGGTCGGAAGCGATGATTACTATTCCCCATGCAAACCATACTGATTACTGGCTAATCACGCATGAAAACGGAACCGATAATTATACTGTCTCCCACATTCAAGCAGGTGGAAATTTCACACATACTACATTCAGCGGTTTAACGGGTGGACTTTCCATTTCGGCCAGCAACTTTGCCTATCATGCCGGTACAGGAAAAATTGCTGTAACGCCACACACTGCCAACCGTAACTTAATCATCCTGAATTTTGACAACAACACCGGAGATCTTTCCTTCGACAGTTTTGTTTTAAACACGGCAAGCGCAACGGATGATGCTTTGTTCGATACAGAGTGGAGTTTCTCTGGAAGATTTCTTTACATCTCCCGACTGAACGATACAGGCACCGATGCTCAGGTGCTGCAGTTTGATACCTCCAATCCCGGCACAACAATCACTCCTATCCTGCCTGCTGCACCAGCCAGAAGTTATGGTTTGCAAATCGGACCGGACACCACAATCTACCACATCTATCAGCCCATCTTGGGTGGACCGTTCCGTGTCGGACGAATTGCAGATACCGACAGTATCGCCAGCCTGGTTCAGTATGAAACGGCAGCGTTCACCGCTAATCCTGATGTCAACGGCAGGCAATTCCCTTCGTTTTCACCATCCCCCGACCTCGATCTTACGGTAACGTTTATTACAGCGGGCACTTGCTCCAACGTAGCGACCAGTTTTTATCCGACAGTAACACCAGCAGCTGATAGCCTTGTGTGGGATTTTGGTGATGGCAACGGTTCAAATGCCTGGAGTCCAGTGCATACGTATGAAGGCGGAGGTGCTTATCCTGCAACAGTAACTGCTTTTCTGAACGGCAAGTCCGCAACTTTCACTGCACCGGTCAGCATAACACAATTTAACCTGCAGATTAATCTGGTTCAGGATACGGTTGGATGCAAGTGTGAATTCCCGGTCAACAAACCGACACCGGTTTGCCAGGGAGATACCAGTCCGGCATTCAGCGTGACAGCACAGATACAAGGCGGTCAACCAACGAGCATAATCTGGTCGAACGGTGATACAGGACCGACACTGACTCCTGATTCAGCCGGATTCTATTACGTAGTCGTTACCGATGCCACCGGATGCCAGGCCTATGCCAGTGTTAACGTACGTGAATACGGTGCCACTGATCAGCGGGCAAACATCTGGTACTTCGGACAAAATGCCGGTATTAATTTCAACCTGCAGCCCGGGGTAGCCATCACAGGACCAATCAATACTCCTGAAGGAGTATCGGTGATATCCGACCGCAACGGTAATGTGATCCTATCAACCAACGGACAACAAGTCTTCAATCGAAAGAATGTGGATATCACTCCCGCACCATTTCCGCCCGGAGCAGGTGGCGATCCGGGCTCAACCCAATCTGCATTAATTATTCCGGTGGCCGGTGATGAGACATTGTATTATATCTTCACCACCCAGGAAGTTCACGGCACCGGAACGTACGAACTGCGTTATACGCTTTTCGATCTCAAGCTGAACAACGGTGACGGTGGCATCGCCCAGCACAACCAATTACTGTTCGCACGAAGCACAGAACGAATTACCGGTAACGGTGGCTGGCTCATTGCGCATGAATTCGGCAACAACTCCTTCCGCGCCTACCCGGTATCTGCTGCCGGTATTGGTAACCCGGTCATCACCAGCATCGGGTCTGACCATACCCTGAATGATGAAATAACCGGTCGCGGTTACATGAAACTGGGCGGCAATAATATCCTGGCGGTGGCCTTGTCAACGACCGGTGTTTCCAATGTGCTGGAGTTATTCGACTTTGAGAATACTACGGGTAAACTCTCCAACTTCCGGACTGCTAATCTGAATAGCGTATCCGGACAAGTGTACGGTGTTGAGTTTGCAGGCAATAAAATCTTTGCCACATTAACCGGCAATCCTTCCTTAATCCGTGAGTTTTACATCGACTATCAGGGTAATCCTGTGTTGATTACTCCCTCAGCAGGACCTGTTACCGGTGAACTGGGTGCCATACAACTCGGCCCTGACGGACAAATCTATGTGGCCGTGAATAACCAGACTTCACTGGGAACCATCCTGGTGAACCCTGACACCCTGGCGACTTCAACATTTGTGTTAACAGGATTCCCACTGGCCGGAGGAACACGCAGCCAGCTGGGTCTTCCAAACTTCATTCAAAATGTTGGCAATGCTCCGCAGCCGGCCAGCATGCTGATTTCCGGATTCTGTTTGGGTGAGCCTACGCTGTTCAGCGGAAGCGGCACCGATATTATTGATATATTCCTTTGGTCATTTGGTGATGGCATTGGTTCGGATTCAGCGGTTGTTTCCCATACTTACCTGGCAGCACAGGATTACGTGGTAACACTTAATGTTAGCAACCGTTGCGGCCTGGACACCACACTCATCCAAACCATCACCATATTTCCTCCTCCGGCAAATCCCAGTTTTCTTTTACCCGGACAATTCCCGGTAATCTGCGATGGACCGCTGACACTGGAAGCCACACCGGCCACCAATCCGGATCTGCCTGATCTTACATTCCTCTGGTCAACACAGGAAACAACACGCACCATCACTGTTGAACAGACATCATTGGTACGGGTTACAATAACCAATACTGTTTCCGGATGTACTTCCAATGGCGCATTGATTGTGGCCGACAACCGGCCACAAGTAGATTTAGGACCAGACCGGACAGTCTGCCAGAACGAAGCGATATTCCCGCTAAATGCCTCGAACCCGAACGCGCAGCATGCCTGGACCATCAACGCTATTCCGGCCGGAACAGCACAAACACAAAGCGTAGATACCAGCCTTCCCGGTGTATTCACATATGCTGTCACCGTAACCGATCCGATCACCACCTGCCAGGTTACGGAAGATATTGTCTTCACCATTGGTCAGTCGCCCGGCATTACTGCGTTAGCATCACCGTCTTCGTGTGGCGTTGCGAACGGGAGTTTATCCATCACGATCAATGCACCGGTCGGAGGTTTATTCTCGTACTTCATATCCGGCCCGAATACCAACCTGCAGGATATAGACCGATCTACAGGGCCAATCGTTAATGCTGGCTTAACCGCGCTGGGTGCCGGCATCTATGGCATTACTGTGCTTGATCAGGTATCCGGCTGCGCTTCTGTTGTTGCCCTTGGCATCAATGATAACCTGATTGATATAACCAGTGCATTGGCACAATCACCTACCTGTACGCCAATTGCCATTGATATACAGACTACCGGTATACTAAACTTTGGAACGGCTACCTATTCCATCGTTGATGCGGGTACTTCTGCAACAGTAATTCCTCAAACTTCTTTTGGAACGGCAACCTTCAGCACCACTCCGGTAGCTGTGCCGGGATCTTACATTATCCAGGTCAATGCTGATGGGTGTATTACAACAGAGCCTGTTGATATCGTTTCCGATCCACTGGTTCCGGTTGTACTGAGTCCTGACGTATGTAATTTCGAGATTACCGCTGCTGCTCCTGGCGCAACCTTCGACTGGAGTGCGTCACCTTCCGGAAGTATTACCCAGATTATCAATTCACCTGGGCAATCCGTAGCTGATCTTGCCGTGGGTACCTGGGATCTGGTGGTGACGGCCGTTGATGGCGTTAACTGTCCGAATACACAGACGATCAATGTTCAGGTTGATCCTCCGATTCTTGCTGACTTCACACAATCAGATGCTTGCGAAGATAACGTAACCCTTACGGCAACACCTGCAGGAGCATTCACCTACCAGTGGTTTGATGGCAATAATAACCTGGTACCCGGAGGAAGTTCTATTAATATCGGATTATCAGAAAACGGAAGGACTTACGGACTGCAGGCGCGTAATACCGTTACCGGATGTTTATCCAGTCGCGTGGATAAACAAGTATTTGTAGCCGGAGATCTTGTGCTTGGAATTACAACAACTACTCCGTGCAGTGGTTCACCGTTCACACTCACGGGCGTGAGCAACATCAGCGGAACGAACTTCCAGTGGGGCGTTGACGGAAATAACATACCCGGGGCCACACAAAACACGCTGACGGTTTCTGCAGCCGGTCGTTACCGATTAACCGGAACGCTGCCGGGCTGTACTGAGACAGTGGAGAGTCAGATTGTATTGTTCCCGCGCACACCGGGATCCCTGGTTGACCGCGTATTGATTTGTCCCGATCCAAGCAACCCTGATCCGAACACGCGCGAAGTAACACTGGATGCGGGACCGAATTTTATAAACTACAATTGGTTCCTGGGTGGCGCACCGCTGAATGTGTTTACACAAACGTATACTACCGATGTTCCCGGCCTCTATAGTGTATTGCTAACCAACTCTTTTGGCTGTATCTCTGATGACCAGACCGATGTGGTCGAGGAATGCAAACCGCGGCTTGTGGCACCCACCGCCTTCCGTCCGGGAAGTACTGTCTCCAACCCGGGTGACGGTTCCCGTACGAATTCCGAATTCTGGGTACTGCCGCTCTTTATTGATGATGACGGCTTCCAGGTCTTCATCTTCAACCGCTGGGGTGAAATGGTATACCAATCAACCGACAGGAATTTCCGGTGGAACGGAGGCTACAACAATAACCTCGCACAATTGCTGCCTGCAGGCACTTACACGTATGTGGTGCGATACAAGAGCATATACCGCCCGCAGGACGGTATTAAGGAGCAGCGCGGTGGTGTCTTGCTGGTACGCTAACGGAAACAGAAAATAACCAAACGCATATTCATTAATAATTCATTATAATAAGAAATATGGTAATGAATTCCTTTTGTACTTTTCGAATCTAAAATAAAGCTCGAATGAAAAAGATTTTTGGTTTCACCATTATTTCCCTGGTGCTGATGGCCTTTAACTTTCAGCCTGTCCAGATTATCAAGACACAAATTCAGATTACAGTAAGAAACGAACTGGGCAATACTGAGCCCGGTGTCAGTGTCAAACTCTTCGAATCTGAAAAAGACTATAAGGCGGAAACCAATGTCGCAGCTCAGGGCGTTACCGATGCCAAAGGCATTGTGCGTTTCAAAGACCTGAAAGCCATTTCGTATTATATCCTGGCGGAAAAGGATGATAAGAACAACTTTGGTGGCGGTGAAGTGACCGGCAAACTGGAAGAAAAGCGCATCAACAAAGTGACTATTGTTATTCAATGACACTGGCCTCACGCCAGGGTTTGCTGCAATTGCTCAGCCGATTCCATTCTGCTTTTGACGAGGAGCAGGCTTTTGTGACGCGGTTTGAGCAATTGCTTTTTTCACCGCGTTGTTATCACCGCGATCATCTTCCGGGACATATCACCGGTTCAGCCTGGATTATTGATCCGAGACACGAACGGGTCGTATTAGTACATCATGCCAAACTCAACCGGTGGCTTCAGCCCGGTGGACATGCCGATGGAGACGAAAATTGCCTGGCCGTGGCGTTGCGTGAGGCTCAGGAAGAAACCGGATTGCACGAGTTTGATTTAATTTCTGATTCGATATTTGATCTGGACATTCACCCTATTCCCGCACGGAAGGATTTTCCTGAACATTTGCATTTCGATGTGCGCATGATGATGTATGCAGATGCAAGCGTGGCTCTGAAATGTTCAGCAGAATCGCACGAAGTGGCATGGATTCCTTTCCGTGACATTCCTCACTTGACTAAGCAAAACCCATCCATTCTCCGGATGCTGCAGAAATCCTTCAACGTGAGGTGATAAGCACAACACTGAAGGCAATGACCACCATCCAGAATTTGTAGGCCGTCAGGGCCGGGATCACCACCCATTGAATGTGCATCATCACCGCCAGTAACACCAGTAACACGGCAATGCCTTTCAGAACAGATCGGATTTTATTATTCATTAGTCATTTGGTTTATGAAGTACACAATGCCTCAATACCATTCGGATGTACC
>JALOMI010000212.1 GCA_025455465.1 Cyclobacteriaceae bacterium | reverse complement strand
AAGAAAAATATAAAGACAAAGTTTTTCACGTAATCTCAAATACTCACTGGGATCGTGAATGGCGCTATCCATTTCAGCGTAACAGGCAAATGCTTGTGGATATGATTGATAAAGTACTTGAGATACTCGATTCCGAACCCGAATACAGGGCGTTTCATCTTGATAGTCAATCAATTGTAATCAAAGATTATCTTGAAATCCGTAATCGAGAAGTTGATCCCGGTAATCACGGTTTTCTGTTTGTGACCAACACCGGTGCGCCCTGTTACCCGATGATGGTTTACCGGATTGTGAACCACTATCTGAACGACCATACCTCCACGGAGAAAAAAAGTCCGCATGTGCTGCGCCATACATACGCCACACACTTGCTGAATAAAGGCGCGGAAATAAATGCAGTAAAAGACCTGCTCGGCCACAGCAGCCTGGCGGCAACGCAGGTGTACACGCATAATTCCATGGAGAAAATTAAGAAGGCCTACGATCAGGCCCATCCGAAAGCATAATCCGATCACTAACTAAAACCCAATGACGCTATGAAGTGATGTCTACTTTCCTTTTATGAATGCGGGATTAACCCTAAGTAAAATTGATGTTTAACGTTTAACAACACTGCTTATGAAACTTAAAGTGCAATCCATCCATTTCGATGCCGACCGCAAACTGATTCATTTCATTCAAAAGAAAGTTGACAAACTGGAGACGTATTTTGACCGCATGGTGGATGGTGAAGTGTTTCTTCGACTAAACAACGAGGGGATAGACAACAAAACAGTAGAAATTAAACTGAATGTTCCGGGCACCCAGCTTTTTGCCACAGAAAAAGCGCGGTCGTTTGAAGCCGCGACTGACCAGGCAACGGAAGCGTTGCGAACGCAGCTGAAAAAATTCAAGACAAAAATCAAAAACGGAAGAGCTTAAAAAATAAAGGGGGCTTTAGCCCCCTTTTCTTTTGTTATGCAGGAAGTTTGAATTCCTTTTTTAACTGCTCTGCATAATCCAGTTTTTCCCAGGGGAACAACTCCACCTTTACCCGCTTCTCATCCTTCTTACCCTTGTTAAAAACCTTCTCTACAACCTGAGGTTTACGTCCCATGTGGCCGTATGCGGCAGTCTCAGCATAAATAGGTGAACGCAGATTGAAGCGTGTTTCGATGAAGTACGGGCGCAGATCGAAAATCTTTTGCAGGCGCTTCGCAATTTCACCATCCGTCATACTCACTTTGCTGGTGCCGTAAGTGTTTACATACAAGCCAACCGGCTTCGCTACACCAATGGCATAAGCAACCTGTACGAGGGCTTCATCACAAACACCGGCTGCCACCAGATTCTTGGCAATGTGCCGTGTTGCATATGCGGCTGAACGGTCTACTTTGGAGGGATCCTTTCCGGAGAATGCACCGCCACCGTGTGCGCCTTTGCCACCGTATGTATCCACGATAATTTTTCTTCCGGTGAGGCCGGTATCTCCATGCGGGCCACCGATTACAAATTTGCCGGTAGGGTTGATCAGGTATTTGATGTCATCGGTAAATAACTTCTGGATGCGCTTAGGAAGCTTCTTCATCACGCGGGGGATGAGGATATTCAACACATCTTCTTTAATCTTCTTCTGCATGGCGGCATCCTTATCGAACTCATCATGCTGTGTGGAAAGTACGATGGTATCGATGCGCACCGGAAGGTTGTCATCGCTGTACTCAATCGTCACCTGCGACTTGGAGTCGGGGCGAACATAGGTCATCACTTTACCTTCCTTACGGATGGCCGCCAGTTCACGGAGCAACAGGTGTGCTATCTCCAATGCCAGCGGCATGTAATTATCGGTTTCATTGGTGGCGTAACCAAACATCATTCCCTGGTCACCGGCACCCTGATCTTCTTTCTTCTTGCGCTCAACGCCCTGGTTGATATCGGGTGACTGTTCATGAATTGCTGAAAGAATACCGCAGGAGTTGGCTTCAAACATATAGGCGCTGTTGGTGTAGCCAATCTTACGAATCACTTCCCGGGCGATTTCCTGCACATCGAGGTATGCCTCTGATTTCACTTCACCCGCCAGCACTACCTGGCCGGTTGTTACCAGGGTTTCGCACGCACACTTGGCATTGGGATCATACGCCAGAAAATAATCGATCAGCGCATCTGAAATCTGGTCAGCAATTTTATCGGGATGTCCTTCGGAGACCGACTCAGATGTAAATAAATAAGGCATAGGAAATGATTGGTTTAACGATGATTGTTTTAATAAGTGGGCAAATTTAGGTGAATGCCTGTAAAACCAAAATGAGGCTGCCTCAGGCCAGAAAAAGAAATACAGCAGGAAGTTTCGGCCAATCCTGTTTTCGGCTTTTCCATTCTGCAATTGTGTGCGTTACTATGCTCTCCTGCTTTCCGGTCAGGTCAAGGGCCACGGTTAGCTTCGCTTCAGCTGGCAATTCGTTCAGCAGGATAGCAAAGACCGCATTATTCCGATAAGGCGTTTCAATAAAGATCTGGGTTTGCTGCCGCTGGCGTGATTCACGCACCAACGCTTTCAGTGTTTGTGCTGCCTCTGTTTTATCGATGGGCAGGTAACCGTGAAACGCAAAGCGCTGTCCGTTCAGGCCCGATGCCATCAGGGCCATCAGCAGTGACGAAGGCCCCGTCAGCGGTACTACCCGGATGTTCATCCGGTGGGCCCATGCAACGGCCAGCGCTCCGGGGTCTGCCACACCCGGGCATCCCGATTCGGAGATAACACCCATGTGTTGTCCGTCCATCAGCGGCTTCATCAGTGTATCCAACGCCACCGGGGCTGTGTCTTTATTCAGCACGTCAAAAACCAGATCGTCAATCCGGTCATAAATTTTCAGTGTGCTGAGATAGCGCCTGGCGGTCCGTACATCTTCGACCAGAAAGAAGCGTATCGGCTTCAGCGCCTCCCGCACCGATGATGGAATAACCGATTCGGCTGTTCCTTCAGCGATTACATTAGGTATGAGGTAAAGTGATCCGCGATTCACGTCTATGACTTCAGAAACGTCAGAACAACCTCGACAAATTCAGCCGGCTTCTCAGCCTGTACCCAGTGCCCCGTATCCATGGTAACCAGCGTTGCATTGGGGAAGAAGGATTGGATCGCGTCACGGTCTTCGTCCAGAATATAATCCGAGCGCAGGCCACGGATAAACAACGTCTTTTTTTCAAAAGTGCCGCTAACCACAAGCCCTTCACCAATACGATGGATGGATCGCTCAATCACCGGCAGGTTGATGCGCCAGGCAAAGCCTCCCTCTGGTTTACGCATGAGATTCTTAAGCAGGAATTGCCTCACACCCGGATCAGCAACTTTTAGGGCCAACGCCTCATCAGCCTCCTGACGGGATTGAATAGAATCAATGGGTATGCCTTTCAGCCCTTCAACGATATAGTCATGACGCACCTCATAGGCTTTCGGAGCGATATCCACTATAATCAATGCGCTGACCAGATCCGGATGGACGAAAGCAAAATTCATGGCGGCTTTACCTCCCATGGAATGCCCTATGATAACTGGATTGGTCAACTGATGTTCGCTGATGAATTCCCGGATATCATCCGCCAATGCCCGGTAGTGAAAGTCATCCGTGTGGGGTGACTGCCCGTGGTTGCGCTGATCAACCACCCAAACCTGGTAATGCTCCGACAACATTTTAGCCTGCGGCAACCAGTTATCGGAAGAGCCCATGAGGCCGTGTAAAATGATCATGGGCTGGTGCTGCTCCTCACCATATACCCGGTAGAATAACTTCATGGGCCAAAAATAATCAACCCGAACTCAGCAGACCGTATTGCCCCGTATATTTGCGCCTTTAACTACAGGGTCTACATGGAGCTTCGCGATGGTTCTTACTTCATCCAGAACGTACAGGTAACCGATATTGCCGACCAGTTCGGCACACCGGTCTATGTGTATGATGCCGAAAAAATCGTTCAGCAATTCAAAAGCCTGAAGATGGCCTTTTCGGATGCCGATGTGAAAGTGAAGTATGCCATTAAAGCATGCTCCAATCTTTCGATACTTAAACTGCTGAAACGCTACGGTGCCGGTGCCGATGCGGTTTCTATCCAGGAAGCACAACTGGCCCTGAAGGCCGGCTTTGAACCGGGAGAAATCATGTTCTCGCCCAACTGTGCCGAGTTCGAAGAAATTGAAGAGGCCGTGAAACTCGGCCTGGTCGTTAACATTGATAACATTTCATTCCTACGGAAATTCGGTGCTCAGTTTCGCAGCTCCTATCCTTGTTCCATCCGTCTCAACCCCCACATCATGGCCGGAGGCAACTATAAGATTTCCACCGGGCACAGCAATTCGAAGTTTGGCATCTCCATTTACCAGTTGCAGCAAGTCATCGAGGTTGTTAGGCAGTACAACATCCGGGTAAATGGTTTGCATGTACATACCGGTTCTGATATCTATGAAGCCGATGTTTTTCTGAAGATGGCGGAAATCCTCTTCGGCATTGCTGCCGATTTTCCCGACCTGCGCTTCATCGATTTCGGCAGTGGCTTTAAAGTGGCATACTCGGAAGGTGACCTGGTCACCAATGTATACGACCTTGGCATCAAACTCACCCAATCTTTCCGCGAGTTTTGTCGTCAGTACGGTCGCAAACTTGAACTCTGGATTGAGCCGGGTAAATACATCGTCAGTGAAGCCGGAACCTTGTTGGTGAAAGCCACTGTAGTGAAGCCAACACCTTCCGTAACGTTCGTGGGTGTGAACTCCGGCTTGAACCACCTCATCCGTCCGATGATGTACGATGCTTATCACCATATCATCAATGTATCAAACCCCAAAGGCTCGCAGAAGATGTATACGGTGGTGGGCTACATCTGTGAAACCGATACGTTCGGTGCCGACCGGAAACTGAATGAGGTTCAGGAAGGTGATATCCTCGCCATCCGCAATGCCGGTGCCTACGGATTTTCGATGGCGTCCAATTACAACTCGCGACTGCGCCCGGCTGAAGTGCTGGTGTTCAACAATGAACCTAAACTGATTCGCGAACGGGAGACCTTTGACGATCTGCTGAAAGGCCAGGTTGATATTGGCCTGTGAGCAATAATTCTTCCCGGTTAAAATAAACTGAGATTTCCTCCTTTTCGAAAAGCAGACAAGTTGTACGGAGGCAGTGACCTTCCGGCAAAATGTTTCTTCTTCGCTGCCCGGTATAACTGGTAAATCGCCTCCGCATATTTCCCTTCACCGGTAATTCGTCTGCCGAATTCTGAATCATGAACATTGCCTCCGTGCAGGGCGCAGATCTGGTTCCAGACTTTATCGAACCGGTCTGGAAAATTCTTTCGCAACCAGTCTTCAAACAATTTTCCGATGGCGCCATTCAATCGCACAACGGTCATGCCTGCAGTTAATGCTCCGTGATCTGCCGCTGCTTTAATGATGGAAGGAATTTCATGATGATTCAATCCCGGAATTACTGGCGCATTCATAATGCCCACCGGCACACCGGCTTTGGCTAATGCCTCAACGGTTTTCAACCGTTTGACGGCACTGGCCGTGCGCGGCTCCATGATTCTTCGAAGATCTTCATCCAGTGTGGTGATGGAGATGTACACATGCACGAGGTTGTCTTGTGCGAGATCACTCAGTATATCCAGGTCGCGCAGGATCAGGCTGTTCTTGGTAATGATGCCCACCGGGTGGCGGTAGCGTGCCATTACGGCAAGCAGTGAGCGGGTGATTTTCATTTCACGCTCCAGCGGCTGATAACAATCGGTATTGCCCGAGAATGCAATGGGTGTTGCCTGCCAGTTGGGTTTCAGGATGAACTTTTCCAGCAACTCCGCAGCATTTTTCTTCACCATGATTTTGCTTTCAAAATCAAGCCCGGCACTGAAG
>JALOMI010000211.1 GCA_025455465.1 Cyclobacteriaceae bacterium | reverse complement strand
TAATTACCTGCAGGTAGTATCGCCCCCCCTGACTGTCGGATTCTTCCAGCCTGCGGATGTATTTAAACAACTGGGTGTTCAGTTTGTCAATATTCCTGACCAGGCTTTCCATTTCGCGCTGCTCATTAGCCAGTGAGCGGAAATGTTCATTACGCAAGCCATCAAAACTAAGGCGCAGCAGCTTCTGGATGCGCTTCATCGTTTTGAGGGTATTTTCCCTGCTTTCAATGACCAGATCGGAAAATTGGATAAGGTCTTTTTGAATCACTTTCGCTTCAAATTCCTTATTGGTTTTTTCGCGGTGCTGAAACCGTACATGACTTCTGACCAGCAGGTAAAAACATATACCTACGAACACCAAAACACCAACCCATGAGGTGTAATACAGAGCCAAAGCAACCAAAGCACCTGAAAGGAATGCCACCAGTGCTGTCAGAAACCAACCGCCAACCACTTTAAGCACACCCGACACACGGTAAATGGCACTTTCGAGCCCCCAGGCGCGGTCGGCAAAAGATGTGCCCATGGCCACCATGAAGGTTACAAACGTAGTAGAGAGCGGAAGTTTTTTTGAGGTACCGTAGGCAATCAGCGCGCTGGCTACAATTAAATTGACAGATGCACGGAGCAAATCAAAAGCAGGCGGGTTTTTGCTCTTCTTTTTCAGCGGCTTCTTAAAACGCCTGTCGATGTTACTGACTAAATCAGGCGGAACGATGCGCTGGGTAAACTTACCCATGTACAGTGCTCCACCTACCAGTACCCTTGAAAACAGATTCGGCTGAAAGCGCTCATCCCCTTCATCCTGCCGGCCCAGCGAAACTTCGGTCTCCGTCACTTTGCGGCTCTTGGCGTTTGTCCAGAGTGTAATAACCATGACTATGCCCGAAATGATCAGCATCCAGGCCGGTGTACTCAGGGCACGGTTCAGTCCATCCATCATAAAGTCTCCTGCTGGTAAACCTGAACTGACCCACAAGGTATAAGATGTAAACCCGGCAATGCTTACCCCAATAAAATTTACGAGGTCGTTTCCGGCAAAAGCCATGGCCAGCGAAAAGGTGCCTGCCAGTACAATGATCTTCAGCGGATTAACGCCAACCGTGCGCATCAGAATTTCAGTGATGATGGCAAAGGAAACAAACGCAATCAATAATACATGCCAAAGGTTTTCCAGCAGGTAGCTGACCGATTCGCGCGGAACCCAGGAGCTGTTGGCGGCACCCTTGAGGATGAGGAAATAAAAGATGGCCGTAAGGCTCAGGCCTGTAAATGCTGAACCGAAACGAACCAGATTTTTTCTAAACCGGAAGGTAAAAAGCAATCGGGTAAAAAAATGGATGATGGAGCCACTGAAGAAGGCAACGACCACGGACAGCATGATACCTGATATGATATACAGGGCATTCTTGTAATTGAGGATATCCTTGATGGCCGAAACAGACTGATCGGTATCGACCAGAATCAGCAAGCCTACCATCAGCGATGATCCCAGCAATTCAAAGATGAGGGAAACTGTAGTGGATGTCGGGAGACCATACGAATTATAAACATCAAGCAGGATCACATCGGTGAACATGACCGCAAGGAAAACCACCATCACTTTGTCGAACGGGAAAAACTCAGGCTGGAAGATACCGTTGCGTGCTATCGTCATCATCCCCTCTGAAGAAAACGTACCGATCAGTATACCCAGGCTGGCGATGATGAGGATTACCCGGAAGGATGCCACTTTGGAACCGATGGCTGAATTCAGAAAATTCACCGCGTCATTACTCACCCCTACCATCAGGTCAACAAACGCGAGCAGGAAGAGAATACCGACAAAGATTTCGTAGACAGGTATCATGCGTCTCGAAAGTTATTGGATAGTGGCCGCCAGTATATTACCGAATTGTTAAATATTTTCTGATCAAACTCCATAATGGGGCATGACTTTCCACAGTTGTTCAAATTCCTTGAGGTAAGCACGTACCAGCATGGCATCTTCTGTCAGCAGCAGATTTTCCTGGTTAAACCGGGCAGCGCTGCGTGTCCAGTTATAGCTGCCGGTCAGCAACCTGCGGGAATCAGCCACCATGAACTTATGATGCATGTGGTTTGGTGTGTCATCCGTTTTTATCACAATGCCGTGCTTAGCAAGATAATCAATGTCAGAGCCCTCGTCCGCAAGCTTATCGTTATCGGTTATCACTTCCACCGATACACCACGATTATGTGCGCGCACAATTTCTGTCGATATCAAATCATCACTGATGGTGAAGACACAAATTTTGATTTCCTGCTGTGCTTCGTTCAACTCACGCAGTATACCATTGCGGCAGGCATCCCCCGGACTGAACCAGGCGTTGGATGTTGGCACATCCGGCAGTGGAAGAGAACCGGTTACATCCTTTAGCCACTGCAGCACGGAACGATAGTTACTCGCATGGATATGCTCATGGGCAATGTCATAAATCTTGCTGCGTAAAAACAGCAACTGTTGCCGGCTCAACGGTGTTTCACGAAGTAATTGCTTCAGTACTTTTCGTTCCGAACCCGAAAGGTTTTCATCATCAATGCTGCTCTTCAGATGTTCAATAATTGCTTCCATACCCGCTATTTCAAGGTAGCCGTTATGAACTCGGCAACATCCTTTTTGAATTTCTCCAGCGAAGGCTGATGTGTATACATCATATGCCCCGCTTCATAATACTTCATGATAATGTTGCGCTTGATTTCCGGAGGAAGTCCGAGGTGGTCGATGGTATACTCAACCCCGTAGAAAATCGTGGCCACATCGTAGTACCCGTTCAGGATGAGCACCTTCATGTTTGGATCTTTCGTCATGGCTGCAGCCATATCCATACCGGTATGGATAGCAGCCGAAGTATTCCAGCGGAAGTTACCGGCATGATTCCAGTCCCACTTGAATCCCTGCCGTCTTCCGGCCGTAATGGTGTACTGATGTCTTTTGTTCACTTTCAGATCATTGTAGAAATAATGCAGAAACCCGGTGATGTATGCCGGTGATATGGCCAGGCTCTGGGGATCATAATCGGCAAACTGGCTGAGCAAATCCTGGTTGATACCGGTATACCGCGAATCCAGGCGGCCAACGGTGCGGCCTTCATCGCGGAGCAGCTCCTGGTAAAAAGCGCTGGCTTGAACGCGAAGATTGGCCTTCAGCCAGTAGTCCGGTGCAATGCCGGAGAAAGAAGAAAGCCTGGCTGCTATAAGCTTACGTTCTGATTCCGTAAGCTGGTCACCTTTGTACAATGCCGGTGCATACTCCTTCTCGCAAAAGGCACGTACGGTTTCAAGAAACTTTTCCAGGCTGGCCGGCTTGTCAGTAATCTTGTTGTGATACCATGCGGTTGCCGCATAAGTCGGAAAATGCAGGATGTACGGCAGATCATCATTCGGAGGAAACAGTAGCGTGCGCAAATCAAATACCGCGGAGACCATTATCACTCCATTAAGGGCAATGCCCTGGTTCAGCATGCGGTTCATCACGCCAGCATTGCGAAAGGTACCATAGCTTTCACCCAACAGGTATTTGGGTGAATTCATCCTGCCGTACTCAATCAGAAACTGGGTAATGAACAGGCTAATGCTGCGGATATCCTGATCGACACCCCAGAAATCGTCAAACTTTGCCTTGCCTACGGGAACACTTAAGCCAGTTCCAATCGGATCCATCATCACCAGGTCGGCCATATCAAGAATGGAGTAATCATTATTGACCAACTGATAAGGTGAAGCAGGTGTGTAGCCCGGATCATTGACCACAATACGCTTCGGACCCATAACACCCATATGCAGCCAGAACGAGGATGATCCGGGACCACCGTTGTATGCAAACATGATCGGACGCTTGGGATTGTTTACACCATCGCGGGTGTAGTAGGTAAATCCAAAGAGCGCAATGGGCTCATTATTTTCATCGCGCAGCAAAAAAGTACCGGTGCGTGCCGTCAGGTTAATAGCCGTATTGTTGATTCTTACAGTTTGCTGAGTAACCGAAACGTCTGCTTCCGGAATGGCAACTTGTTCTTTCTTCTCGGAAGATTGTTGCGATAAAACCGTGTCAAAAGTAAAAAACAGGCACAGGAGGATGACGGGGATCAGTATCTTCTTCATGGGTTTAAGGTAAGATACCCTAACTTAATCATTCCTGCGATTTGACGGTGAATTTCTTTTCAGACGGCCTGCCTTTTGTAATTTGCAGGCGTTTTATCAATAATTCCATTCTATGAAAATCGCAGAGATACACACCAAAAAGGGTGTCATGAAAATCCGCTTCTTTGAAAAAGATGCCCCCAATACCGTTAAGAATTTTATCGACCTGGCCGAACACAATTTTTATGATGGCCTCACTTTCCACCGCGTCATCCCCAATTTCGTGATCCAGGGCGGATGCCCCAACGGCATCGGTAATGGTGGCCCGGGCTACACCATCAAGTGTGAACTGGATGGCGCCAATCAATACCACGACCGCGGTGTGGTGTCCATGGCCCATGCAGGTCGCAATACCGGAGGATCACAATTCTTCATCTGCCACAGCCGGGAAAACACCAAACACCTGGACCGCAACCATACTGTTTTTGGAAAGGTGTATGAAGGGCTGGAGGTCATTGATCAAATCCGGGCCGGTGATGTGATGGAGAAAGTAGTGATCAAGGAAGTGGACGATATCGCCTGATCCTCAACATAATTCGGTTTTATACCATCCATAGTATTATCTTTTGGCTTGATTTATGCCCTTGTGGCACATTCACAAACCAAACAGCTCCTCCTATGAAATCAACCCTAATCCTTCTCTTGACGACTTTGTCGTTGTTTTCTTTTGCACAGGGTTTTGTAGCCGAACTCGAAGATGACGGTTACGCAGCACTGGGCAACAGTCAATGCATTGTTAAACTGGCCAACGGTGAAGAAATCACCGGTAAAATAGGTACGATGTCGGGCTCCAACGGTTACATCAGCGCCATTACCATCAAACTGGAAAATGGAGAAAAGAGGAAACTCAAACCGGAAGACATTTCCCAGCTGCAGGTCAAGACCAGTAAACTAATGAAACTGGCCATGATTACGGAGTCCTCCAGTTCCATCAAAGAAATGACACGGACCAACTTTGACGACATCGTTAAACGCGACTTTGTCATCTTCGAAACAGCGATGCGGCATAACAAAGCAGGTAACCTCAGGCTGATGCAGTTGTTGAATCCGGGCTTCGACAGCAAGATCAAAGTCTATGCAGACCCGAATCCGAATCGCAAAACCGATGGTATCGGTATTGCCGGAGTAAAGCTTACCGGTGATGTTGAAAAGTCATACCTCTTCGTTCAGAATAACGAGAAAGCCGTCCTGGTAAAAAAGGGCAGCTACAAAAAGGATTTTGATGAGCTCTATAAGAATTGTCCGAAGATGATCGAGGCTTTTGCCGGAGAAAAGCTGAAGTTTCAGGATATTGCCGGCCATGTCTTTGCCTACGATCAGATCTGCCAGGATTGATCTTGTATAAAATGTAAACAGCAGGTTACGTTGTTAACAACAATTAACCTGCTGTTTTTTTTGTGATCATCGCAAGGTACTACGGCTATTGCTTAGTCGATGTCGCTATTGGCTTTTCATTGCGCGACCATTCGCTCCACGAACCAACATACAGGGAAGCACCGGTTATTCCCGCTTCCTCCATCGCCAGCAGCGTATGGCAAGCTGTAACACCCGATCCGCAATGCACAATCACCGGCTTGCTGCCATGTCAGCAGATTTGAAGAACCCGGCAGAATCAAGATTGTCGAAATAAGGAAGGTTAACAGCACCGGGAATATGACCGGCAACAAGATCAAAAGGCTCTCCTTCACCCCGGTAGCGGTAAGCTTCGCGTACATCGATGATGATGGATATGCTTTGCTGAGAAGCTTGCTCTACATCACTCAGGTTGACTTTAGGCAATTGCCAGTTCGTTACCTGGTAAAGCATTGATGCCGGTTTACGCTTAACCTCACCGGTTTCAACCAGAATCCCCTCCCAAGAATTCGGCTGGTATCCCCCATCCAGCACGTATACTTCCTGATGCCCTATTGCCTTCATCATCCACCAGAATCGTGCAGCCGCATTGGCGCCATGCTTATCATCATACACGACTATTGTTGATTCCGGAGTAATGCCGAGTAGTTGGAGCGTGCGGGCAAACGCCTGTGGCTCCGGCAGCGGATGTCTTCCGCCCTGGGCAGGATCCTGCTTCCTGGCAGAGAGTTCTGTTTCCAAATCAACAAACAACGCGCCCGCAATATGACCTTGCTGATAACGATCGCGGGCATCCGGCCCGCCCCGGGCATCAATAATAACCAGTTCAGGAGCAGATAACCACGCCTGTAATTTTGACGGATGAAGAATTGGCTGCATATTATTTTTTGAGTTCGTTAAAAACTTCCGCAAGCAGGTCATCACGCATCAGTGGTCCGGCCTCGGTGTCACCAGGCTTGGCTGCAGTTTTTATTTCATCGGAATATAGTGTACTTTAATGAACAACCACACCCGTCAGGATGAAAAGAGTAGCCGGTTTCTTTGTGCTGTTCATGCTGTGGAATTACGCCACCGCCAACGCTATCCTGATCCCTATGGATGACAGTCAGCGCAACCACCTGAAAGCCTATGGCATTGCCTATCAGAGTCTCGTTCAGGACAAACCCATTGACTGGCTGTTGAATTACCGGGGCGGAAGTTTTCTGGCTGATTATTCTCCCTGGCTTCAACAGGAGTGCATACTTCGTGGTGTGTCTTTTGAGATTATCTCAGCCTTCAAAGTGAACGACATCCTGAATGAAATTGCCAGCCCGGCCGTCAACATGAATGTGGTACGCCTCGAAAAGGCTCCGCGTGTTGCTGTCTATTCTCCGAAAAGTGAATTCATCGGTGATGAAACCGATGCTGTGTTGCTGGTGCTCGAATACGCTGAGATACCCTTTGATATTATTTATGATGAAGAAATTCATAATGACGCATTAGCCCGGTACGATTGGCTTCACCTGCACCATGAGGATTTTACAGGCCAACCCAATAAGATGCGTTGGCGCGAATCTGCAGTTATGGAATTAAAGTTGAATGAATTGACTGCTGCCAAACTGGGATATTCCAGCATTTCTCAATTGAAAATGACGATAGCACGAAAGATAAAAGCATTTAGTGCCGGTGGAGGTTATCTCTTTGCCATGTGCTCGGCAGCCGAAACACTGGATATTGCTTTAGCTGCTGAAGGATTTGATTTTTCTAACCTGTTACTATCTGGTGACGCTGAATATTCTAACCAGGAATTTCTGGATTACAGCAAATCACTGGCATTTGAAAATTTCAGTCTCGAGTCGTTACACGAAAGACGT
>JALOMI010000210.1 GCA_025455465.1 Cyclobacteriaceae bacterium | reverse complement strand
GCCGGCACGACCAGCTCCTGCTGAACTCCCCCAGGACCGGAAGGTAGCAAGGGTAGGCGGTTGTAGCGGTGCGATGTTGGTTTGCCCTTTTTATTTTACAGCCTTTTCCGAATTTCTATTTTTAGCAAACAACCACCATCTATGAAATTTTTTATCGACACCGCCAACCTGAATGAAATCAAGGAAGCCTACGACCTGGGCGTTCTGGATGGTGTAACTACCAACCCTTCGCTGATGGCCAAAGAGGGTATTAAAGGAGCCGAGAACATCAAAGCACACTATAAGGCGATCTGCAACATCGTTGACAATAATGTCAGCGCAGAAGTCATTGCTACCGATTATGCCGGCATTGTCCGCGAAGGGCACGAGCTCGCCAAAATTGATGACAAAATTGTGGTGAAGGTGCCGATGATTAAAGACGGCATCAAAGCCATCAAGTATTTCACCAACGAAGGCATCCGCACGAATTGCACGCTGGTGTTTTCTGCCGGGCAGGCGCTGCTGGCAGCCAAAGCCGGTGCCAGCTATGTCTCTCCGTTTATCGGACGGCTGGATGATGCTTCGCAGGACGGCCTCGAGCTCATCGCCCAGATCCGTCAGATCTATGATAACTACGGCTTCGATACGGAAATTCTCGCTGCCTCCATTCGTCACACCATGCACATCGTTCATTGTGCTGAGATCGGTGCTGATGTAGCTACCTGTCCGCTGAGCGCGATTATGGGCTTGCTCAAACATCCGCTGACGGATATCGGCCTGGAGAAATTCCTTACCGATTACAAGAAGGTGAACGGCTGATCCGTTTTATAAGCAGTACGTTACAAACATCACCGAAGCCATGTTCTCCACAGATCCCGTTGTACAGGTAAAAGATGCTGCCATCATGCAGGATTTCAACACCGTGCTCGAGTCAGTCAACTTTAATGTTGAGAAAGGAGAATTTGTCTATGTGGTGGGACGCACCGGTTCGGGAAAATCCTCCTTGCTGAAGACGCTCTATGCCGACCTGCCCCTGAAGGCGGGGGATATCCGCATTGCCGGATTTAACATTCACAATATCCGTCCAGCTGAGGTACCGCTGCTGCGCAGAAAGTTGGGCATTATCTTTCAGGATTTTCAGCTCCTCCCCGACCGCACTATTGCTGATAACCTGCTGTTTGTGATGAAGGCCACCGGCTGGAAGGACTCCGCCAAGATGCGTGCACGCCTGCAGGAGGTATTGATGAAAGTGGGACTTGGTGCCGTGGAAAAAAAGATGCCGCATCAGCTATCCGGAGGAGAACAGCAGCGCGTGGTGATTGCCCGCGCCCTCATCAACGAACCGGTATTACTGGTAGCGGATGAACCCACCGGAAATCTCGACCCGGAGGTATCCCACGAGATCCTGAAAGTTTTTCAGCAAATCAACAAGAGCGGCACAGCCATCCTGATGGCCACCCATGACTATGAATTGATTATTAAACAACCGGGGCGTATCCTGAAGTGTGAAGACGGGAAATTGGTCGATTCTGCCGTAGAGCCTTTTGAGCTGGGCAAGGCCTCAAACCGAATCTACTGATTCACGCTCCTGTCGGGTATCGTCAGCATTATTGGCACGTTCTATTTTCTCCAGTTGCTTGTTGAGCAGGTCGATGCGGATGAGCAGGTTCAGGATCATCGCGTCTTTAACTTTTCTGCTGGGCCGCTGGTGCATCTCATCGTTGAGCACTGCGTACATGGCTTCCAGTTGTCGGAAGTCTTTGGTAAATCCATTCAGGTTGCCGTCACCACCGGAAACATCTTCGATCAGGTCAATCTTTTCTGCAATCTCGCGCACATAGAACGTCTCCACATCCCGGAATTCGTTCAGGACCAGTTTGTCGGATTTTTCTTCTTGCCAGCGGGTATATAGCAGAAAAGCCGACAGCGCCATGAACAGGATCGCTGCAGCACGCCAGTAGATCATACCTGCAGCATGTGGAAATAAACGCTGCCGGACTGTTTTCCATATTTTTTCAGAAGGTTCACGCTCATCAAATGCACTGCGGTTGACGCGAATAAAATCTTCCAATGACTCTTTCATACCTTTTCTGTTAATCGTTCTTGTAATCGTTTCTTAGCCCGGTTCAATTGCGACTTGGATGTTGATTCCGTTATGCCCATGATCTCTGCTATTTCCTGGTGGTCGTAACCTTCCAGCAGGTAAAGCGACAAGACCGTGCGATAGCCGTCCGGCAAACTTTCAATGGCATACCTTACTTTCTCCACAGTTAACCCCGACCTGTATTCCTCAGGCTCCTCCGGTTCGGCAACATCAAAATGATCATCATCAGGAAACAACTCGGTGCGTTTTTTCTTTACTGCGTTGATGGCCTTATTCACCACGATGCGTTTCAGCCACGAACCAAATGTGGCATCACCGCGATAGGCATCCAGGTTTCTGAAAGCACTGATGAAGGCTTCCTGCAGCACATCTTCGGCATCATCGGTGTTGCCGGTGATGCGCCAGGCGGCATTGAACATGGCCTTTGCATAACTTTTATAGAGCTGATAATGCGCTTCCCGGTCGCCCTCCCGGCACCGGTTGATCAACTCCTGATGTATATTCAGCACCTCGTGGTTCAACGGCTATAGCTAACGTATCCTAACAGACCCATTCAAGTTAAGAAAGTTGCACGGCATTTACTCTGTAACTGGTGTCAAACCACGCTCGCGTGCCAGAGCGTGCATCAGGGCAAATGCTTCTTCACGGTCGTTACGTATTTGCCCGTCCAGGATGGCCTCTTTGATCTGGTCCTTGATTTCTCCGATGATCGGCCCGGGTGGGATGTTAAACAGGCGGATGATTTCATCCCCGGTAACGGGAGGCTGGAAATTGCGCAGCTGATCCTTGGCTTCCACTTCGGCCATTTTGCGTTCCACCAGGTCGAAATTTTTAAGGAACTGATCGACCTTCTGCAGGTTCTTGGAAGTGATGTCGGCCCGGCAAAGGGTCATCAGCGCTTCGATTTCATCACCGGCATCAAACAACAGCCTGCGCACGGCTGAATCGGTAACCTCTTTGGCCAGCGGAATCGGCCGCAGGTGCAGGCGCACCAGTTTCTGTACCATGAGCATCTTGTCATTCATGGGCAGTTTAAGCCTTCTGAAAATGTGCGGCACCATGCGCGCGCCACGGTCTTCATGACCATGAAAGGTCCAGCCATGTTCCTTATCGTAACGCTTGGTCTGGGGCTTGGCGATGTCGTGCAGAATAGCGGCCCAGCGCAGCCACAGGTCACCGGATGCTTTCGCCACATTATCGAGCACCTGAAGGGTGTGAAAGAAATTATCCTTGTGGGCACGATTGCCTACATATTCCACACCGTGCAACAAAACCAGCTCAGGAAAAAACAATTTCAGGAGTCCGCTGTGAAAAAGGAGTTTGAATCCGTACGATGGCACAGGGCTGAGGATGATTTTGTTCAGTTCATCGGTGATGCGCTCCTGCGAGACGATCTTCAGGCGTTCGGCCTGGCTGATCATCGCAGCATAAGTGTCGGCTTCGATATCGTAATTCAGCTGCGAGGCAAAGCGGGCGGCACGCATCATGCGGAGCGGATCATCGGAGAACGTGATCACCGGATCGACCGGTGTGCGGATCAACCGGCTCTTCATGTCGTCCTGCCCGTGGAAAGGATCGATCAGATCACCAAAGGTATCCTTGTTGAGGCTGATGGCCATCGCATTGATGGTGAAATCCCTCCGCAGCTGGTCATCGCGCAGGGTGCCGTCTTCCACAATGGGCTTGCGGGAGTGACGCTGGTACGATTCCTTCCGCGCCCCGACAAATTCCAGGTTAAAATCAGCATGGGGAATATGGGCTGTGCCAAAGTTTTTGTACACATGTACCTGTACCTCAGGCCCCAGTTTGCGGGCCACACCTTCCGCCAGCGCAATACCGCTTCCAACACATACAAAGTCTACATCCGTAGTCGGGCGACCCAGGAGCAGGTCGCGGACAAATCCGCCTACCACATACGTTTCCAACCCCAGCTCATCAGCCACATGACCAATGGTGGAAAAAATCGGATGCTGCAAGGACGATCGGTAATTCATTTTTTGCTCTGGCAAAGTTACACAAAGCCGATTCCATTTCTTTGTTTTCTGCTGATCAGGGCATGGTTTACATCCAGTTTACGGAAAAAAACCGGCATGCAACGTTCTTTGATTACATGTTGATTATCACCGGCAAAATTTACCGGCAGCTCCGTGAATTCGAGTAGTTTATTACCGTCAAAACCCTACCTTTGCACCCCGTAACAATCCTTCATGTCAACGGCCAAATACATCTTCGTTACGGGCGGGGTAACATCTTCCCTGGGTAAAGGAATCATCTCTGCATCACTGGGTAAGTTGCTGCAAGCCAGGGGCTTCAATGTCACTATTCAGAAGTTCGACCCGTACATCAACATCGATCCGGGAACGCTGAATCCCTACGAACACGGAGAGTGTTACGTGACGAACGATGGCGCTGAAACCGACCTTGACTTAGGGCATTATGAACGTTTTCTCAATATGCCCACCACACAGGCCAACAACATCACCACTGGCCGCATTTACAACAACGTCATCAACAAAGAGCGACACGGTGAGTACCTTGGAAAGACCGTACAGGTAATTCCCCATATCACCGATGAAATCAAACGCAACATCTATTTACTGGGAGAAAGCGGTGACTATGATTTCATCATTACAGAAATCGGAGGCTCGGTAGGAGATATTGAATCCCTGCCGTTCATTGAAGCGGTACGCCAGGTGAAGTGGGATCTGGGCAGCAATAATGCCCTGGTTATTCACCTGACGCTGATCCCCTACCTCAAAGCCGCGAAGGAATTAAAGACCAAACCCACACAACACTCTGTTAAAGAATTGTTGTCGTATGGCATACAGCCCGACATCCTGGTGTGCCGCACCGAGATGCCGTTGCCGATGGAAATCCGCAAGAAGCTGGCCTTGTTCTGCAACGTAAACCTGAACTCGGTTATAGAGGCTATCGATGCAGACACCATTTACGATGTGCCCCTGCTGATGCGGAAGGAAAAACTTGATGAGCGCGTGCTGGCCAAAATGAAAACCACCAGTAAGCTGGAACCGGACCTCGAACAGTGGAAAGTATTTTTAGGAAAACTCAAGAATCCGCTGGATGAAATTACCATCGGCCTGGTCGGAAAATACGTTACGCTGCCTGACGCTTATAAGTCAATCGTAGAATCGTTCGTTCATGCCGGTGCCCAAAATGACTGCCGCGTGAATCTGAAGTGGATATCTTCCGAAGATATCAATACAGAGACTGTTGAATCCGTTATACAGGGATTACATGGCGTGCTGGTGGCACCCGGTTTTGGCGAGCGCGGCATGGAAGGAAAAATTGCCGCCATCCGCTATGTGCGCGAAAACAAAATTCCCTTCTTCGGCATCTGCCTGGGTATGCAGTGTGCCGTGATTGAATATGCCCGCCATGTGCTGGGACTGGAAGCCAGTTCAACGGAACTGAATCCGTCTGCCAAGCATCCGGTGATTGACCTGATGGAAGACCAGAAGAAAATCACGGCCAAAGGAGGTACCATGCGTCTTGGCGCTTATACCTGCAAGCTGAAAAAATCGAGCAAGGCCGCACAGGCCTATGGTGAGACCACCATCCAGGAGCGGCACCGCCACCGCTATGAGTTTAACAATGCCTATCTCGAAAAAATGGAGGAAGCCGGACTGAAAGCCGTGGGTGTCAACCCCGACTCGAACCTGGTCGAAGTGGTGGAACTGAAAGACCATCCATGGTTTATCGGGGTGCAGTATCACCCTGAACTGAGGAGCACCGTGATGAATCCACACCCGCTCTTTGTGAAGTTTGTTGAAGCTTCCATGAATTACAAGAAATCCCTTACGCTAGTTTAATACGACACCATGGACAGAAACTCCGCCATCGGAATGACCTTAATG
>JALOMI010000209.1 GCA_025455465.1 Cyclobacteriaceae bacterium | reverse complement strand
TGATTGACCATTTGATGCGCATACGGTCCCAACCAGAGGTTTTTGGTGGTTTTTTCCTGTTCGGTCATGATCGAGATCAGGTTCGCCTCCGCTTTCATGGCATATTCGATGGTGGCATCCGTCAGGTTATCGACATCCTCCAGATCTTCCAGGCGATGGTTAATACCATTCTCTTTCAGGTACGCTGCTACCTGTTTCGCATATTTGCCGATCAGGTTACGGACTGCTTCCACCTGTGTTGAATAGAGCGACAAAACGATGATCTCCGCATTGAAATACTTGGCAAGCAGGGCCGTAACCGACACTTTTTGCCGGGTTTCGGGCGTGCTGTCGATGGGCAGGATGATCCGGGTAAGTTCCCGCTTGATGTTGACCCCTCCCCGGATGGTGATTACCGGGCACCGCGACGCCGATACGATCTTTTGGGCATTGCTGCCGATCCAGAACTCCTCAAAGCCGGAAGATCCGTGCGTACCCGCCAGGATCAGAAAGGCCTCGTCCTCATCCGCTTGTTTTACAATCTCCTGGTACACCTTTCCTTCCCGGATCACATAGGTCAGTTTGTTTTTCTGCAAGCGCTCCTGGTATTGCCGGATCATCTCGTCAAATGTCTGACGCGCATCGTTAACGGCTTCTTCCGGATCTTTCAATGCAACCGAACGTTCCTGCCTGGCCTTGTTGACCCAGATCATTTTCAGGTCCGATTCCGATTTCTGTGCAATGGTAAGCGCATGTTCAAATGCATTGATCGAGCAATCGGAAAAGTCGATTGCAACTATAATCAACTTTTTCATAACTGTTTATAATTAACCAGTCAAAAGTAATTATTTGACCATATAGTTTGAACGGTTTGAACCAATACCTTTTAATTCAAGCGACTTCCATGTTCCCGGCAAGCGGGTTTTAACTTGGGTGACTCCCTGATCATTGACAGACAATCCGCCAAATCCGAAAATAACGGCCTGCAACATACCGCCCGCACCTGTGGCAAAGTAAGGATTGGTTCCGCCTGCTGTTTCAGCCATTACGCCAAAGGGCGGCACTTCATTCGGTTTGTACGATTTGACAAACCATTCCTGCGCTTTGTCCGGACTGCCCAGACGGGCATAGAGCGTAGCCAAAACCGAATTGCCCATAGCAGGACCATCCGGTGCCATTCGGGGTTCATAGTACTTCAGGTCTTTTTCAATCTGATCGCGGGCCGTATAAAACTCCAACGGAAAGGCCAGCAGGTTGACATCGGCCTGTTTGATCATCTCTCCGCTATACGTGGCATTCTCGCGGGTAACGCCATCCGGGAATTTCAGGACAGGAATGTTGTTGGCCACCAGCATCCAGTCCGGATCGGGCTTTATTCCCAGGACAGTTGCAGCCTGCGTGGCGTATTTCAAGACCGTAATGGCCATCGCATTAGTGAAGGCATTGTTATCAATGTTTTCCTGCCATTCATTGGCGCCAATTACATTGTTGATCTCATACCGGCCCGGTCCTTTTCGCTCCACCCGGCTGGACCAGAAATCGGCCACCTCCTTAAGCACCGGATAAGCCCGTTCTGCCAGAAACTGGCGGTCTTTAGTCACCTGATAATATTTCCAGAAAGCCCAGCCAATGCAGGCGGTAATATGGTGTTGAAACGGACCGGTAAGAGCCCACACTGGAGTGTCTTCTGCACCATCAGCTGATGATTCCCAGGGAAACATGGCTCCTTTATAACCGTGCGCAAAGGCATTTTGCCGGGCCGCTTCAAGCCGTTGAAAACGGTACTCCAGCAGGGAACGGGCTATGGCAGGTTGCATCACCAGCAAAGGCGGGTACATCCAGAGTTCGGTATCCCAAAAAACATGACCGTTATAACCCAGGCCACTCAGGCCCATGGGAGATAAACTGTAGGCTGTACCCTCCCTTGCAAAAGAATACAGATGGTATAAGGCAAAACGAATATCCCGTTGGGCCTGATCATCACCGGTCAGCACTATATCACTTTGCCACAATTTATTCCATTCCGCTTCATGCCGTGCCAACAGGCGCTCTGTTCCCTCCAGCATGGCAAAAATGCTCAGCCGTTCCGCTTCATTATGCGGATCGTTGTAATGCGCAGTCGATACCGCAGAAGAAACGATGCTGAACGTATAGGTCTCCCCTGCTTTGAGTGCCTTGTGAAATTTCACCAGGTGCATGTTGTAATCCCAGTCTTCATGGATCAGCTTCGGTTCACGGCCGTGTGGCTCCGGAAAAATGAAACTATTGCTGGCGGCCACCGTATGCCGGCCTGACGGACTCTTCGCCACCGAAGTAAGCAGCGGAATCTTTACGTGCGGCCGGTCAATCTCACTGTAGTAATTCCGGATATCTGCAAGATGATCGGGTGCTTCGATCACACTCATAGGAGTAACCGCAACATCATTTTTTGCCGTTATCGATACAATACTCAGTGCGGTATACGGAAGATGACGCAGTGCCATGAGGGTATGATGCACTGTCAATTTATCGCTCACCTCAAAGGAGGTGATCAGCGATGCCTTCTTCATATCCAGTACCTGCCGGTACTGGCTGATATTACTGGAATTAATCCGTTGTCCGTCAACATCCAGGTTCATGTTGACATGGTTGAAGGATTTCAGAATATTGGATACGCGGCCGCGCTGGTAGTTATCATACACCCCGTTCAGCACAACATCCTGCACCCGGAGCGGATTCGGAGACGATACCATACCTACCATACCATTAGCCACTGTTACACCGTAATACCGGGAGGCATCAATTCCTTTGGCTTCTACCAGCCACGTGTTACCGGTCGAAACGGGCTGCGCCACAACAGCAGTGGTTATCGCAATTAAAATCATAAGGATTAAAGGAGCAGTCTTCATAACAGTTCAATTTTGATTACTATTAACCGGTCTTTGATTTTGACCGTTGAATTTACCCAATACCTATGATTGAGCAACAGTTCTACTGTACGTTTTCAGTTCTGCTGTACTGATAAACTTCAGGCACGGCATTGTTTCCAGCCAGAATATAATTCGTTATGCCCTTTCGCTTCAGTGGCCGGATGCACCTGTAATCATTCTTGAAATTCTGCTGATCGTTAATGGATACAACCCGGAAAGTGCCTGTGGGCGATCCCTGCAACAACAAGAGCGACTGGCTGTCTGTATTCCCCAGGTTTACCGCATGACTATGGTTGTTGCCCGCAAGTATTATATCGGGTATCCGGTCACCATTGACATCATCGATAAGGATGCTTTCTGCTGAGCTAAACTGCATCTCAACCGGCATGCTGATCGGCTGAAAACCACCTTTGCCATCACTGAGAAATACCTTGCTGGCAAATGTATATACGGATTGGGGCTTCGTCTTTCGTAATTTTTCTTCCGGCAATAAATCGGCAGGCTCACGTATCATGGAGAAGGCCAGGTAGTTGGTAAATCGTTTATTAACGTACGGCATTTGTTTAGCCAGCTGAACTTTCGACTGAAACGGAATGTGGTTGTTCCCCTGGTAATAGAAAATCACCGGATCGGGTTTACCGTTGTCATCAAAGTCAGCGAAGTAAAGTGTTACAGGCCTTTCGGGCGTGGGCCTCAACTTCACATTTTCTCCGATATTTCCCGCCACGATATCCGGATGCCCATCGCTGTTCAGGTCGGCCACAGCTACTGAGCGCCACCAGCCTTCGGTATTTTTAAAACCTGCAACTTCAATTTGTTCAAATTTTCTGTCATCGTTCTGATAGATCGTCAGCGGCATCCAGTCACCGACCAGCAACAGATCGGGCAAACCGTCACGATCATAATCAAACCATGCAGCATCGGTAATCATGCCGGCTTTCAATTCCTGGTGGATGGAAAAATTACCCTTACCATCATTCCGCAGGATGTAGGACGCTGGCGTTAGTCCGTAGATTCCGGATACGGATCGGCTGCCGACAAATAAATCCATGTCACCATCCCCATCGATATCTGCTGCGCGCACAACACTGCCGTTTACAAAAACCGGAGGAAGGGAATTCCGCGAACGCACAAAGCCCCCTTCACCATCATTGATATAGAGGCGGTCTTCCATGAATGGCAACCCTTCCCAGTACTGGGAACCACCACTGACTACATAGAGATCCGGTGCCTGATCTCCGTTTACATCCACGAAGACGGCATCCGTATCTTCATATTGTGCATCTTTAAGAAAATCCTGAATCAGGGCCTGCAGGAAATTTCCATTTTGCGTTTGCATCATCAGCACACCGGGTTGGTAATGCGATCCGCCCAGGTAGAAATCATCAAGTCCGTCACCATTCACATCCGCAACGGCCAATGCCGGGCCCTCCGCTCCCAGGAAGCACGGCATCAACGGATCGACCACATAGTCTTTAAAATCTTTATTCTCCTCATGTTTCCAGGCAATTTCAACTGCCGCACGCGACCATGGTGAAGCCGTCTTATGTGTTGCCAATAGTGCTGATGATGCCAGGGATTCGCCCTGCTGAATGACATTCTTAGAATTCAGCACCGCTTCTTTTACCACCTGCCTTTTGTTTCCGGGCCAGATGATTTCTACACTGTCGATTTTACTGATATCGCCAAGACCGAAGTGAAGAACCGGTTCCACCGAGGATTGAAAACCCCGGGTAAGGATCATCTCGCGCATCAATTGCTGCTGACCGGCATATACGATCGCACGGGCACCAATGCCAAAATGATTGGCCGGTGATCGCAGTGCAAAGGCTATATAATTGTTTTTGCCCTTAGCAGAACTATGGTTCTCATAAACAAATGCCTCCTGGTTCACGTTGTTAATCACCAGATCCAGGTCACCGTCATTATCCAGATCAGCATAAACCGCTCCGTTGGAAAATGAAGGTTGGTTCAGGCCCCAAGCCCCGCTGATATTGGTAAACCGCAAATCACCCTGCTGCCGGTAGACATAATTCGGTATTTGCAGGGTGGGCAAACGCATCATCAGCAGGCGGTCCACACTATCCTGGTTGGATGTAGTGCTTCGGATATTCGCAGCCAGCGAAGTATACTGAATATAATCCTGATCGTTCGGACGCTTGTAAATACCGTTGGTAATAAAGATCTCCTGGCGACTATCGTTGTCAAGGTCAGCCATTAAAGCCGACCAACTCCAGTCTGTGGCATGGATGCCTGCATACTGGGCAATCTCGGTAAAATGATCTCCCCGATTTAACTGCAGGCAGTTGCGTACGTATTGAGAGCCATAGCCGAAGCCTGCCTTGATCTCATAAACTTCCTGTGTATCTTCGGATACCGACTTCAGGAGAATTTCAGGGTCTTCCGGAAGCATATCCAGTGAAACGATGTCCGGCAATCCATCATTGTTGATATCGGAGATATCACAGCCCATTGAATAGCGTGAAGTATGTGCGAGGTACTTTTCCAGGGATTCGGTGAAGGTGCCGTTACTGTTATTGATATACAGGTAATCGTTCTCATGAAAATCATTCGACACATAGATATCGGGCCAGCCATCCTGGTTGATGTCAGATACTGCTACTCCCAGTCCATAGCCGATATGTGATGTATAGATGCCTGACTTTCTCGTGACATTTTCAAAGTAAATTTTGCCAGTCTCCGACTTATTCTGATATAACCGGTCGCCAGCCAGATCACTGTTTTCCATCCGCAAGGCAGAATATCCGTAACTGTTTACGCCATGAATGGAGTGATTCAGCAGGTACATATCCAAATCGCCATCGAGATCATAATCAAAGAAAACGGCCTGCGTGGAGAGACCTGAAAAATCAAGGCCGTACTCCGCGGATCGTTCCGTGAACGTAAGGTCACCGTTATTGACATAGAGCAGATTGTGACCGGTGAGATTTTCAATACCGGCAACGTGGCAGACATAAATATCGAGGTAGCCGTCATTGTTGATATCCACCAGGGTGGTTCCTGTAGACCAGTCATGGTTGCCGGCTACACCGGCTGTTGCCGTGATATCCCGGAAGCGAAAACC